>DIZT01000132.1:0-7176 GCA_002427975.1 Micrococcaceae bacterium UBA6021 | reverse complement strand
CCATGCACCCATCCTAGGACGGACCGGCTCCGCTGCCGCGGGCGGCCCCTGCCCGCATAAGCCGCGCTGGCCAGCACCGCTTATGCGGGTCAGGACCGCGGGAACCGGCTGAGGCTAGAGCGTCAGCCCGATCAGCAACGGTTCAGGGTGCAGTTCAATGCCAAAGCGTTCGACGACGCCGGCGCGCACCTCGCGCGCGATGGCCAGCATGTCCTTGGCGCTGGCCGAGCCCCGGTTGGTGATGGCCAGCGTGTGCTTGGTGGAGAGCGACGCCCGCCCGCCGGAGGCGCTGCCCTCCCCCAGGCCATAGCCCTTGCCGAACCCTGCCTGGTCGATCAGCCAGGCAGCTGAAAGTTTCACCAACCCATCCGCACCGGCGGGGTACTGCGGTGCGGAATCCGGCAACCCTGCCGCCACGTCCACGGGGACAACCGGGTTGGTGAAGAACGAGCCGGTGGAAAATGTGTCCCGGTCCGCGGGGTCCAGCACCATGCCCTTGGAGGCCCGCAACCGGAGGACTTCCCGGCGGACATCGTTGGAGTAGGCGCGCTTACCCGGCTCCACGCCCAGTGACCGGGCCAGTTCGGCATACCGGATGGGCGCGCTCATCCGGCCCAGCGGCAGCTGGAATTCGACGGTCAACACAACGTAGCGGGGTGAGCCGACCAGGGTGGTCTGCTTGAGGATGGAATCGCGGTAGCCGAACTTCAGCTCGGAGCTGGTGAAGGTCTGGACCGCGTTCCGGCTCCGGTCCCACGTGCGCACCGCCGCAATTGTCTGCGATACGTCAGAGCCGTAGGCGCCGACGTTCTGGACGGGTGTGGCGCCCGTGGCTCCCGGGATGCCGGAGAGCGCTTCGATGCCGGACCACGCATGCAGCACGGCGTGTTCCACCAGGGCGTCCCAGTTATGGCCCGCCTGGACCACTACCGCCACGCCGCCGCAGGAGTCCTCGGCGTTGACGACGAACCCTTCCGAGGCGATCCGAATCACCGTGCCGGGGAACCCGTCGTCGGAAATCAGCAGGTTGGAGCCGCCGCCGATGATCAGGACCTGCTCCCCTGCGGCATCCGCCGTCCGGACGGCGTCGATGATCTCCGCCTCGGTTCGGGCTTCAACATATTTACCGGCGGGGCCTCCGACGGCGGACGTGGTCAGGGTGGAGAGCAGTCTTTGAGTCACCAACTTAGACTAACTTAGGCCAACACTATGCAACTTTCCGGGCCACCGGCGAGAGCAGGAAGCTGACCACCAGCATCACCATCACGGCCAGCAGCGAGTGCAGGATGCCCACATGCTCGGCCAGCAGGCCCAGCAGCGGCGGGCCGCACAGGAACGCGCCGTAGCCGATGGTGGACACGACGGAGACGCGCGCGGCAGCCTTGGCGGGAACATCGGCCGCGGCGGACATGCCCACCGGGAAGCCCAGGGATGCGCCGAGCCCCCAGATGGCCAGGGCCACGAACGCCAGCCACGGCACCGGGGCGAACACAAACAGGCCGAGCCCGAAGACCGCCATCGCGGCGCACCAGCGCATCACCGGGACACGGCCGAAGCGGTCCAGGACCACCGTGCCGGCGAAGCGCCCGATGGTCATGAACGTGACGAAGAGCCCGTAGCCGGCGGCTCCGGCAGCGTCGGTCTGGCCGTGCCCATCCGCGAGGGCCAACGCCACCCAGTCCCCCGCGGCACCTTCGGCCAGGGCAAGGCCCAGGACCAGGACCCCGAGCAGCAGGGTCCGCCGGTCCCGCCAGGCATCGGCGATCTTGCGCTTGTTGTCCAGCGGCTGCTCGAGGATCGCGTCAGTCTGCCGCACGATGGGGATGGGCCCGGTGGAGGGGTCCTCGAAGGTATTGGTGCCGGTTGGCTTGACGGACCGTTCGGGCGGAAGAGGGGTGACATCCGCGCGGAACCACGCTGCCGCCGTCGTCACCGAAACGGCCACCACGACGCCGGCCGCGGCCAGGTGCCAGAACACCGGGACGGACGCCGCGGCGGCCCATGCCCCAAGTCCGGCACCGGCCACGGTTCCCAGGCTGAAGGACCCATGCAGGCGGGGCATGATGTGCCGGCCCACCGCGCGTTCCACCGCGGCACCCTCGACGTTGGAGGCGGTATTCCAGCTGGCGGTGCCCAGCCCGATGACGGCCAGGCCCACGGCCACCGCGACAGGCGTGGCCAGGACCGACGTTCCGAATCCGGCAATGGCCAGGCCGCAGCCCACCATGATGGCGCCAGCGCGGATGGTCCGCTTGGAGCCCAGCCGGAGAACGATCAACCCCGAGGCGGAGACCGAGACGAAGGATCCAAGAGTCATGCACAGCAGCAGTAACCCGACGTTGCCGGGGGTCAGCTCCAGCCCGTCGCGGATCGCCGGGAGGCGGGACACCCAAGAGGCGAAGGCCAGTCCGCTGGCGCCGTAGGCAACCACCACAGCATTGCGCCAGGCCGTGACCTGGGCTGCGGCGGTTGTGTTGGCGGTCAATTGATCGTGGCGGCTCAGGACAGCCTGACGACGGCCTGAGCCTTCATCAGCACTTTTTGGCCGGCAGCAACCACGGTGAGGTCCACCCGGGCGGTGCCCGAGTCGGCGTCGAGCTTTCCAATGGCGCCGCTGACCTCGATGGTGGCCCCGGGTTCCAGGGTTCCTGTGGTGTCCGTGACCAGGACCGGTTTGGTGAAGCGGGTCTGGAAGTCGACGACGGCGGCGGGGTCGCTTGCCCAGTCGGTCACCAGCTGCACGGCGGCACCCATGGTGAACATGCCGTGGGCGATGACGCCGGGCAGTTCCACGCCGGTGGCGAAGGCTTCGTTCCAGTGGATGGGGTTGAAGTCGCCGGAGGCGCCGGCGTACTTGACCAGGTCGGTGCGGGTGACCTCGATGGTGCGGCTGCCGATGTCCTGGCCGGCGGTGAGTTCGTGGAAGCTGGGGCTCATGGTTATTGTCCCTCTCCGCGGACGAGGATGGATGACGTGGTGGTGGCGACTGACTCGCGCGACTCGTTGCCGCCGTCGGTCAGGGCGAAAATCTCGGCGCGGGTGGTGATCATGGCGCCGCCGCCCATGGCGCGGACACCGTCAACGTGCAGTTCGGCCACAAGCCTGTCGCCGGCAAAAATCGGGCGGTGGTGGATGAAGCGCTGGTCGGCGTGGACCACGCGGGAGAAGTCGATGCCGGCATCCGGATCCTCGATCAGCTGCGCATCGGCACGCTGGGCGATGATGATGGCGAACGTGGGCGGTGCCACGAGGTCGGTGTGCCCCAGGGCCTTGGCGGCCTCGACGTCGAAGTGGGCTGGGTGCGTGGCCTTAACCGCGCGGGCGAACTCGCGGATTTTCTCGCGGCCGACGTCGTACACCTCTGCGGCAGGGTAGCTGCGGCCCTGCAGGTCCGGATTGATAGTCATGGCCTCAAGCCTATCGGCCCGCCTGCCTGGACTGCAGCAGCGGTGTCGCACGTCCGGCGTCCGGGATGACATGCGGCGAGCCGTTGCTGATATGATGAATCCATCATTTCGTCAATTCGAGAATGGCAAGTAAGCCTTGTTTTCAGCCAACCAAGCACCGCTGTACGAGATCAAGGCCAACCTTTTCAAGGGACTGGCCCACCCGGCCCGGATCAGGGTCCTCGAATTGCTGGCGGCAGCACCCGACACCACGGCGCCCGTGAGTTATCTCCTGGCGGAAACGGGGCTGGAAGCTTCCCACCTTTCACAGCATCTGGCCACCCTGCGCAGGCACAAGGTGGTCACGTCGTCCCGGACCGCCAACTCAGTGAACTACAGCCTGGCGCATCCGCTCATTTCCGAACTCCTGGCCATCGCCCGCACTGTCCTGCTGGACAGCCTGGCCGAGTCGCACGAACAGCTGCAGTTGGCCCAGCAACTGCCGGGCGTCGTCGCGGGCCCGGCGCCGGATAAGCCGTCGTCCAAGGACGCGCCGACGGAGTACGCATCGTGAATATGGCCTTTTTCCGCCGGTTCCTGCCAGCGTGGGCCGATTACTCCGCACTGGGATCCTCGTGGAAAGGTGACCTGCTGGCCGGCGCCACGGTGGGGATTGTTGCGCTGCCGCTGGCCTTGGCCTTCGGCGTCAGTTCCGGGGTCGGCGCCGAAGCCGGCCTGATCACCGCCGTGGTGGCAGGCCTGGTGGCCGCCGTGATGGGCGGGTCCAACGTGCAGGTTTCCGGACCGACCGGCGCCATGGTGGTGGTGCTGGCCCCCATCGTGGCCACCCACGGAGCGGGAAGCGTGGCCGTTGTGTCCATCATGGCCGGGATCATAGTCTGCGTCCTGGGCCTCAGCCGCCTGGGCCGGGCGGTCTCCCTCATCCCCTGGCCGGTAGTTGAAGGGTTCACCCTCGGCATCGCCGCCATCATCTTCCTGCAGCAGGTTCCCTTGGCCACCGGCACGGCCGCCATACCGGGCCACAATACCCTTCTGGCCGCCTTCGAAGCCGGCTCCCATGCCCGCAGCCCGGCCGTCCTGCAGACACTGGCCGTTGTCACAGTGGTGGCCGGAATCATGCTCGCCGTTCCGCGGCTCCACAGGGCACTCCCGGCGAGCCTGATCGCGGTTGTCGTGGCTACCGCGGCCACCGAGCTACTCGGCCTGGATATCCCGCGCATCGGCAGCCTACCGCATTCCCTTCCGGCGCCCGGCTTGCCGTCCATTGACCCGGCCTCCCTCGGAAGCCTCCTCATGCCTGCCCTGGCCGTGGCCGCACTGGCTGCCATCGAGTCCCTCTTGTCCGCCCGCGTCGCCACAGGCCTGAAGGGGCCAGACGGCAGGCCCGCCGGCCCCTACAACCCGGACCGCGAACTCACGGGGCAGGGCCTGGCCTCCATCGCCGCCGGATTCTTCGGGGGCATGCCTGCCACGGGCGCAATCGCCCGTACAGCAGTCAATGTTCGTTCCGGTGCCCGGACGCGTATGTCGGCCATCGTCCACGCATTCGTGCTGCTGGCCATAATTTACCTCGCTGCCGGTCTGGTTGGGCGGATACCGCTGGCGGCGCTGGGCGGGATCCTCATGGTCACGGCGGCACGGATGGTGTCGACACGGACCATGTCAGCGATCCTGCGCTCCACCCGTTCAGATGCCGCCGTGTTCGTCATCACAGCCATCATCACCGTCACCTTCGACCTGATCGTCGCCATTCAGATTGGTCTCGCTGCAGCCGCAGTATTGACGCTGCGCAAGGTGGCGTCCCTGACAGGTGTGCGGCGCGAGGAGATCCAAGGACCACCAACGGACGGCGATCAGCACATCGCGGTGTTCACCCTGGACGGCGCTATGTTCTTCGGAGCAGCGGAGCGCGTTCTGCAGGAGATCAGCCAGGTCCGGGACATAGAGGTCGCAATCATCAGGTTGTCACAGCTCAGAATGCTGGATGCTACGGGGGCGCACGCCTTGGTGGATGTTGTCTCGGCACTGGAGCTGCGCGGCATCACGGTGCTGATCAAGGGCGTCCAGGACGAACACCTGTCCCTGGTCACGAACGTCGGGGTCATCAGGTCCCTCCGGCACCATAAGCATCTGTTCGCAGAACTGGAGCCAGCCGTTGAACACGCCAGGAGCCACGTGCGCAGAAACGAAGAGGCCAGGAAGACGGCGACGTAACGGTGCACTGCGGCCCGGCTGGAGCAGGCTACTTCTTGTAGCTCTTGCGGATCTGCTGCCCGCGGTACACCAGGCCCGCCACGTGCAGCACGAGGCCCGCCCCGATCACTGCCAGTGAGGCCATGGCAAGACCCTGGTTCTGGGAGGTGTTTGCCACGACGGTGAGGGTGATCCCGACGGCGATGAGCCCCATGGCGCTGAAAACCAGCGTTTTGTAGGCGGTGGACGCGGTGGCCCAGAATTCGTTCAACACCTTGCCAGTCTACTGGTGCGTTGCGGCGCGGCTAAAAGAGGAGTCCTGAAGGGCCGGCCTGGCGGCGGCCCGGAGCCGGGCCGCCGGTCAAAGGTCTACAGCGCCGGCTGCACGCCGAACGCCACCGCGAGCTTCATGATCTTCTCCGCGCGGCCCAGGCGGGGCAGGTCGGAGCCGTCACGGATGACGCGGCCGTTGGCTTCGAAGTCGGACATAAAGTCCGTGGCCCAGGCGACGTCTGACGGGGTGGGGCTGATGACCTCGTTGATGACGTGGGTCTGATCGATGGCCAGGCACAGCTTGCCGGTCATCCCCATCATCACGGTGATGCCGGTCTGCTCGCGCAGGATGGGGTGGTTGGTGCCGACGGTGGGGCCGTCGATGGGGCCCGGCAGGTTGCCGACGCGGCTGGCGACCACCAGTTTCGCACGCGGGTAGGCCATGGCCTCGGGGGTGGCCGCCATGCCGGTGTCGCGGCGGAAGTCGCCGGAACCGAAGGCCAGGCGGAACGCACCCTGGGCTTTGGCGATGTTGTTGGCTTCCTCGATGCCGAGCGCGGATTCCACGAGCGGGATGACCGGCGTCTTGCCGTCCATCCGGTGGAAGCTTTCGGTCACCTGGTCAGCTGATTCGGTTTTGGCGAGCATCACGCCGAGCAGTCCCGGGGTGCCGCGAAGTCCGGCCAGGTCATCGGCCCAGAACGGGCTGGTGGCATCGTTGATGCGGACCCAGGCCTTGCCGCCGCCGCTGAGCCAGTCAACCACGTGGCCACGGGCCAGGTCCTTTTGCGACGGGTCCACGGCGTCTTCGATGTCCAGGACGATCGAGTCAGCGCGCGAAACAGCCGACTGGTCAAACAGTTCGGTTTTCATGGCGTTGACCAGAAGCCACGAACGGGCGATTTCTGCGGGGATGTTGCGTTCGGGCCGTACGGTCTCGGTGGCGGTGGTTGACGTCATGTATCTACCGTATCCGCACGGGCACTGCGAGCGCTAAGTGATGGCGCCGGACGTGCTCAACAATACAAACAGCACCGGGTTTTGGACCCGCTCAATTCCCTGTGAGTTCTGCGTAGAGCTTCCGTACGCGGGTGTTGATGTCGTCGCGGACGAGGCGCATACGGAGTTCGTTCAGGGATTCCACGGCCTGGTTGTTGAGGAAGCTGCCCGGTTTGGTGCCTGCCGAGTAAACGGTGACGCCCACTTTCTGTTCGGTGCCCAACTCGCATTTAACGTTGTGAAATCGTCGTTTTGAGGGGGCATAACGACACCTACTGCTACCTAGTTGGGCACCGGGATCAGG
>DIZT01000243.1:25252-30027 GCA_002427975.1 Micrococcaceae bacterium UBA6021 | reverse complement strand
AGGTCCCGGCAGGCCTTCCGGCGCAGGTCCTCATACTGGGCACCCTGGATCACGCCGAAAAGGGCCTGGTAGGGCTTTCCCTTCCGGGACGATGTCAGCCGGAAATGTTCGTCCAGGCAGCGCAGGGCCCACAACCGGGTGCGCTCCAGCGATTCCTCCTGGTAGCCGCGGGAGTTCTGCAGTGTGGTCAGCTCATCGAAGGCAAACATGATGTCCGCGCCGATCCGGTGCTGGACCTGCATGGAAATCTCGGGGGAGAACCGGTGGCGGTCACCGTTGAGATGCGATTTGAACCAGACACCGTCGTCGTCGATATGCGCCAGGCGCTCTTTGCCGGGAGCCACGGCGTCATCCGGTCCGGACGTGTCCACCGACTTCATGTCGATGACCTTTTTGAACCCGGACCCCAAGCTCATCACCTGGAACCCGCCGGAATCCGTGAACGTGGGCCCGGACCAGTTCATAAACGCGCCCAGCCCGCCGGCTTCGTCCAGGACGTCCGCGCCCGGCTGCAAATACAGGTGGTAGGCATTGGCAAGAAGGGCCTGGGCCCCCAGCTCCGCCATGGATTCCGGCAGGACGGACTTCACTGTGGCCTTGGTCCCGACGGCGATGAACGCCGGGGTGCGGATCTCGCCATGGGGCGTGGTGATGGTCCCCGTGCGGCCCAGGAATTCGCCGCGGTTAGCCGCCAGCTGCGCTCCGGACGGGGCGCGGCTATCGGCCAGGCGCGTGCCAACGGTGAAGGAGAACTGCGACTGGTCCGCGGTGGTCGCGGTAGGGTCCGTTGCGGCGACGGGCGGAGCGGAGGCAGGGTTGGCTGGCACGGTTCCAGTGTGCCAGCAAACAGCGCCGATCCCTCAGTGGGCTGCTTCCGATGTGGGGTAGTTCTCAGCCCGCCAGCCGTCCCACAGCGAACGGATGGACTCCACCTTGTGGGCACCCAGATCGTACGTTGAGGCGATCACCATGGCGCCGCCGTCGGGCCTTACACCTTCAATGACAGGCTGGTCCGCCACGATCAGCAGGCCGTCGCCGTGCTCCGCGTAGCTGTGGACCGTAAGCCCCACCTGGTGGTTGCTGTGATACCAGACCTTGCCGGTGATCTCTTCCCCGGTGGATAACGTCAGCACGTACGTCTCACCCGGCGCGGGCACCTCTGACAAGCCCAGCTTTTCGATGGCGGAAGCACGTTCGCCGGGGAATTCGAAGAACAACGTGTGCCGCTTGCCGTGCGGGTGGTGTTCCAGCGCGAAGCGGAGTTGCTGGAGGAAGGTCAGCCAGCCCTGGGTGACGTCCTCGTCCCAGGCCGCCCATTCCGAGTTGTGGTCCAGGGCTGCCCGCGTGACACTGACCAGAGTCCCGGCGGCCACCGGTTTCAAGTCGAAGACGTCACCGCCGTTGGTGGTCAGGCTGGTGTGGTCAGGGGCTTCAACGGCGTTGCTGCCAAAGTAGATCTGGTTGATCTCGCCGGTCAGTTCATCGGCTTCCCAGCCATGCCACTGGGCCACTTTGGCCGGTTCACGCAGCATGGTCCAAACCTGCGGCGCATCAGCATTTATCACCACGCTCAGATTGTTCGTCATAGCCCGAATCTACAACGCCGGCGCAGCCCCGGGTAGGGGGTAATTCCCCCACCAGCACGGCTCAGGACCTGACGGACTCAAGCTCGTTGCTGATCCGTCGCTGGAGTTCGCCGAGTCCGATGGTTTCCGATCCGCCGTGAGCCCGCAGGAAGAGCAGCGATTCGAGCCGCAGCAGCCGCCACTCCCGCTCAGCCTCGTGGTTGGAATTGTCGATCGAGCGGAAGATCTCTTTGTCGTACAGGTTTGGTTCGTTCAGGGAACGCTGGCGCAATTTGGAGTTCATCCGTGCCTTGAAGGCGTCCGTCTCCTGGGTTTCCGGCGTGCGCAGCAGCTTTTCATAGACCTCGGCGCGTTCCTCTTGGCGGTCCTGCCGGCAGATGTAGCTGGACAACGCCAGCGACGCCTCCACCGACGCCCACCTGCCGGGGTTGCCGTCGAACGGCAGGACGTTGAGCAGGTCCGCCACGGCGAGTGCCCCGTCGGGATCCTTCAGCGTGATGAACAGTTCGTGGGCCAGGTCGCTGAGGTCCTTCAGGCAGCTTCCGGACTTGAAATTGATGCCCTTGGCCAGCTTGTCCGCCAGCAGCAGCACACCGACGTCGTCCGGGTGGGCTTCGGCGGCAGCCGCCACCACGGCTTCGGGCGTGCCCTTCGGCGCCGGAATCCGCGCAAGTTCTTCAGCGGAGGGGCCGCTCACCGCAGGCGGGATGGGAGGCAGGGGAGGTACGACGACGGCGGGAGCCTCCGGGGCTGCCTCCACCTCCTCGGACGGCACAACAGCCAGGGGAAGCGGCACCTCGGCGTCGTGCGTCGTGTCAACGACGGTTGTGTTCAGGATCTTCACGGATGAGCCGGCGGCGATGCGGATGGTGCCGCCGCCTGTGAGGGTTGCCAGGACCACCGCAGGGGTCCCGAAATCATCCGGTTCAAACTCCACCTGCAGGATTTCGGCGGTGCGTTCGCCATCGGGAAGGAGGAGCTGATCGCCGGTGGTCAGAGATCCAGCCTGCTGTTTGCTGTAGTGCCGGGCGGCTGGGTTTTCGGTCATGGGAGTCCTTAAGTTCTCTTGCGGTCCGCCCTACAGTCTACAAACCAGGGCACCGGAAGTCGGGACGCCGGGGATCCCGCGGGCCTCAGTTGCCTACGCCGGCAAAGGCCAGCGCCTGACGTACCAGAGCGCCGCGGCCGCCGCTGAATTCGAGCTGGACGCCGGGGCTGAGCACTTCCTCGGGGGTCATCCATGTCAGTTCCAGGGCGTCCTGGCGGGGTTCGCATTCGCCCGTCACGGGGATGACGTACGCCAGGGACACGGCGTGTTGGCGGTCGTCGGTGAACCCGGTCTGGGACGGGGCCGGGAAGTATTCGGCCACGGTGAACGGCACGGGGCTGATGGGGAGCTGCGGAAACGCGAGCGGTCCCAGATCCTTTTCCATGTGGCGCAGGAGCGCTGCGCGGATGGTTTCGCGGTAGATCACGCGGCCGGACACCAGCGACCGGATCATGTTCCCGTCCTCGTCGGCCTGCAGCAGCGTGCCAACCTCGTTCACGAATCCCAACGGATCCAGCCTGACCGGTACGGCCTCCACGTAGATCATGGGGAGCCTGCCTCGGGCCTCAAAGAGGTCTTCTTCGGAGAGCCAGCCGGGATTGGGGTCAGGAGTGCGAACGTTCATGGTTAAGTTCTACCCCATCGGACGGCGGGAGCCGCTGAGGGGTGAGCTCTCAGCGTAAAGCGTTGTTCAAACCGCCACAAACTCACCCCTCAGGCAGCCGCCGGGAGATCCAGAGGGTGGTTCCGGCAGCGTCCGGGTTGGTCAGGTGCAGCGTCTGCCCGAAAGCCTCTTCAGTCATGCTGACCTGGTGGCCCCCGGCAGCCAGCCGGTCCCGCACGGCGGAGAGGTCGCCCGTGTACTCAAAACCGAGGCCGGCCCGGGCATTTCCGCTGCCCGGGCGCACCAGGAGCACGCCGCCGTTCTTCGCCGTGAAGTCCGCGGTTTCGTCGTCGTCCGGGACCGGACGGTGGCGGGCGCCCATGTTCCGGAGGGTTTGCGCGGCGGCGGCAGCGTCCGGCGTGAACCAGACCCCGACGACGGCAAGCGCCGGATCGGCGTCCGCGCACTGGGCGCCGTGGGCGGCTGTGTCGGCGAGGAAGCTGAACCCGTCCTCGCCGGTGATGCGGCAGGTGTCGCCGTGGTCGGCCCGGGTCAGTTCGGCTGGCGTTGTTCCGCTCTCCATGCCGGCCTCGTTGGTTCGCCGGGCGAACTCGGCGATGTCTCCCACTTCGACGCCGAACGCCGTCGTCCCGTCCTCGGCGGAGCCTGCCTCGGCGGCATGCAGCGCAAGCCGGCCCGAACCGGCGTCGAACTCCTTCCAGGGCCCGTCATCAACGGTGCGGATCATGCCCAGGTCCGTGAGGAGCCGCTCCCACTGGTCAAGGCGCGAGGTGAAATGTATGGGGCGGACACGCAGCATTGGATCTCCCGGGCTGAAGACGAAGAATTGTTGGTGACATGGCCATGATCCCACGCCTTGAACAAGGAGTCCCGTGGAGCAGAATGGTGCCATGGCCATCGAACTCGACGAACTTCTGGTGCCGACCGCCGCCGAATGGCGGGCCTGGCTGGAACTGAACCATGCCACCAGCCCGGGCGTGTGGCTGGTGCTGCACAAGAAGGGCGGCAACACCACCGAACTGGACTACGACGCCGCGCTGGACGAGGCCTTGTGCTTCGGCTGGATCGACGGCCAGGTCAAAAAACGCGACGCGTCGAGCTACCTCCAGCGCATGACCCGCCGCGGCCCTAAAAGCCCCTGGTCCGCCCGGAACGCAGGACACGTCGCCCGGCTCGAAACTGCCGGCAGGATGACTGCGGCGGGCGGCGCGGCCGTTGACGCCGCCAAGGCGGACGGGCGCTGGGAGACAGCCTATGCCGGGCAGGCGACGGCGGAAGTCCCGGCGGATCTGGCCGCAGCCATCGCCGCCGAACCGCGGGCGCAGGCCATGTTCGACGTGCTGACGTCCGTCAACAGGTATGCCCTGATCTACCGGACGAACTCTGTGAAACAGGAAGCTACCCGGGAACGGAAGATCGCCGGCTTTGTTCAGATGCTGGCGCGCGGTGAAACCCCGTACCCGCAGAAGAAACGGCCGACTGCGGACCAATAGCGGGGATTTCGACAGGCTCAATC
>DIZT01000243.1:12520-25191 GCA_002427975.1 Micrococcaceae bacterium UBA6021 | reverse complement strand
GGCTCAATCACCGGTCGGATCAAGCGGAAACGCTACGGCTTCGCCCACCACGCGCAGGCAGAGTTCCATTCCCGGCCGCGCGATGGAGGCGTTCCAGTGCCGGATGGTGATCACTTCGCCGCCGCCGGGGTAGCGGTGGTCCGCGCCGTCCGCCAGCTCAGGTGGCACAGAGAGTTTGAGCCGCACGGTGGTTTCCGGGCCGAAGTAGTCGGTGTCCACCACCACGCCGCGGATTGGGCCATCCTCGGCGATCCGGATCTGCTCCGGACGCAGCATCAGCTGCACACGGCCCTGGGCCGGCGGGCGGCGCACGGGGATGCCACCGAGCGAGCACGTGGCCAGTGAGCCTTCCATCCAGGCGTCCAGGATGACGGCGTCGCCCAGGAACTCGGCGGTGGCGCGGTCGGCGGGGCGCGTGTAAACCACAAACGGGTTGCCGATCTGGGCCAGCTTGCCGCCGCGCATCACGGCCACCTGGTCCGCGAAGGACAGGGCCTCGGCCTGGTCGTGGGTGACCAGGATGGTGGTGACGCCGGCTTCGGCAAGAACCTTGGCCACGGCCCGCCGGGTGGCCACGCGCAGGCCGGCGTCGAGAGCGGAAAAAGGCTCATCCAGGAGCATCAGTTCGGGTTCGCGGGCCAGCGCGCGGGCCAGTGCCACACGCTGCTGTTGCCCGCCGGAGAGTTGGTGTGGCCTGCGTTTGGCCATGGAGGGGTCCAGGGAGACCATGTCCAGCAGTTCGTTGATCCGGCCTGCCGCCGCGCGGCGGCCGCCCGTCAGCTTGGCTGTATCCAGGCCGAACGCGATGTTCTGGCCAACCGTCAGGTGCGGGAAAAGCGCCCCATCCTGGGCCACATACCCTACGTGGCGTTTATGCGCGGGCACCCAGACGCCGTCGCCCGCCACCTTGGTGCCGTCGAGCGAGATGCTGCCCGTTGCCGGATGCTCAAAACCGGCGATCAGGCGTAGGAGCGTGGTCTTCCCTGAGCCGGAGGGGCCCACAATGGCGGTGGTGCCGCCCTTGGCCACGGACAGGTTCACGCCCCTCAGGACGGCCTGCGGGCCGAAGTTCTTGGTGACGTCGGCGATCTGCAGATGGCTGTTGGTGCTGGTTGCCACCGACGGTGCGATCCGCGGTTCCGGAAGCCTGGAGGAGGAATATTCGATCACTGTCCGGCTACTTTCTTGGACTGCTGGAAAAGCAGGTAGGTCATGGGGGCTGAGAGCAGAATCATCAGCAAGGCATAGGGAGCCGCGCCCGCGTAATCGATCGCACTGCTCTTGCTCCAGAATTCGGTGGCGAGCGTCCGAGTGCCATTGGGTGCCAGTAGCAGCGTGGCGGTCAGCTCGTTAAGGATGGCCAGGAACACCAGCGCGGCCCCACCTGCGGCGGCCGGGGCGGTAAGGCGCAGAGTCACCCTGAGGAACGAGGCCAACGGGGCTTTGCCCAGTGACTGGGCGGCCTCGTCGAGTTCTTTTGGGGCCTGTGAGAGCCCGGCGCGGAGGTTGACGAGGGCCCGGGGCAGAAACAACAGCACATAGGCTGCAATGAGTAGGCCGGCGCTCTGGTAAACGCCGGGCACCACGCGGATACTGACGGTGACGAATGCCAGTCCCACGACAATTCCGGGCATGGAGCTGGTGACGTAGTTGGACAGCTCCAGCATCCTGCTGAACCAGGAGGGATACCGCACTGCCAAGTACGCCATGGGGAAGGCAACGACGGTAGTGACGGCTGCCCCCAGAGCCCCATAAATAAGCGTCTGAAACAGGGCCGGGAGGAACTCGGCGGCGGACCACGCGTCCGTGCCGCCGGCAATGACCCAACGCGCCACAAACCAGAGGGGGAGCCCGAAGGCCGTCACGGTCACGGCCAGAAGCCCGAGGTGAGCCGGGACCTGGAGCCGGCCCAGCGGTGCCCGGGTGGCCTTGGCCTGTGCGCCGAAGCCAACTCTGGCATATCGGGCCGTTCCTCGGCTCCTGACCTCCACCAGCAACAGCACCAGGCAGAAGAACACCAGCACACTCGCGAGCATGTTGCCTGCGGTGCCGTTGAACGTGGACCGGAACTGGACCATGATCGCCGTCGTGAAGGTATCGAAGCGGATCATCGCGAAGGCGCCATATTCAGCGAGCAGATGGAGGGAAACGAGCAATCCGCCGCCTGTCATGGCGATCCGCAGCTGCGGAAGGACCACGCGGATGAAGACGGCCCAGGGCCCCAGGCCCAGAGATGCCGCGGATTGTTCGATCGCCGGATCAAGCCGCCCCAAGGTTGCCGCGGCGGGAATGTAAACGAGCGGGAAATAGGACAGCGTGGCGATCAGCACGCCGGACCAGATGCCCTCAAGCGACGGAATGGCCGAGACCCAGGCGTAGCTGTTAACGAAAGCGGGAATGGCCAGAGGCGCGGCCAGTAGCACCGCATAGATCTTGTGGCCACGAAGCTTGGTCCGTTCCACCAGCCAAGCGCCGCCCACGCCGAGTGCCAGGCACAGCGGCACAGTGAACACCACGAGCAAGACAGTGTTCAGGAGCAGTTGGCCAACGCGGGGCCGGAAGACAAGGCCGACGGCGGTGTCCCAGCCGGTGGTCACCGTCATGAAGATGACATAGCCCAAGGGGATCAGGGAGAACAGGGCGATGAGCACCGCTGTGACGGACACGGCAGAAACGCCCAATGGCGGGCGGGGGCGGGTGCCCCTGCCCGCCGTCGTCGTGCTCCCCGCCGAAGGGCGAGCCGATAGATCAGTGGTCACTGAATTACAGCAGTCCTGCCTTGGTCATCAGTTCGGTAACCGTCGTGGAGTTGAGCTTAGCCGGGTCCACGACAGGTGCCTGCAGATCCTTCAGCGGGACCAGCTTTTCGTTGGAGGCGGCGCCGGAGGCGATGGCGTACTCGAAGGAGGTGCCAGTCTGGAGGACTTCCTGGCCCTTCTTGCCGGTGACGAACTTCAGGAAGGCCTGCGCAGCCGCTGCGTTCTTGGAGCTCTTCAGCACGCCGCCGCCGGAGACGGAGGTGAAAGCACCCGGGTCCTGGTTCTTGAAGTAGTACTGACCGATGTTCTTGGAGTTTTCACCGGTCTTGGCCTGGTCACCGAAGTAGTAGTAGTGGAAGATCAGCGCGGAGTCGACTGCGCCGTCATTCACTGCCTTCATGGCCGCGCTGTTGCCGTTGTAGGCCTTGGAGTTGTCCTTCATGCCCTTGAGCCATTCCTCCGTTGCGGCCTGGCCCTTGAGCTCAAGCAGGGCAGAGACGATCGCTTGGAAGTCGGCGCCGGACGGGGCAGCTGCCCACTTGTCCTTCCACTCGGGCTTGGCCAGATCCAGCATGGACTTGGGCAGCTTGTCTTCGCTCAGCTTCGTCTTGTTGTAGACGAGGACGGTGGAGCGGGCGGCGATGCCGGTCCATTTGCCGGTGCTCGGACGGTACTCGGCGGGAACCTGGTCCAGAGTGGCCTTGTCGACGTCGGCGAAGAGCCCGGCGTTCTCGACCTGTGCCATGGCGGGGGAGTTTTCGGTCAGGAAGACGTCCGCCGGGGAGGCTGCGCCTTCCTGGATGATCTGGTTCGCCATCTCCGGGTCTTCGCCGCTGCGAAGGGTGACCTTGACGCCGGTCTCCTTGGTGAATTCGTCAACCCATGCCTGGGTCAGTTCCTCGTGCTGGGCGTTGTACACGGTGATTTCGCCAGACACTTTAGTGTCAGCGGCTGCGGAGCCGGTGGCTGCCGGGGAGGTGCTGCCGCCGCAGGCGGTCAGTCCGAGGGCTGCAGTGGCGGCCAGTGCAATGCCTGCCAGAGCGCTGTTGCGGATCTTCATTGAGGGCTACTTTCTGGGGAAAAAGTCAACGGGACCGGAGTCCTTGTGGGCCGGGGCATTCGGGGAGGCCCACCTGAGAAAGCGTAGGTTAGCCATACCTAAGCCACCAAGCCGCAAACGTATTATGTGAGCAGGATCACATCAATTACGTAACTGTTGCGTGACTTAATTAGCCGGGGGCGCGACACCGTAGTTACCCCGTGACGCGACGGACCGGTGGCTAAGCTGGCCTCATGCCTGAGCTCGCAGCTTTCGTGCCGACACTGGCGGGCGTCGGTCTCCTGATGGCGCTGGCGGTGGCCGTGCTGCTGGCATTCCGTGTGCCGTCCAGGTTTTCTCCCGCGCTGGCGATCCTCCGGGGAGCGGTGCAACTGGCCGCCGTCAGTTTTATTCTCAGCGGCGTGATCACCAACCCGGTCTGGGTTGCCACTGCGCTGCTGGTGATGTTCGCCGTCGCCACCGTCAGTGCAACGCGGCGGGTCGGCTGGAGCTGGCAACACCTGGGCCTCGTTGGGGGTTCGATGGCTGCGGGCATCGCCGCCACGCTGCTCATCATTTTCGCCACCGGCGCCATCGGTTTCACGCCCCGCTATGCCCTGGCTATCGGCGGGATAGTGATCGGCAACGCCATGACCGTTGCGGTTCTGGCTGGCCGGCGCTTCGCCGAGTCCGTCCATGATCATTGGGACGAGGTGGAGGGTTGGCTGGCCCTGGGTGCTTCGGCGCGGCAGGCAACCCTGGATCTCG
Organism: Micrococcaceae bacterium UBA6021; assembly: GCA_002427975.1. Lineage (GTDB taxonomy): Bacteria > Actinomycetota > Actinomycetes > Actinomycetales > Micrococcaceae > Arthrobacter. The sequence goes on along the minus strand of DIZT01000243.1, from coordinate 20,625 downwards.
CCCGCCGTTCCGTCCACGCCGCCCTGATTCCGGCCACGGACCAGACAAGGACCACAGGCCTGGTTACGCTCCCGGGAGCGTTCGTGGGAGCCATCTTCGGCGGGATTTCGCCTTTGGAGGCAGGGCGCTTCCAGATCGTGGTGCTGGCGGCGATCATGGCTGCCGGCGCCGTCACTGCCGTACTGGTGGTCGCCCAGCTTGCCCCGGTCAGGGTGCGCCCGGCGCTGCCGCGGTGAGCCGCGGCTGGTTCAGGCCCGCGGCGGCCTCGAGGACCATCCAGGCCTGCAGCTGGGTGGAAAGTTCGACGGCGGCACCTGCCGGATACGCCTCGCCCGCCGGACGGTGTGGCTGGGGAGAGAAAACGACGGTCCCGTTGTCCTTTTCCGTCCTGCCCGCCCAGAATGCTTCCGCCGTGCCGGTGACCAGGCTGCGGGCGGTGGCCCGGAGTCCGCTCGGAAGCCGTTCATCGCGGGCGGCCAGCGCCAGGTAGCGCACGAGGATGCCGGTGAACAGTCCGCCGTCACCGCCGCCCTCGCCGCGGATGACGGGCCGTCCCGGGACGGTGAGCCGCTTCGAAACCGCGTCCACCAGCACCGCTGCCCGGGCAAGGTTAGCCTCGCCGCCCAGCTCCAGCAGCGCTCCCAGCACCGGGCCCTGGTTATAGGTGTAGGCGGTGTCCTCCACCACAACGTCGCCGGCCGCGTTCAGCCGCGCTCCGTCGAGGTAAAGGCCCTGAGACTCATCAAAGAGCACGGCGTTGAGCCAGTCCACCAGCCGCTGGGCCTTTGCCTGCTGGCCGGTGCGGGCGTAGTAGAGCGCCACGGGGGCTGTGGCCGGCGTGTTCTTGAAGTCCCGTTTTTTACTCCAGAAGGTCCCGCCGCCCAGGTCGTCGGTGGAGGCGGAATCGAACTGCAGGGTCAGGGTCTTGCGGACCCTGGCGTTGCGGCGGCTTGCGGGCCTGCGCGTCTCCTGGGCCAGGCTTTCGAGCCGGTGCGTGGCCAGGGCCAGCCAGGCCATGTCGTCGTAATAGTTGTTGACGAACGTGAGCGCATTGCGCAGCCGGATGGTGGTGACCAGCCGGGAAGCCAGGCGACCGGCGCTCGGCCGCCCGCCGCCGTCGAAAGTTGCTCCCGTGGCGAGCTCGCGGCCGCCGGCGTCCACCAGGCAGTCCACGTAGTGGGCCTGCCACCAGTAGTGCCAGGGCTGGATGAGGTTTTTCAGCCCATTCGAGGGCCATTGCACCGCTGCCAGGTGCGTTCCCGGGAGGAGCAGCAGTCGCCGGCCGAAGAGCGCGGTGACGGAGCGGGCTGCCACGTTTGCCCGGTCCTGCCAGTCGACGGGTTCGGCCTCCGGCATGGTCATGCATTCAGCCTAGCGGGTGCGGACCGACGGTATTTCAGTTAACATGCACTAACTAATGTTCCGCGCCGTTCGACGGTGTTGGGGCCACATCAAGGAGGATGTATGGACGTCTTGGGTACTGTCGCGCTGATTACGGGTGGGGCCTCAGGTTTGGGGGCTGCCACCGCGAAGCGCCTGTTCGACGCCGGCGCCTCGGTGGTGCTGATCGACCTGCCGTCGTCTGCCGGTGTGGCCTGCGCCGCCGGGCTGAACGCCGACGCCAACGGTTCCGGAGCCAGCGCGGTCTTTGTCCCCGCGGACGTGACCGACGAAGCCCAGGTGCAGGCCGCCGTCGACGCCGCCGTGGCGTTGGGGCCGCTGCGGATCGTCGTGAACTGTGCCGGGATCGCCACGCCGGGCAAGGTCCTGGGCCGGGACGGGGTCCTGCCGCTGGAGACCTTCAACCGGGTGATCCAGGTCAACCTCATCGGGACATTCAACGTGCTGCGCCTGGCCGCCGCCGCCATGGTTGCCACGGAACCGGTCAGCACTGAACTGGGCGGCCCGGAGCGCGGCGTCATCATCAACACCGCCTCCGTGGCAGCTTTCGACGGGCAGATCGGCCAGCCCGCCTATGCAGCTTCCAAGGGGGCCGTTGCCGCCATGACGCTGCCGTTGGCCCGGGAGCTCGCGCGCTCGCTGGTGCGCGTGGTGACCATCGCCCCGGGCATCTTCGAGACACCTATGATGGCAACCCTGCCGCAGGACGCGCAGGACTCGTTGGGGGAGCAGGTCCCGCACCCGTCGCGCCTGGGCAGGCCAGCCGAATACGCGTCCCTGGTGGCGCACATTGTGGAGAACGCCATGCTCAACGGGGAAACCATCAGGCTCGACGGGGCAATCCGGATGGGCCCGAAATGAACCTGGCTCCCACTGATGGCTCGGAGGTGCCACGGCTGGATGATCTGCCCACGGCCGATTTCTTCGCCTTCGAGTCCCTCCTCAGCCCGAAGGAACGGACCAAGCTGGCCGAACTGCGGGAGTTCCTCGCCACCGAGATCGCGCCCTACGCATCGGACTGGTGGAACAAGGCGGAGTTCCCGGCGCACCTCCTACCCAAGCTTGCTGCCCTGGAGCTGAGCACGCCGGCCCAGCGCGGCTACAGCAACCTCTTCGCGGGCCTGGTCATCGCCGAGATGACGCGGGTGGACACGTCCATTGCCACGTTTTTCCTGGTCCACCACGACCTCTTCGTTGAATCCCTCTACGCGTTTGGCTCGGAGGGCCAGAGGGCGCGGCTGCTCGCGGACGCCTCAAGCCTGCGCATCACCGGCGCGTTCGCCCTCACGGAGCCGGGCCACGGATCCGATGTCGCCGGCGGGATGGAAACCCGGGCGCGGCGCATCTCCAGCGCAACGGGAGAGCCCGACGCCGGCGGTGACAGTTGGGTGCTGAACGGCGCCAAACGCTGGATCGGCAACGGGACGTTCTGCGACTACCTCCTGGTGTGGGCCCGGGACGAGGACGCGGCTGCCGACGGGCATGGCGCGGTGCGCGGGTTCATCGTTGATGCGTCGTTGCCGGGCGTGAGCCGAAGCCGGATCGAAAACAAGATCGCGCTGCGGACGGTGCAGAACGCGGACATTGTCTTTGCGGACGTCCGTGTCGCCGAGGACGACCGTTTCGCCGGCATCACCGGCTTCGAGGACACCAACCGGCTCCTTCGGGGCTCACGGATCATGGTGGCCTGGCAGGCGGTGGGGCAGCAGTTGGCGGCGTTCGACGTCGCCCGGCAGTACGCCGTCGAACGCCGGCAGTTCGGGCGGCCGCTCGCGAAATTCCAGCTCATCCAGCAGCAGCTGGTCACCATGCTGGGCAATGCGGTGGCCAGCATGGGCATGATGGTTCGACTCGCCCAACTGCAGGACGACGATGCGGCGGACATGCCGCAGGTCGCCTTGGCGAAGTCGTACACCAGCGCCCGAATGCGTGAAACCGTGGCGCTGGGCAGGTCCATCCTGGGCGGCAACGGCATTGTGACGGACTACCGGATGGCCAAGATCTTCGCCGATGCCGAGGCCATCTACACCTACGAGGGGTCCTTCGAAATCAACACCCTGATCGTGGGCCGGGCGGTCACCGGAGTCTCCGCGATCGTCTAGCTTCCGGCGGGCTGCTTTTCGCCGGCTTCGATCTTCGCGTCCAGGCTGTTGTTCTTCACGGGCATGGGGCAGCTGCCGAACGGGGTGAACGCGCTGGGGTAATTGATGGCCCGGTTGAAATCCAGGACCACCGTTGCCTTCCCGGCGGCGTCCACCCGCGGCCTGGGGGTGGAAACCTTCCGCCACTCATCCGTTGATTCCCCGTTGGTCCCGTCGTGGAACGTGATGGTCAGTGCGCCGAGCTTCTCTTCCTCGGCGTGCAGCCGGTACTCATGGTCAATCCCGGGAAGCCGGAAAACCACCTCCCCCACCGAATAATGCACGCCGTCCACCAGCGGATTGGCCGTTCCGATGGGGATGGCCACAGGCTCCGGGTACGCCTCGTAGGCTGCCTCAATCACCAGGCCCGGGTTGTAGTCGAAGGTGGGCACGCCGTCGAACTCCGTCAGCACGGGCGAACCGGAATCGCGGGTCCGGATGGCGTACCGGTCCGCGCGCATGGCCAGTTCCACCACTACCTGCTGCCCGTCCGTGCCGCCGAACTGCACCCACATCAGGGATTCCTCGTCGGCGAGGGCGGCCGTAATGGTCCCGTCGACGGCCGCACCGGTTTCCACCAGCGTCAGGCCGTCCTGCGCCGCGGCGGTGAGTGACGCCGTCGTACCGTCCGTTGACCACAAACCGGGGGCGAGGTCGACGCCGGAGGGCCGGGATTCCAGCCACTGGAAGGAAGTCAGGGTCAGCCAGCCGTGGGGCGTGGCGAGGGCTTTGTTCCGGTTCGTGCGGAAACGCTGCCAGCGTTCGCGCTGCGCGCCTGCGGTGATGCTCATGGTTCCTCCAAAGTGGTGCTGGTTCCCCCGCTACAACCCCGGGCAGACACCGTTCATTCCACCACGGACGCAAGGGCTGCGGTCCGGCCGCAGCCCTTGTTATGTAGCCGGCGGAGTGTAACGTCGAAAGCATGAAGATCGCGGTTTTGGGCACAGGCACCGTCGGCAGGACCCTCGCAGGCGCGCTGTCGGCGCTGGGGCACGAGGTGGTGGTGGGCACCCGCGACCCGCAGGAAACCTTCGCCCGCAGCACCCCTAACGCCATGGGTACGCCGCCCTTCAGCGAATGGCACGCAGCGAACCAGCACATCGCCCTGGAAACGTTCGTGGATGCCGCGGCCGCGGCGGAACTGGTGGTAAATGCAACGAACGGCGCCGGCGCGCTCAGCGCCCTCAGCGCCGCGGGCTCGGCCAACCTGTCGGGGAAAGTTGTCATGGACGTGTCCAACCCCCTCGATTCTTCCCAGGGCATGCCGCCGGTGCTGAACCCGGTCAACACTGACAGCAACGCCGAACGGATCCAGCGGGCGTTCCCCGAAGCGCGGGTGGTCAAGACCCTGAACACCATGAACGCCGGGCTGATGGTCGACCCCGGCAGGCTGGGCGGCGGGGACCACTCGGTATTTGTCTCCGGCGACGACGCCGACGCCAAGAACACCGTGACCGAACTCCTCCGGTCCTTGGGACACCGCGACGTCATTGACCTCGGCGACATCACCACCGCCCGGGGCGCGGAAATGATGCTGCCGGTATGGCTGCGCCTGTGGTCCGCGCTGGGGACGCCGGACTTCAACTTCAAGATTGTCCGCTGACATCCGGCGCCTGAGACCGTGCGATATCTGAGACAGATTCCGCCTTCACCACCACGTGCAGGTAGCATCGAATAGCTAGTAACGTGGCTCACAGTATCCAGCGCAGTGTACGAGCCAAGTCCGAACCCTCGAAAGACAGTTTCCATGGCTAACACTGCAATGAATTCCGCAACCGACCTCGCCTCTGAACTGAGGGCCGATGTCCGGCGCGTCTCCACTCTGCTGGGTGAATCCCTGGTGCGCCAGCACGGGCCCGAGCTCCTGGAGCTGGTTGAGCAGGTCCGCCTCCTCACCAAGGAGTCCAAGGAAGCCGCCCGCGGTGGTGCCGATGCCACCGGCCCGTGGAGCGCGCACGACGTCGTCGAACAGGTCCGTGAACTGCTCGGCTCCCTGCCAATCGAGCAGGCCACCGACCTGGTCCGTGCCTTCGCGTTCTACTTCCACCTGGCCAACGCGGCCGAGCAGGTCCACCGGGTCCGCGGCCTGCGGACCCGGCCGGAGAAGGACGGCTGGCTGGCCAAGGCCGTCACCGAAATCGCCGCGCAGGCCGGGCCTGGCGTACTCCAGGAAGTGGTCAACGGGCTGGACGTCCGCCCCATCTTCACCGCTCATCCCACCGAGGCCTCGCGACGTTCCGTGCTGGACAAGATCCGCAAGCTCTCTGATGTCCTGGCCGAGCCGACGAAGGAGGGCACCACCGCGCGCCGCCGGCAGGACCGCCAGCTTTCGGAGGTCATCGACCAGATGTGGCAGACCGACGAGCTGCGCCAGGTGCGCCCCACCCCCGTGGACGAGGCCCGCAACGCGATCTACTACCTCGGCAGCATCCTGACCGACGCCATGCCCCAGATGCTCTCGGAGCTCTCGGAACTGCTCGGTGAGCACGGCGTCACCCTCGCGTCCCAGAACGCACCCATCCGTTTTGGTTCCTGGATCGGCGGCGACCGGGACGGCAACCCCAACGTGACGGCCGCGGTCACCAGGGAAATCCTGCAGATCCAGAACCAGCACGCCGTCCGCATCAGCATCGGCATGATGGACGAACTGATTTCCATCCTGTCCAACTCCACCGCGTTGTCCGGTGCGGACCAGAGCCTGCTGGACTCCATCGAGGTGGACCTGAAAAAGCTTCCCGGCCTTGACCGGCGCGTCCTGGAGCTCAATGCACAGGAGCCTTACCGCCTCAAACTCACGTGCATCAAGGCCAAGCTCATCAACACGGGCAAGCGTGTGGCCGCAGACTCCAACCACGAACACGGCCGCGACTACAGCTCCACCGAGGAACTCCTGGCCGACCTTGAACTGCTGGAGCTGTCCCTCCGCAACCACTCGGCGTCGCTCGCCGCCGACGGCGCGCTGGCCCGCGTCCGCCGCGCCGTCGCGTCCTTCGGGCTGCACCTGGCCACCCTGGACATCCGCGAGCACGCCGACCACCATCACGACGCCGTCGGCCAGCTGATGGACCGGCTGGGTGGCCCCGGCATCCGCTACGTGGAGCTGAGCCGCGAGGAACGCTTCGAGGTGCTGGGCTCGGAGCTGGCCTCCCGCCGGCCGCTGTCCGGCCACCCGATTAAGCTCGACGGCGTCGCTGACGGCACGTACGACGTCTTCCGTGAGATCCGCCGCGCCCTGCGCACGTATGGTCCGGACGTCATCGAGACCTACATCATTTCCATGACCCGTGGCGCGGACGACGTCCTGGCTGCGGCCGTCCTGGCCCGCGAGGCAGGCCTGATCAACCTGTTCGGCGAAGCTCCCTACGCCAAGATCGGGTTCGCGCCGCTGCTGGAGACCGTGGAGGAGCTGCGTGCCTCGGCGGAGATCGTGGACCAGCTGCTGTCCGTTCCGTCCTACCGCGACCTGGTCCGGTTGCGCGGCGACGTCCAGGAAATCATGCTGGGCTACTCGGACTCCAACAAGGAATCCGGCGTGATGACCAGCCAGTGGGAGATCCACAAGACCCAGCGCAACCTCCGGGACGTGGCGGCCAAGCACGGCGTCCGTGTCCGGCTGTTCCATGGCCGCGGCGGTTCAGTGGGCCGCGGCGGCGGACCCACCTATGACGCCATCATGGCCCAGCCCAACGGCGTGCTGGAAGGCGAGATCAAGTTCACCGAACAGGGCGAGGTCATCTCGGACAAGTACTCGCTGCCGGAGCTGGCCCGGGAAAACCTGGAGCTGTCCCTCGCGGCAGTGCTCCAGGGCTCGGCCCTGCACCGGGATCCGCGCACGTCGGACGACCAGCGCGAACGGTACGGGCACGTTATGGAAATCATCTCCGACGGTGCTTTCGACCGGTACCGGAAGCTGATTGACCATCCTGACCTGCCAGCGTACTTCCTGGCCTCCACGCCGGTGGAGCAGCTGGGCTCGCTGAACATCGGCTCCCGCCCGTCCAAACGCCCGGATTCCGGGGCGGGGCTCGGTGGCCTGCGCGCCATCCCCTGGGTGTTCGGCTGGACCCAGTCCCGGCAGATCGTGCCCGGCTGGTTCGGTGTTGGCTCGGGCCTGAAGGCTGCCCGTGAAGCCGGAAACTCCGCGCAGCTGGTGGAGATGATGGAGAGCTGGCATTTCTTCCGGTCGGTTGTCTCCAACGTGGAGATGACGCTGGCCAAGACGGACCTGGACATCGCCGGGTACTACGTGGCCACCCTGGTTCCCCAGGACCTGCACCACATTTTCCGGGCCATCCGCGAAGAGTATGAACTCACGGTCACCGAGATCCAGAACCTCACCGGGGAGAACGTGCTCCTGGACGCCCAGCCGACGCTCAAGCGTTCGCTGGAGATCCGCGACCAGTACCTGGACCCCATCAGCTACCTGCAGGTGGAGTTGCTCCGCCGTGTGCGGGCTGCCCAGGGCGCCGAAGGCGAGAGTATCAGCGGCGCCGAGATAGACGAACGCCTCCAGCGGGCCATGCTGATCACCGTCAACGGCGTGGCAGCCGGCCTGCGCAACAC
>DIZT01000243.1:6367-12430 GCA_002427975.1 Micrococcaceae bacterium UBA6021 | reverse complement strand
CGGTAGGGTTGAGGGCATGCCTTCGTTCCAGACCCGCCTGAAAATCACCGGCCTGAAGCCTGCCAATCCGCCGGAAGCAGTGATGGCCGCCGCGGTTGAGGCGCTGGAGACCCGGCACCATGTGGAGTCCAACCAGCTCGAAATCGCGGGCGGCGTACCGCAGCTGAACCTCCGCTTCCTCGTGGAAGCCACCGAATATCACGGCGAGAACCAGCAGGCGCGCGAAGCGGCAGCGATGATGCGCGACGCCGTCGAACGCGTTGCGCTCACCGGCTCGCTGATGGTGCTCCGCCGCAACCGCGGCCGCTGGGCGCCGATCTAGCTCAGTCGCCGGGCGCGGGCTCATCCACCGGCGATCGGGTGCCGCGCCGGCGCGTGACAATGATGCCGACGACGGCGCCGATCACCAGGCCCAGCGCCACCCCGATCAGCGAACTCGCCCAAAACGGCAGCTTCGTTGCCGAACCCGTGAAGTAGCCCAGGCCAACCAGCCAGCTCGCCCAGAGGATCGCGCCCAAGCCCGCGCAGAGGCTGAAACCGCGGGCTGAAACGTCGGCAATGCCGGCCGCCGCCGACGTCGCCAGCCGCCCGCCGGGAATGAAGCGGGCGCCGATGATTGTCCCGTAGGTGGAGGAACGGCCGGCCTTGGCGATGCCTTCATGAATGCCGTGATGGACTTTCCGTCCCCAGCGCCAGCGGTCCAGCACGTGGCTGAGCCGGCGCTTGAAAAGCTGGAACACCACCATGTCGCCGATCCAGGACGCCACCGCGGCCAGTGCGCCCACCAGGAAGACGTTGGCCCGGCCGTCGGCGGATAGTGCCCCTCCGGTGATTACCAGCATCTCCGAAGGGATGGGCGGAAAGACGGCGTCGCCAAGAACCAGGGGAATGATCCAAAAGTAGATCGCCGCCCCCCAGCTGTCCGCGTTGCCAAAGTCCATGGCCACAAAGTACCGCACTTTCGGGCGGCAGCAGGGGCCACGTCAGCGTGCTGCTGGGTGCCGGGACGTTACCGGACGGTGGCTGAGGTGCCGGGATGCCAGGAAATACCAGTACGGCCAGGCCACCCACGCGGTGGCTCCCACAACTATTCCGGCCCCACCGATGCCCCAGCGGATCCAAGCGGGCGCCTGTTCGACGGCGGCCAGGGCGGCCAGCGGCAACGCCACCAGCAGGGCGCCGCCAATGGATTGTCCCAGCTTTGCCAGGTCCCGCGGGTAGCCGCCCGTCTTGAGCAGGGACCGGTGGGCCAGCAGGAACCAGCAAGCCTGGACCACCATTGCCCCCACCGTGATGCCGGTGGACACGTTGAAATCGAGTTTCTTGGCGACGAGGAGGAACGAGCTTGCCGATCCTGCGCCAGTGGCCGCGACCACCAGCCATTTGGCCGCCTCCGAGCCGGGCGTGCGGCGCAGGCGACGGTGGACCTGAAGGATCACAGGAATGATCGCCAGGTTGAAACCCCCGCCGGTGGCGTCATTAATGGTGCCGAAGACGTACGGCCCGTTCCTTGGCACCTCGATGGCGTACATGGCGCCGAGTGTTGCCACGCCCACCACGCCAAGGCCCGCCGCTGCGTAGGCGAACTTGGCAGCCGTGCGGTCTCCGGGGATTTCGATGAGCGTGTCCATGGGTTCCCCTCAGCTTGGCGCTCGCGTACCCACAGGATATTCCTGCCCCGGCCTGTCATCCAGAGTCCTCCGGTGCGAAACTGGCGTCATGCGGATCCAGATTCTCCAAGGCGACATCACCACCCGTGCCGCGGACGCGATCGTGAACGCGGCCAATTCCTCACTGCTGGGCGGCGGTGGCGTGGACGGTGCCATCCACCGGGCTGCGGGGCCTGAGCTGCTGGCAGCTTGCCGCCACCTCCGCGACACGGACCTGCCGCACGGGCTCGCGCCGGGAGCCGCTGTGGCCACTCCCGCGTTCGGGCTCCCTGCGCGCTGGGTCATCCACACCGTGGGCCCCAACCGGCATGCCGGGCAGACCAACCCGGCTCTGCTGGTGTCCTGCTTCAGCGAAAGCCTGCGGCTGGCGGATTCGCTCGGCGCCAGGTCCCTCGCCTTCCCGGCCGTGGGCGGCGGCGTGTACGGCTGGCAGGGGCGTCAGGTGGCGGGCGCCGCGCACGACGCCGTCACAGGGTTTGGTGCCTCACATCCGGCCAGCGCGCTCGAGTTGGTGGAGTTCGTGCTGTTCAGTCCGGAGATGGCTGACGCCTTCAGCAGCGTGTTCGAGGAGCCTCGCTGAGTTCCAGCCGGCTGCGGTATTCCACGGGCTTTTTGCTGATGGGGTCCACAAAGCGGATGCCGCGGGCCTGGAGCTGCAAGGCTTTGGTGTAGTCGTCCGGAGCCTTATCCAGGAGGTCGGGATAAAACGCGTCGTTCACGATGCCCAGGCCGAGTGAAGCCATGTGCACCCGCAGTTGGTGTGTTTTCCCGGAATGAGGCTCCAACCGGTAGCGCGCCAGGCGTGGCGCACCAACCGTGCCGGCGGCGCCGGTGCCCGCGGCACCACCTGTTGCGCCGCCGTCGAACGTTTCCAGCCGTTCGATCCGGGTCTCCGCGTTCGGCTCGCCGTCGATCACTTCGGCAAGCAGGTAACTGCGGGACTTGGTCATCCGGTTCCGGACCACCACGGGGAAGTCGACGGCGGGGTGGCCGGCGGCGGGCTCCGCGGCCGACACGCACTCATATTCCTTCTGCACCTGGCGCTTCTCGAAGAGGACCTGGTACCTGCCGCGGGTTTCGGGATTGGTGGACAGCAGCAGCACGCCGGCGGTCATCCGGTCCAGGCGGTGCATGGGGATCAGGTCGGGCAGGTTGAGCTGATTGCGGAGCCGGACCAGCGCCGATTCCTGGATGTAGGTGCCCCCGGGGGTGGTGGGCAGGAAGTGCGGCTTGTCCACCACGAGGAGGTGTTCGTCCTGGTGCAGGATGGTCAGCTCCACCGGGATGCGGGTCTCCGGCGGCAGCGTGCGGTAGTACCAGATGAACGTGTGGTCCTCAAGCCTTGTGGCCCGGTCCAGGGGGACGCCGCCCTCGCCCACGATCTCGCCGGCGTCGAACCTGCCTTCGATGCCCTGCGGATCGATGTGGCCCCAGCGGTGCATCATGTAGTCCATCGCTGTGCCCCAGGGCCCCTCGTCCGGCAGGCGCAGGCGGGTGGCGTTGACGCCGTCGCGCACAGGGAGGGGGGATTGCATCACCGGTCCATTCTACTTTGCCGATTCCTTGGCACTGCCGCGTGCCGGTTTCGACGGTTCCCTGCACACTCGACGTCCACGATCATCGATCCGGCAGGGAACCATCGATTCGGACTACCGACGGAAAAAAAGTTCTTGACAATAAAAGTTGTCGGCTGGCACCATGGAAGCATGTTGGACATCGAAGTGATCGAGGACCCGGCCGCGGCGGAAGCGTCGCTGGACCCGATCCGGACGCGCATCCTCCAGGAGCTCGTCGAGCCGGGATCGGCCACGCAGCTTGCCGCCAAGGTGGGGCTGCCGCGGCAGAAGGTCAATTACCACCTCAAGGCCCTCGAGCGGCACGGGCTGGTGGAGCTGGTGGAGGAGCGGCGCAAGGGGAACGTCACCGAGCGCGTCCTCCAGGCGACGGCGGCCTCGTACCTGATTTCACCCGTTGCCCTCGCGTCGGTGGCACCGGACCCGCACCGGTTTTCGGACCGCTTCTCGGCCTTCTGGCTGCTGGCGCTCGCGGGGCGGATGGTCCAGGAGGTGGGCAAATTGATCGCTGGCGCGGCCGCTGCCAGGCAGAAGCTGGCAACGTTTGCGATCGACGGCGAGATCACGTTCCGTTCGGCGGCGGACCGCGCCGCCTTTGCCGAGGAACTCGGCGTCGCGGTGACCCGTCTGGTGGACAAATATCACGACGGCGGCAGTGTCGCCCGCCTGGGCGGCACCTCCGAAAGTGGCGGGCGGAAACACCGCATCGTCGTCGCGCTTCACCCCGTACTTAAGACCCCCACCAAACCCCTTTCAGCCAAGGAGCAGGACAATGACTGACAACCGTGAATTTGAGATCGTCCAGGACGCCGAACTGCCGGGCACTCCCGAGCGCGTCTGGGAAGCCGTGACCAACGGGACCCCCGCCTGGATGTTTCCCACCGACCAGTGGCCGGACGTCAAGACCGTGCAGGAGTACCCCACGCATCTCGTCTCCCGGATGGACGGGCCGGGCGGCTGGTTCAACCAGTTGGAACACGTCCTGGCACCGCTCGAGGGCGGCCGCGCCCGGCTGCACTACGTTCACAGCGGGATTTTCGCGGACAACTGGGACGAGCAGTACGACGGCGCCAGCCGGCACACCGAGTTTTACCTCCACACGCTGGGCCAGTACCTGCAGTATTTCGACGGCAAGCCGGTGGTGTTCACTGACATCCAGGCGCCCGCGGCGTCGCAGACCACGGACGGTTTCGAACGCCTGAAGAAGGCGTTGGGCGTGGACTCTGCCGCGCAGGGCTCGGCTGTTGAGCTGGATTTCGACGGCGTGGGGCGGCTGTCCGGCGAAGTGGACTTCGCCAACGAGCATTTCCTCGGCCTGCGGACGTCGGATGCGATGTACCGGTTCTTCGGCCGCAATGACTTCGGCGCTCCGGTGGGCATGACCGTCCACGACTTCAGCGGCAGCGGCGACTCTTCAGCAACCGCCGAGGCCTGGAGCGGGTTCCTCGGAAAGGTCTTCGCGTAGGTCGGGCGCCAGGTGAGGACACGCAAACGGCCTGGCGACTCGCAAAATACCTGGCGCGGTGGAAATACCAGTAGCGTCAGGTATTTTGCGTGTCGCGGGCGGATTAGCGCCTCGAAAGGTCTACCCGCAGGCGCCGTGGTATCAGGCGGCCCAGCCGCGGGCGACGGCGTCGAGGGCTGCAGTGTAGGCCGCGGCCCAGTCAGCTTCCGGCGGCCCCATCTGAGCCAGTTCCAGGCTCACCAGGCCGTGGACCTGTGCCCAGATGGCGACGGCGACCATTTCGACGGGTGCCTGCAGCAGGGTGCCAGCTGCCTGGGCCGAAGCGACGGCGTCCTTCAGGGGTTCCATGGCATCTGCGGCAGCTTCGGGGCTGGGCTGGCAATCGACGTAGGCGGCCAGGGCGCCACCGAACATCAGCCGGTAGAGGGCCTGGTGCTGCAGCGCCCAGGTTCGGTAGGCCACGCCGAGCCCATGCAGCCCGCCTGGGGCCGCGGCCATCTGTGAGTCGCGGAATGACTGGAACCCGCCGTCCACCACGGCGGCCAGGAGCTGGGATTTTCCGCCGAACAGCGAGTAAACGGCGGTGGTGGACGTCCGGGCTGCCGCTGCTACATCCCGCAGGGTCACGCGGGCGGGACCGTCGCGGTCCACCAGCTCGGCCGTGACGGCCAGCAGATCCTGCCTGAGGGAATCGGTATGCACAACGGGTCTTGCCATGAAGCCCATTGTTTCATAACCTTGTTTCGTAACGGCGTTATGAAACAAGGGCAGGAAACGGCGAACCCAAGGAGTTCCCATGGCGCAGAAGGTATTTCCGGGTCGGTACACTGCTGATCCGGACCGCGAATCGGTAACTGTTTTCCTGATCGGCATGCGGGCGAACCGGTGGTGGAAGGTCGGGACCGTCGGCAAGGTGGCTGCCGCCATGCCGCGGATGCTCCAGCACCTGGCCGCCGATCCGGCGGCAGGAATGCTCGGCTACGAGCAGTGGTTCGGGCGCACCACCATGCTGCTCAGCTATTGGGAGAGCCCGGAGCACTTGCGGAAGTTCGCTGCGGATCGGGAGTCCCCTCATTTGGAACCCTGGCGCCGATTTATGAAGGAACTGTCCGGGACGGGAGACGTCGGTGTCTGGCATGAGACGTACCAGGTGCCGGTGGGCGGGATCGAGGCTGTCTACAACGGGATGCCGGAGTTTGGGCTGGCCAAGGCCACGGCGCATGTCCCGGTCGGAGCCGGGACCAACACCGCAAAGCAGCGGATGAGCCAGACCGCGAGCCAGACCGGCGGCAGCGCTGTGTCCCGACCGGTCAGGCAGTCATGACGGGCACCCGGCGAATCACGCGATAGCCAC
>DIZT01000243.1:0-6293 GCA_002427975.1 Micrococcaceae bacterium UBA6021 | reverse complement strand
GCGGCCAGCCGGATGCCGAAGTCCGGGGCGATTACCGTCAGCGCTGTGCTGACCGGTGCCGGCAGTCGGCACCAAACGGACAGGCCGCCGGCCGGCCGGCCCGTTTCCCACTCCGGGAGGTGCCCTGCAAGCAGTTCATGGAGGGCTGCGCGGTTCTCACGGAGGGCGGCGAGCCGGGCCGGAAGTGGCTCGTCCAGGGCCCGGACCAGGTGCGCCGCGGCCAGCTGTTCCATGAGTGGTCCGCCCAGGTCCAGGGAGGTCCGCGCCGCCGCGAACCGCTGGATCATGGCTTCGGAGGCGCGGATCCAGCCCGTCCGGAGGCCGCCCCAGTGGGATTTGCTGAGTGAGCCGATGGTCACCACCGCGGGGCTGAAGGCAGCCACCGGAGTGGTCTCGGCGCCGTCGAGGTTCAGCGCCCGGAGGGTCTCGTCAACCACCAGGACAGTTCCGGCGGCTGCGGCCGCGCGGACCAGTTGGCGGCGCTGGAGATCGGGCATCAGCTGCCCGGTGGGATTGTGGAAGTCCGGCACCACGTACGCCATTTTGGGCTGCTGCTGCATCAAGGCGGCCTGCAGCGCGTGCATGTCCCACGCAAAGGCGGGCGTGCCGTCGCCGGATCCGCCAGTGCCGGCGCCGCGGCCTGGGCCGGCGTCGTGCGCCGCGGCGAAGGCTACCGGGATGGCCCGGCAACCGGCCGCGCGGATGGCATCCAGGGCGTTCGGGTAGCTGGGGTGCTCCACCAGCACCTTGTCCTGCCTGCCCGCCAGGGCCCGGATGATGATGTTCAGGGCGTGCTGCGCCCCCGACGTCACCAGGATCTGCTCGGCCGTGGTGGGCGCACCCGCCGCCGTGTACCGGGCGGCCACCGCTTCGCGCAGGGGCAGCAGGCCCATGGCGTCGTATCCGAATCCCGGCAACAGCGCGGGCAGCTCGGTGAGGGCTGCCGCGAACGCGCGGTGCACCACCTCGCCGCTGGCGGGGAGCGACGCATAGGCGAGGTCGATCAGCCCCTCCGGAGCCGTGAGTCCGGGAGCCGCGAGCCCCGGTGCCGCGAGCGCTCGGGACGGCGGTCCGGCGGTGAGCCCCGGGCCGGTAAGGACGGTGGTGCCCAGCGGCGTCAGGCGCGGGATCCGCGTCCGGCCCCTGCTGCCTTGCCCGCTGCTGAGGAAACCCTGCTCACGGAGGTGAGCGTAGGCGGCCGTGACGGTCGTTCGGCTGACGCCCAGCGTCTCAGACAGTGCCCGCTCACTGGGCAGTGCAGTGTCCAACGCCACGCGGCCGTCAAGGACCAGGAGGCGTACGACGTCGGCCAGCTCGCGGTAGGCGGGTGTGGCGCCGAGGTTCCACTCGCCGAGGAGGCGGGCCAGCGCGGGCGGGTTCAGTGAAGTGGACATGATGCCAGTATCTCAAACTGGCTATGTATTTCAATGCCAGTTTTCTGTCAGAGTTGTCATCATGTTGACCCGCAGAATCCCCCAGCTCCTTATCGGCCTCGCCATGTACGGCATCTCCCTGGCTATGTTCATCCGCGCCGGCCTGGGCCTTGACCCTTGGGATGTCTTCCACCAGGGCGTGGCCGGCAGGACCGGACTGAGCATCGGTGTGGTGGTCATCATTGTCAGTTTCCTGGTGCTGCTCCTGTGGATTCCGCTGCGGCAGCGGCCCGGGTTCGGCACGCTTGCCAACGCTGTGCTAGTGGGCGTCTTCGCCGACATCGGCCTCGCCCTGATCCCTGCGTTCACACATCTCGGCGGCCAGATCGGCATGCTCGCCGGCGCGGTGGTACTGAACGGCATTGCCTCCGCCTGCTACATCGGCGCAAGGTTCGGTCCGGGCGCCAGGGATGGCCTGATGACCGGACTGGCACGGCGAACCGGCTGGTCAGTGCGGGTCTCGCGCACGCTGATTGAAGTGGTGGTGCTGGGCATCGGCTGGCTGCTGGGCGGTTCCGTGGGCGTGGGCACCGTTGTTTACGCGCTCGCCATCGGACCCCTGGTCCAGCTGCTGCTGCCGTGGTTCATGGTGCCTGCAGCGCTTCCGGCGGCAGCTTCCTCGGTTGAGACGCACGCGCCCGACGCCGATGACCCGTCTGTGCCCGACGCGGGCGTGCCGGAACCGTCGGCCCGGAACGCCTAGGCCGGGACCGGCTGGCACTGCGGGCAGAAGTAGATGTCCCGTTCTTCCTCGCCGTTGGGTTTGCCCAGCACCGCGCGACGGATGGGGGTACCGCATTTCAGGCACGGCCGGTGTTCGCGCCCGTAGACCCAGTACCCCGGCCGCCCGGCCATTCGCCCTACGGGCATGCCACGGGGATTGAGGATGGTCACCCGGCGTTCCGTGCCCAGGTTTGCTTCAAGCAGCTGCTTGGCGTCCGTCATCAGGGTCCGGAGGTCGCGGACAGCTGAGACGGGC
This sequence comes from Micrococcaceae bacterium UBA6021, assembly GCA_002427975.1. Taxonomy (GTDB): domain Bacteria; phylum Actinomycetota; class Actinomycetes; order Actinomycetales; family Micrococcaceae; genus Arthrobacter. Next base: position 3,881 of record DIZT01000243.1, on the reverse strand, counting down.
GTCGCCGGGTGCACGCCGGACAGGAAACACGCCTCGCAGCGGTAGATGTTGCCGATCCCCGCCAGGTTGCGCTGGTCCAGGAGGGCGACGCCGATGGGTACGTCAGGCGCCGTGCGGACACGCTGCTCCGCTTCGGCCGCGTCCCAGTCCGGACCCAGTAGATCCGGGCCGAGATGACCCACGATCTTGTCCTCATCAGNNCCAGGAGGGCGACGCCGATGGGTACGTCAGGCGCCGCGCGGACACGCTGCTCCGCTTCGGCCTCGTCCCAGTCCGGACCCAGCAGGTCCGGGCCGAGATGACCCACGATCTTGTCCTCATCAGCGGTGCGGACCACTTCCAGGGTGCCCAGGGAAAAGCCGACAGCGTCTGCCACCGCTGTGCGCAGCACGCATCTGGCGGTGAAGGCAGGTTTCCGCCAGCGACCGCCGGGCGGATAGATCTGCCAGGCACCTTCCATCTTCAGGTGCGAATGGATGGTGAGTGCCTGCCTGCCCGAACTGGCACTGCCTTCAGCGGACTCGCCCGGGCCGGCCCCGCCGTCGTTGGCCCGGCCGGGGCCGGTCTTGGCCGGGCCCTGAACGCGCATGAGCAAGTGCTTGCCGCGCGGCACAACTTCGCTCACGGTCCAGCCGGCCAGGTTGAGCGTGGCGAACCTCGGCACCCTGAAGTCGGAGGCGGTGAGCGTCTGCCCCGCCAGAGCCTGGTGCAGCTGGGCGGCGGCCCGCCAGACGGAATCACCCTCAGGCACGGATTCTCAGCCCTTTGGGAGTGGAGTATGCCCCCGCGGCGGCAAGTGCGGCTGCCACCGGCGTGTCCAGGATGCCGTGGCCGTTGACTTTCTCCATGATGAGCTTGTCCACCGCGCCCCGGGTGACGACGCCGACCAGTGCCGCGCCGGCCGCCGACAGCACGGCTGTGTCGTCACTGAAAGCGAGCAGCGTTTTGCCGCCGCGCTCCACGTAGAGGACCAGGGCACCGTCCACCATGACCACCAGCGCCCCGGCTTTCCGCCCTGGCCGGTGCCCCGTCCCGGCTTCCTCGTTGAGTGCCGGCCACGGCAGCGCCGCTCCGTAGGGGTTGGCGGGATCCGTTGCTGCAAGGGCCAGTGCCATTGGCTCCGGCTTAGCCAGCTGAGTGTCCTCGGAATAGGAGCGCAGCCGGTCCACGGTTGCCGGGACAGCGAACTGGGCGGCCCCAAGGTGTTCGATGAAGTACCCGCGGCGGCAGCGGCCAGCCTCTTCCAGCCGGGCCAGCACCTTGTACATCAGGCCGAACCCGCCCAGGATCTGCTCAGCCATGACCGACCCCCGGGTCACCACGCCATACCGGTCCAGCAGCAGTTCAGCGGTGGCGCGGGCGTGGATCGTCGCGTCCAGCTCGGGCGAGGGCAGGGCAGACCAACGCCCGGCGGCCATTGGCGGTGTTGCCGCCGTGCCCGGCGCCGAGCCGTACCGTCCGCCGCCCAGCCCAGGGGAGCCCAATCCGGGCGATCCCAGCAGGCCGGTGCCGTGCGCGCGGCCGAGCCGGCTCAGCCTGGGGGCACGTGCCCGGGGTGAGCGGGCCACTTGGCGGTGCGCGGTGTGGCCGCCGGCGATAAGGGCACGGACCGGGGCGAATGTATCTCCGGTGATGCGGCCGGCCCACGCCAGATCCCACAGCGCGGACACCACATCCTGATCGCTGAGCACCGAGTCCATGCCACCGGCCACGTCTGTCAGTTGGCGGAAGAAGTAGCCGCCGCCGTTGTTCCGGAGGTGGTCAAGCAGCCGTTGCTGCGCATCGCCCGGTTCATATTCGACGGCGGGATTCAGCGTCAGTTCGGCGGAATCGGCCAGGTGGAGGCTGACCCAGCCGTCGTTTCCAGGCAGCGCGCCGGCCCCGGACCAGAGGACCTCACCGGCGGCCATGAGCTCATCCAGCATGGCGGGCTGGTAGTTGGACACCCGGCTTGCCAGGACCAGCGGCTCCCAGGCCGAAGCAGGTACCGGCACGCCGGAAAGCTGGTCGATCGCGGTGACAATACCGTCCAGCCCGCGGAGGGAGGGTTGCCCGCGCCCGGCGCCCGGGGTGCGGACATGCTGCCAGGCCGGCAGGAAGCGCCCATACGCGGCGGCGTCCACCGGCTCCACTTCCGCGCGCAGTACTGCCAACGAACGACGGCGGAGCTTGCGGAGCACGTCAGCGTCGCACCATTCGCTGGTGGTGGGCTGTTGTTCCCGGTGGACCCCGGGCTGCTGTTCGTCTTGCCCGGTGGCCGCCACTTCCGGCGGGGCAGCGTGGGGCCGGAACTCGCCTTCCACCACACGGCCGTCCGCGGCGAGCCGCTTCAGCGCAGTGCCCACCACTGCGACGCCAAGCCCCAACCGGGCCGCGGCTTCCGCCGAGGTGAAGGGCCCGTGTGTGCGGGCGTACCGGGAAACGAGGTCGCCCAGGGGGTCTGCCACGGGTTCAATGAAGGCAAGGGGAACGCCCATGGGCAGCGGAACGCCGATGGCGTCACGCAGCCGGGCGGCATCCTCGACGGCGGCATAGTGCTCGGCCCCGCCGATGTTGACTTTGATGGCACGGTTGGCACGCAGCAGTGCGGCCAGGTGCGTCGTGGCCAGGGCGGTGTCGACCTCCGGTGATCGAGCCTGTCGAGATCCCTCAGCCACCGGGTCGACCTCTGGTGATCGAGCCTGTCGAGATCCCTCAACCACCGGGATACGTTCCAGCCGGGCCGCGACCTCCTCGGGGTTCAGCGGACCCAGCAACCGCAGCAGGTCCGCCACCCCTTCCATCCCACGGGCGAGCCGATCCGGGGCGAGCCGCTGGAGCTCAAGCTCGGTGGCCTCGATGACTTTCGCGTCGAGCAGTTCGCGGAGCTCCACCCGGCCGAGCAGCTCATTCAGGAGCGTCGAATCCAAGGCCAGGGCTGCGGCCCGGCGCTCGGCCAGGGGCGAGTCCCCCTCATACAGGAACTGCGCCACGTACCCGAACAGCAGGGACTTCGCGAACGGCGATGGCTGCTGCGTGGTGGTCTGCACGATCCTGAGTTCACGGCGTTCCACCGACGCCGCAATGTCCTTCAGCGCGGGCAGGTCATAGACGTCCTGGAGGCATTCGCGGACGGTCTCCAGCACGATGGGGAACGTGGGGTATTTCCGTGCGACATCGAGCAGCTGGGCGGACCGCTGGCGCTGCTGCCAGAGCGGCTGCCGCTTGCCCGGGGTCTGCCGTGGCAGCAGCAGGGCACGCGCGGCGCACTCCCGGAAACGCGAGGCAAAAAGCGCACTGCCGCCCACCTCGGCCGTGACGATCTGCTCCAGCTCGTCGGGATCAAACAGGAACAGCTCGGCACCGGGCGGCTCGTCCTCCATCATGGGGACCCGCAGCACGATGCCGTCGTCCGCGGCCATGGCTGACCCGTCCAGGCCATACCGCTGGTGCAGGCGCTGCCCGACGGCGAGTGCCCAGGGAGCGTGCACCGGCATCCCGAAGGGGCTGTGCAGGATCACCCGCCAGTCGCCCAGCTCGTCGTGGAAGCGCTCCACCACCAGGGTGGTGTCGCAGGGGACCACCTCGGTGGCGAGCTTCTGTTCGCGGAGGTACTGGATCAGGTTATTCGCGGCGAAGTCATCCAGCCCGCTGGCCTTGCAGCGTTCGGTGGCAGGTCCGACGTCGGACGCGGACAGCTCGCGCACGAAGGCACCCAGCGCACGGCCCAGGTCAACGGGCCGTCCCAGCGAGTCACCCTTCCAGAAGGGGAGTTTGCCGGGCTGGCCGAAGGCGGGGGAGACCAGGACGCGGTCATGGGTGATGTCCTCGATTTTCCAGCTCGTAGCGCCAAGGGCAAAGACGTCGCCCACCCGGGACTCGTAGACCATCTCCTCATCCAG
>DIZT01000323.1 GCA_002427975.1 Micrococcaceae bacterium UBA6021 | reverse complement strand
CGGAACACCACCAGCGCCACGATGAACTGCAGCACCGGTGCGACGTACTGCAGCAGCCCGATGGTGGTCATGGGCAGCCGGCGGGCCGACGCGCCGAAGAACAGCAGCGGCACCGCGGTGATCACGCCGGAGGCCGCCAGGAGCCAGAAGTGCCCGGGCCCCTGGCTGGCCAGGGTGGCGGTACCGGTAACTCCCAGGACCACCATGGCGACGGCGGCGATCGGGGCCAGGACGATGGTCTCCACGCTGAGGCTGGTCACCGCGTCCACCTTCGGGCCCACACGTTTCTTCACAAAGCCGTACAGCCCGAAGCTGAAGGCCAGCGTCAGGGCGATCCACGGCAGTTTGCCGTAGCTCCACGTGAGCACGCCTACGGCAATAAACCCGATTCCGACGGCGGCCCACTGGAGGGGGCGCAGCTTCTCTTTAAGGACCAGTACACCAAGGAGGACAGAGACCAGGGGGTTGATGAAATAGCCCAGCGCGGCTTCGACGGCCTGGCCGGTGGTGACGCCGTAGGTATAGGTCAGCCAGTTGACGGCGATCAGGGCTGCGGCGAGGGCGAGGGTGCCGAACATTGAGCGCTCGCGGAAGGCGTTGGCGAGCGCACGCCAGGAGCGGGTCACGGTGACCAGGAGGATGCAGAAGAGCAGGGACCACACCACCCGGTTGGCCACGATCTCCACCGCTCCGGCGGGCATCAGCGCAAAGAAGTACAGGGGAAGCAGCCCCCACAGCCCGTACGCCCCGAAGCCGAACAGGACCCCCGCCGTCGTCTCCTTGTCTACCGCTTTAAGACCGGATGGGGCGGTGACAGCGGTCTTGGGCAAGGAGGAGGTTTCAGGGGGAGTAGGCACGCCTTCCATAACATCATGCTGCGGGCCCGTATTCCGCTAAGTAGTCAGTACGCTTGCTTTCATGGAACGGATGAACCGGCAGGACGCCGCCCCGTGAGGCTCCGGCGCAGCAACGCAAACGGCCGCGGGTACCGTCGTGTGCCCGCCGGGACGGGCTTCAGCTACCGCGACCTGGACGGCTCCACGCTGCCGGCGGGGCCTGTCCGGGACCGGCTGGAAAGCATCGGCATCCCGCCCGCCTGGACGGACGTGTGGATTGCGCCGTTCGACAACGGCCATATCCAGGCCACGGGCCTGGACGCCGTGGGCCGGCGGCAGTACATCTACCACCCCGCCTGGCGCGAGCGGAAGGACCGCGTGAAGTTCGACCGTGCCCTGCAATTGGCGGAGTCGCTGCCGACTGCCCGCCGGCTGGTCACGCTGGACCTGCGCAGCGACGGTCCCGGCCGGGAACGCGTCCTGGCGGCGGCGTTCCGGATGCTGGACAGCGGGTCCCTGCGCGTGGGATCCGAGCGGTACACCAACGAGAACGGCAGCCGCGGCCTCGCCACGCTCCTGTGTGCCCATGTCCACGTCCGCAAGGAATGCCTGGAGTTGAGCTTCCCGGCCAAGAGCGGCACGGACTGGGAATCGGAAATCCACGACGCCGACCTCGCCGCCCTGGTGCGGACGCTCAAGCGCCGCGGTGGTAACGCCAGGCTGCTGTCGTTCAAGGACGGGCGGACCTGGCGGCCACTCACCAGCGCGGACATCAACGGCTACGTCAAGGAGCGCACGGGCTTGGACTTCACCGCCAAGGACTTCCGGACGCTGCACGGAACCGTGGCGGCCGCCGTCAGCCTGGCGCGCAGCGGGCCCCAACCTACTGTCGCGGCGCGGAAGCGCGCCGTCGGCGTGGCCATGCTGGAGGCGGCCGCGGTGCTGGGGAACACGCCGTCGATCGCCCGGAAGAGCTATGTTGACCCCCGGCTGCTGGACCGCTTTGCCGCCGGGGAGACCATCGACCCCAAACGGGTGGACTCCGCGGAGTCGGAGCTGAGGGCGCTGCTGTACGGGGAGGGTGATGTGGTGCCGCTGCAAAAGAGCGGCTGAGGCCTCTGTCGCGTAATGCCGCGTCCCGCCCCGTGCACATTCGGAACCCGCGCACATTTAGAATGGGACATTGTGCGCAACCTGTCCCGCGCACCTCCTCGTTCCAGAAGGGCTCCCGGTGTCCAACCCAGACGAAACCACCTCCCAGCGTCCACTCCGCGTTGCCATTGTGGGCGCGGGACCGGCAGGTGTCTATGCGGCGGACATCCTGACCAAGTCCAACGGCGTCAAGGACGGGGATTTTGAGGTCAGCATCGACCTTTTTGAGGCCTACCCTGCACCGTACGGCCTGATCCGCTACGGCGTTGCGCCTGACCATCCGCGCATCAAGGGGATCGTGAACGCGCTGCACAAGGTCCTGGACCGTGGCGACATCCGCTTCCTGGGCAACGTCACCTACGGCCGCGACCTCACCCTCCATGATTTCCGCGCCTTCTACGACGCCGTGATCTTTTCCACCGGTGCCATCAAGGACGCAGACCTGCCCATCCCGGGCATCGACCTGGCCGGGTCCTTCGGCGGGGCAGACTTTGTGTCCTGGTACGACGGCCACCCCGATGTCCCGCGTGAGTGGCCGCTGGACGCCAAGGAAATCGCCGTGATCGGCAACGGCAACGTGGCGCTGGATGTGGCCCGGATGCTGGTCAAGCACGCCGACGAGCTGCTCACCACTGAAATCCCGGACAACGTGTATCGCAGCCTGAAGAATTCCCCGGTCACGGACGTCCATGTCTTTGGCCGCCGCGGCCCCGCCCAGGTGAAGTTCACGCCGCTGGAGCTGCGCGAGCTGAGCCACATGAAGGACGTGGACATCGTCCTGTACCCCGAGGACTTTGAGTTCGACGAAGCCTCCGACGACGCCATCCGAAGCAACAACCAGATCAAGACCATGGTGAACACGCTGACCAACTGGCTCGTGGAGGAGCACGCCGAAGCGGAAGAGCCGTCCTCCCGCCGCCTGCACCTGCACTTCCTGCACAGCCCGGTGGAGATTTACGACGACGGCGGGTCCGGCCAGGCGGCGGGCATCAAGTTTGAGCGCATGGAGCTGGACGGCACCGGGAACGTCAAAGGCACCGGCGAGATTGTGGACTACCCGGTCCAGGCGGTGTACCGGGCCTGTCTCTTATAC
>DIZT01000228.1 GCA_002427975.1 Micrococcaceae bacterium UBA6021 | reverse complement strand
AAACCGGCGAAAAGCTCACCACACCGGGCTCACTCATGTACACCTGAGGCGACCCGCGGCACCCCAGCCGGCACGCCGCCGTCGTAATTCCCGACGGCGGCCGCTGGCTGAGCTGACCTGGCCCGGTCCCGGACACCAAAGTTAAGCCAGCAATCCCAGCCTCTCGAGCATCGTCCGGTCGGTCTCCGGGGTGGTCGCCGGCGGAAGGTAGAGCGTCGAGATGCCGGACAGGTCCGACGCCTTGATGGTGTCGAGGCGTTTGAGTTGAATCACCGGAGGCAGATGGCCAAAGGTGGACGCGTCGTAGATCACCACCGGATGGTCCGGCGGATAAAACCCACTGACTCTTTCGATCAGGATCGGGAAATTGTGCCGCCGGTATCCGGCGAAGTTGAAGCCATCATCGCCGGCACATTCGGCCTGCCAGAGCAGGACATGCATGGAGGGGTCCAGGGAACGGTTCCTGATCAGGAAGTCTGTGGCGTCCAGTGTCATCAGGCCGAACGACGACGGATCCAGTCCCAGGTCAGCAAACAGGCTGTCCTGCGCCGACACGGCGGATCCCATCTCGGCCCTGTAACCCTCGCTGCGGGCCCGGCGGATGGCCTCATGGGTGGACCACGCGAACACCCCGGGGTGCCCATAGAACACGGCACAGGTGCGCCGGCCCCGCCGGACCTGCTCGAGCATGGCGTCCACCATGGCCCGGTAGGTTTCGATCCGCGGGACTCCGTTTCCGTACAGACCGTAGAGCGACGTGGAGCGCGGATTCAGCTCATGGATCCGCAGTTCCGTGGCCGGATCGGCAACGCAGTAGAGCACGATGTCCGCCGCCATGATCTGCGCCTGCGCCCCGATGCTCATGTCACTGATCGGCAGGATTCCGGAGCCTACAACCTGCAGGCTTCCCGGTTCCTTGAAGTCCAGACCGGCAAAGTACCGGACGGCACCTTCGATGTCAGTCAGCGCCCGGTCCCGCCAATCGCTTGCATTGGTGGTGGTTGTGGTGGTGTTGTCATTGCTGGTGGTCACCATCGTGTTGTCGTTGCTGGTGTTGGTGCTCGAATTGTAGGTTGTCTGGATATTGATGGTGTTGTTATTGAAATTGTTCGTGTTGATGGTGATCGGGTCCATGGCCCCTTGGCCGGGGGCGAGCTTGTCCGTGACCAGCGCCGCGTAGCCCGCCCGTTCAAGTTCCGCCAGCGCACCCAGCCGAAGCCTTCCGCGTTGCCCCTCCAGCACGGCTGTGGTCTCCTCCGGACTCAGATTCGCCGCCGCAACAACCGATGCCGGGTCCCGGCGGTAGCCTGCCAGCACTGACGGGTCCGCCAGTGACACCAGGAAACTGGTCAGCGGAGTGTTGGCCGGTTGGAGCCCGGAGGCGGATTCAGCAGGCGCTATCCGGGGTGTCCTTCCCACCGGTTTGATCTCCGCGGTGATCCGCAGGGCATCCTCAAAAGTGGCCCCGTCCAGCCGCTCCACCACGCGTTTCGCCTGGCGGACCACCCGCGCGGTGCGCCCTGGAGCATCCTGGGCCAGGGCATCCAGGACCGTGTTCAGGCGTGCCCGTGACTGCCGGTCGATCCCGGCCGTCCTATCCTCAAGCCAGGTGCCGACGTCGTGCAGCAGGCCGTTCAGTGCATCCTGCACTTCGGGCCGCTTCTCCGCAAGCAAGGCCAACGCCGGGCTCGCCGTGGTGAATTCACCCCACCAGGCGCCCAGACCCGGAAACTCGCGGAATCCACCTTCCCGGAAAGCCCGCATGGCGTCGAAACTCTTGGCATGGGACTCCCCCTGCCGGACATTGCCGCCGGAACTGAAGGCGAAGAGCGATTCAAGGTGGCAGTCCACCTGCGGGAAGCCGCGGAACACTCCACTCAGTTCCCAGTCCCCGTCCCCGGATTCATCCCCGGACCAGCGCCTGTTGATGGTGATGGCCGGGGTGGCCACGAGTTCATCGGTGGTGGTGGTGAAGGCCTCCGTGCCGACACCGTCGTCATTGTCACCGAAGGTCCCGTACCAGATGAGCTGCCAGCCGGACATGGCGTTCTTGACCGCCGCCTTGACCGATGACGCAGCAGACGCCTTGACCACGTCGATCTGGTCTTTGATCTGCTGCGGCGTGGGTGCCGCCAGTGCATGTTGAAAACTGGCAGCGACCTTCACGACGGCGAGTTGAACAGCATCCACAAAAGCCGAGTAGCCGGTGTCGGCCAGATCGTCCGGCCACCCGTCCTCCTCCATCAACGACACCACGACGCCGGCGATGGCAGGTATGTCGTCGGCGCCAAGCAATGCACGCAGCCCGGCGTCGTTGACCGGAATCGGTTTCAGTTTGGTGGACCAGCGGCCCACGGCATCCGCACCGGGACATCGTCCCCGGCATCAACGTCGGTATTGCCCAGGTTTCCGTGGCTGCCGTTGCTGGAGACGATGGTGGGTGAACCGATGAGCCCGGCACCGGCTTCGACGGCGAAGTTGTCCCCATCAACTTTGAAGAAAACAGTCCAGATATACGGTTCTGCATTCCCCCAACCATCGCCTTCGTCGTGGCAATGCACATTCTGGAGCACCGTTTCCAAATTCAGGGTGGCGCGCATGGGATTACTTTGAACTCTCGTCGCCAAGCATTGGCTTCTCTGTTTCGCCCGATAACGGACGGTGCACCGGACCGCGAATTTGGCGGCGGGCCGTTGATTGAATGTGTGGCGTTTCAGCCGTCACCTTCAGCCCCGAAACAGCAGACGCGGCACATCGTCCTGAGGAGCTCAGCTGGCTGGTGAAACACATTCTTCCGGGACCGTAGTGCGTGCTGCCGAAGATATTGAAAGAGAAAGCCCACCAACTGTAAAGCGTTCCGTTTTCGCACCCCTTCAGGTGGCTGGCTAACCCGTAGCCGGTTTCTTCAACCCAGCTGAAGTCGTAACACCACTTGGTCACCTGGCGGGTGCAGGTGTCGAACCACTCCCAAGGCCACGGCCCGGGACACCAATAACGCTCCGTTACCACCACTTGCTGCGGCATGGCCGCCTCCTGAGACTCCGCCGGCCGCTCGCGGGCAGGCCGGTATCCCGGCAATACGCCGGGTAACGCGAATAAACTAAGACCGGTTCCGGCTCCGGAACCGCGGCAGGCGCAAAAGCCTGTTAAGGAAGGCTGCCCGTTGTTCGCAGCCACTGCACGGCGGGATTCCGGCCAAAGTAGTCAGGTCTTTGACCGCATCGCCCAATCCGATGCTCTCACCATCGTTTATCCAAAAAGGGGTTATCCGCCGATTCTGCCAGTGGCGTGATCGCGCGGGCCATTCCTGAAATTGATTCCGGACCATGACCAATCCCTTTTGAATATCCCCCGGGCAGTGTATCTTTGCCTTTCCGGCCACCACTGCCTCCGCTTCAATATCTTCCTCGCCGCGGAACCCGCCGTCAACGGTTTTTCCTGCATTTACTAAAGTCGTTGTAGACTCTTGCTTCCGCAGCCCTGCGCTCCCCCTGGGTCGACGCCCCCGCCCACCGGCCCGCGACACCCCCGTTGCCGCATTGCAGCATCACGGGCATACTGGTTAGTGAAGCTAATTAGCAGTGCTAAGTATTATCGCCAGGAGGCGCACACTTACCCATGACCTCCCCCAAAGCCGCCGACCAGCCAACAGCAGACCCGACCACCCCGGACACCCTGGCCATCGACCTCCGCACCGCCGTGATGCGCACGTCCCGCCGGCTCCGCGTCGAGGCTACCGGCGACGTCATCACGCCGGGGCAATACACGGTTCTGGCCCAGCTGCACGGCAACGGCCCCCGCACCCTCCGCGAACTCGCCGAGCAGGAGCACGTGCAGGCGCCGTCCATGACCCGGATTGTCAACGCCCTGGCTGACCAGGGGTTCGTGTCCAGAACAGCCCATCCTGACGACGGCCGGCAGATCCGGGTCGACATCACCCCTGCCGGCAGGACCGTTATGGAAGAGGCCCGGAACCAGCGCACCGCATGGCTGGCACAGCGCGTTGCCGGTCTCAGCGACGAGGACCGTCTCATCCTGAGCCGCGCCGCCCACATCATGCAGGAGATGAGCGGAAAATGAGCGCCATGTTCCGGGCCCTGGAGAACGGCAACTACCGCATCTGGGCCGGCGGCGCCCTGGTGTCCAACATCGGCACCTGGATGCAGCGGATCGCCCAGGACTGGCTGGTCCTGACGGTCCTCACCGACCACTCGGGCGCCGCCGTCGGCATCACCACGGGCCTCCAGTTCCTGCCCATGCTGCTGCTGGGCCCCTACGGCGGCGTCCTGGCCGATCGCTACCGCAAGCGCGTCATCCTGATCTGGACGCAGCTGGCCATGGGCCTGACCGGTCTTGCCATCGGACTCCTGGTGGTCACCGGCACCGCCCAGCTGTGGCACGCGTACCTGGCGGCCCTCTGCCTGGGAATCGCCAGCGCCATCGATGCCCCGGCTCGCCAGGCCTTCGTCTCCGAACTGGTGGGACAGGACAACATCGCCAATGCCGTGGCGCTGAACTCTGCGTCCTTCAACACCGCCAGGCTCACAGGACCGGCCATCGCCGGCGTCCTGATCGCCTGGGTGGGCACCGGCCCGGTCTTCCTGCTCAACGCGGCCAGCTTCGCCGCTGTCCTCTTCTCACTGTTCCGGATCCGCACCTCGGAGCTGGTCCCGGCCATCCAAGCCACCCGCAGCAAACACCAGGTGGCCGAGGGCGTGAACTACGTCCGCCGCCGCCCGGACCTGATGCTGATCATGGTTCTGGTTGGCATCCTGGGCGCCTTCGGCATGAACTTCCCCATCACCAACGCCCTCATGGCCACCACAGAATTCCACGTTGGGCCGGGCGAATTCGGTCTCCTGGGCTCCATCATGGCCGTCGGCACGCTGGCTGGGGCGCTCCTCGCGGCCCGCAGGTCCGGGCCCCGGCTGCGGTTCATGCTCGGCGGGGCGCTGGGGCTAGGGTTCTTCACGCTGGTAGGCAGCGCGTCGCCGTCGTTCTGGCTCTACGCTACTGCCCTGATCCCCGTGGGCCTGGCCTCCATCACCTTCCTGAACAGTTGCAACACCAGCATCCAGCTCTCCGTGGAGCCGCAGTTCCGCGGCCGGGTGCTGGCCCTGTACCTGGCCATCCTGCAGGGCGGGACCGCCGTGGGGGCGCCGCTGATGGGGTGGATCGGCAGCGAGTTCGGCGCACGCTGGTCCGTGGCGGCCGGCGGCATCGTGGTCCTGCTCGCCGGGCTCGCCGCCGTGATCGCGGTCAGCCGAAGGAACCGCCCGACCTTCCGGATGGGCTTCGGGCCAGGTTCAGCCGAAACCGCGAGCCGGCCGTCCAAGCGCAAGGCAACAGGTGCACGTAAGACGACACGCGGCACCCAATCCGGCCGCTCCAGCCGGACGGATCATTCCGAGGCGCGTGGTGCGTTGAGTTCTCCGGCGATCTTCTCTTCCAGCGCCGCCACCGTAGCCTCGGGCAGGACGATGAGTCCATCAAGTTCCCGCCGGGCGCGCTTGTACGCGGTTTGCCGTTCTGCCGGTGTCGCGGCCTGGTCGGAGGCGATGTTGAGCAGCTTCCTGGCCGTCGCCAGGCGCTGGCGTTCCAGCTCACTGAAGTTATGGTCCTTGATCCGCTTGGCTTCGCGCTCTGCGACGTCGAATGCCAGCTCAAAGGCGTTCACGGCTGCCCGGTACTCCCCCAGCCGGGCCGCCGTCGTAATGCCGCCTGGCGAGGCTGGCCGCAACCCGTCCGCCTCCTTCTTCGTCCGGAGGAACGCAACGGTGAGCGGTTCCCGCACATCAGTCATAACCGGGAAGTCGATAAGTTTCCCGACGTCGAGCTCGTAGTCCAGCCACCGCCGGTTCACGGCGTCGTGCGCTGCCATCAACGCCGCAACCTCGGCGTGGCTGGCTTGCTCCGCCTGCACCGCCTGGTTCTTGAGTTTGTACAGCTCCACCTTGCGCCGGTGCCGGCGTTCGCTGGCTCTCGACAACTGGCGCGCCCATCCGCCGGCCATTCCGCCGATAGGGAAGATGAGCCACCAGTAGTGGCCAAGGAAGTCGAAGAAGGGTTGCACGGATTCATCCTCCCACTGCCCCGGCCGCACCCCAAGGGGAGCGCCTAAACAGCAACTTCCAGAACGGCCCTCGCCGTAGGCGATTCCTGCCACCCCACCGTCACCCACAGCGACCTCCGCGAAGGCGCCAACGACCAGCTCTACGGCGGCTGGCCCATGATCCTCTCCGGCCTGAAGACCTGGCTGGAAACCGGCGAAAAGCTCACCACCCCCGGCTCACTCATGTACTCCTGAGGCGACCCGAGGCACCCAACCGGCACGCCGCCGTCGTAATTCCCGACGGCGGCTGCTGGCCAGGTGAGCCCGTTTCGCCGGGCCTACTGCCCCGGGGCCCGGTATGACGGTGTCAGCTTGGACGCCGCGTCGATATCTTCCGGCGTCATGAGCGGCTTCAGACGAACGGTCACGTTACCCGTCGAATTGATCATCAGTGAAAGGGCTGCAGCGCCCGCCTGGTCCGGCACATCAAAGACGCCCAGGACGTCGGTCTCCCCGAAAGCGTAGTAGAAACACTCGATGGATCCCCCCACGGACTTGAGGGCGTCCACCAGCGCGTCCCGCCGCTTGGTGCCGCCTTCACGCATGAGCCCCTTGATTCCCTCGCCCACGTAATTCGCTTCAAACAGATATTTGGTCATGGTGTCCCGTGATGTCCAGGACGCGGGCATCCCAGCGCGTGCCTGGCACCCAATAAGGGAGGATCCTGGACGGTCCCCGAGTGGGGCCGTGGCCATAGCATAGGCTCGCTGCCACGCACTGACAACAGCTGCCGCAAAAGGCCGGAATGGCGTCCGCCAAGCTAGACATATGACTATCTGGTCACCTATCCGTCAAGCGTGCAGGGTCCTGTTCGAAGGCGAAAACATTGAGGTCGGTCCCCCGCGCAAGCTCGTCCAGACCATGCGCACACCCGTGCGCCGCCGTCGCACTCCCTTCGGTCCCTCCCACCCATGCAGCCCGCAGCGTACCCTGAGCCTATGGACTCCGATGTCCGGGATCTCAGGCTCCGCACGGGCATCACGGTGCCGTGTCTCGCCCACGGCGACGCGGCCAAGAAACCACTTCGGCTGCTGCACGCGTGGGGCGAATCCCGCGGCAGCTTTGACTGCCTGATACCCGGGCTGACCCGCTTCAGGGTCTACGCGCCGGACCTCCGCGGGCAGGGCGGCGCTGGTGCTGGTAGGTGCCCCCTTGAGCCTCCGGGGACGGTCCCCCTTCGCTGACGAGGTGGACAAGCTGACCGACCCGCTCGACGAGGACTGGGTGCGGAATTCCCTGTCCTGGTTTCCCCTGCTGCACAAGGTTCCCGCGTGGTTCATCGAGGACCGCGTGCGCGACGGTCTCAGGATGCCAGCCCGCGCCTGGAAAGGCATCCTGAGCGGGCTCAGCGAGGCCACGCCGCCCACGGA
>DIZT01000077.1:3181-3333 GCA_002427975.1 Micrococcaceae bacterium UBA6021 | reverse complement strand
AGCACATGACGATGACATTGGCCGGTCGGTCCAGGACCTTGGAGCCGCCCATACCTCGCCCGGCTCTGTGATTTGGGACTAAGGTGTCTTCGCGTCCGACGCAGCCACACACGCAGTGCATGTCCCGGCTGAGGTAGAGGGCGAACTGGCGG
>DIZT01000077.1:0-2940 GCA_002427975.1 Micrococcaceae bacterium UBA6021 | reverse complement strand
AGGTAGAGGGCGAACTGGCGGCCGTTCACGCGTCACCGTTCTTCCGGCCGCATGGCGTGCAAGGGTCGAGCGCATGGGCCTTCTCGTATTCCTCTTGCGAGCCCGTGCCCCAAAGTCCTTCCGGATACCAGAGGCCGCAGAGGGTCACGGTGCCTTGGGTGGTCAGGTGCGCTACCTTGCCCTTGGGGGTGTAGACGCGTGTCGTGTCGCTCATGCGGCCATCGCCTGACCGGCGCCCTGCGCGGCCCACTCGGACTTGATGGCGGAGTTCAGGGACCGGCCAATGTCCAGCCGGTCCCGCAACACCCGGATCGACTCACGAGCCGCCCGCAACACCTGATCCGCGATCTCCGCGTCCAGCTTCAAGTCCGCGGTGTCAACAATCGCCTGATGCTTGCGGACATCCATGGCACCCTCGGCCTTGAGGAAGTTCCGGGACATCGTTACCTCATACCGTGCGCGTGCCCGTACCGCGACTTCGTCAAGGTCCCGGATCTCCCGCTGCTTGTTATCCAGGTCCCGGCCCAACTGCGCGAGGGTTAGTATGACGTCGTTCGTCGTGGGGGTGCTCATGCTTTGACCAGCCCGTCTTCTATCACGACGCCGACCGTTCCGGACTCGTCGACACGTTCGATCCAGAGCTGGAAGTCGTTCGTCGCCGCGAGGTCATCGAGGAGGGCCAGACTCTTGGAGTCCAGCAGGGAACCGTCCCGGATGTGCATCATGCGGAGCTTCGGGTTCAGGGCCATGCCCATGGCGGTGGAGACGCGCAGCTGCTCCGCACTGGATGCCTGCTTGAGAGGGGCACCGTTGTAGGTGACACCGGTGTCGTCAAAGCCCAGCCCGTCCAGCGGCAGGACCGCGGCTTTGATGCCCTTCGCTTTCAGCTCTTCGAGCTCTTCGAGCTTCCGGGTAAGGTCCCCGTAGTCCCGCCGGGACGCGAACATTCTCTTCTCGACGTCGGCACGGTGCTTCTTGGCCCGGACGCTGGTGTTCGTGGATTCGGCCCCGGTGATCTGCTCCATGATCTCTTCAAGGTCCGGGAGGGGTGACGCCCAAGCGAGCTTCTCCGTCAGGACGCCCTTCGCCGCTTCGTCCTCGGCGAGGCGCTGCTTCAATTCCTCGATCTGCTGGCGGGTTGATTCGATGGACGATTCAAGGGTCTTGACTTCGGCTTCCTCGCGGCGCCGGCCGGCATGCCTTTCAGCGGCCGCGGCGTGCTCGGTCATCAGGGCAGAGACAGACAGCTCATCATCCGGGGTCGTTACCGGCAGTTCCTGCAGCCCGGCGAGCGTCGACTCCCACTGCTTGACGTCGCGGCCAACGATGGTGCGGTCCTCGTATAGTTCCTTACGGGCCGCCTCCACCTCGACCGGGTCGAATGGGAGCGCCACGACGTCGAGCAAGGACTTTAGCTGCGTCTTCTCATCCTGCAGGGCGAACGCCTGCGGGTCGAAGGAGAGTCGACCGACCAGCCCGTCCAGCATGGACTGCGGGGAGCTGTACTTGGCGCCCTCAGCGTTCTCCACCGCCAGGGTGGTTTTCTCACCCTTCCACTTCCGGGTCACGATGATGTCGCCGAGATCCAGCCGGACAGACGCTTCCTTCTCGCCGTCCCGGATCACCCGGCTGTTCTGCTTGGCCGCCGCTCCGCCGCCAAGGGCCAGCCATATCGCGTCCAGTATGGAAGACTTCCCCTGCGCGTTGGCGCCGGCAAGGATGACCGTGTTGCCGTCCGGGGTGATCTCGATGGCTTTGAGGCGCTTCACGTTGGAGGCCTGCAGGTTGATGATCTTCATGGTCATGCTCCGATCTGTGGGAGGGACTGGCCGGGGGTGATGTGGGCGAGTTCGCCCGCACGGTAGGCGCCGATGACACGGGCCTGGCCTTGCTTGCCGTCCACGTAGGTGACGGTGAAGGACTTCGGTTCGGCGGCCGGCACATAGGTCACGCCTTCAACCGGTTCCCCGCCGTCAGTGATGTACATGTTGGCTGCGAGCTTGTATTCCTTTGGGATGATCTTTTCGACGTCGGCCCGGAGCTTCCGCTCCGTCCAGGCTTCGACGGCGGGGTGCTCGACTTCCTCCACCAGGTCGGGCCGGTTCCACTCGCACCAACGCAACAGGGCTTCCTCATCAACGGTGTGGCCGGGCTTCGGTTCAGCGAGGGTGAACGTCGCTACCTTCTCCGCGCCGGGGATGTGGATGGTGAACGATTTCGTTCCGGTCTCCCGGTACTGATCCAGCAGGGCGGGCAGGAGTTCAGCGCGGCCGGCGTCGGTCTCTGCCTTCACCATGTCGGCCAGGGTCTTGATGAGGAGGAAGCGGAGGTTCCTGTCCTTCAGTGTGGGTTCCGGGGTCATGCTACTTTCCCTTCAAGCGGAGTTTCGGTGAGGGCTGTTTCGATTTTGGCGAAGAGCCAGAAGTTGTCCGGGGCGCCGGCGTTCTTCGCGGTGTGGCGGAGTGCTTCGAGCTTCCCGCGGTCCCCTCCTGTAGCAAGGTAGAGAGCGTTCCAATCGACTGTCGCTGGTTGGGCCGGCGGTGCTGGTGCTGCTGCCGGGCGGGTGGTCTGCGTTCCTTCGGTACCCTGTTCGTCGGCGGCTGACTGGAGATCGCCTTTATGCCAGAGGTCAAGAGCGGCGCCGAAACGCATTCCCGCGTTCCGGAGCGCGTCACCGATCGCTTCCTTGATGGCGTTCGCGCCGGTCTTACCCTGCGAGTCGCCATAGCCTAGGCGGGTCACGCCGCAGATGGAGAGCCTGATCCACAGGCCGCCGTCACGGTCGAACACCGGGAGACCATCCGGACCAACGGCCATCGGTTCCCATGACCATTCCGGGTCAACCTCCAACAGTCGGTCCGTGAGGGCCGCGTGGCCCACATAGTCCAGGTGGATTGACAGGGAGTGGTAGCCGCCGCAGTACTTCCCATCCATGGACAC
>DIZT01000078.1 GCA_002427975.1 Micrococcaceae bacterium UBA6021 | reverse complement strand
GTGGCGTCCCGCAAGCCGGTCCTTCACCGCGACACCTTGCGGCCACTCCCCCGGCGGCCAAAAACCCATATAGAGACTGGCCTCTCGGATTCGCGTATACCCCGCCCGCAAAACTGTCTCGCCCAGGTAGCGTAAACGCTACAGTTGCACCCATGACCGCGCACATCATCGGCTACGCCTGTGAATCGCAGCGATAAATGGCGGGGTTCTAACAGGCTAAAAGTCACCCTCGTTGCTCGTAAGCGGATCCCTCACCGGGACATCCGCGCCGCGTCCATTGCGTCAAGAGATACCGGTTCCTGCAAGCCGTCTCAGCTCTCGCAGAAATACGGCATGGTCAAGCCGAGAAGTTGGTGTCATGTTTGGCGGGAGTTCCGTCATGAAGTCGTAGTGCCCGACGTTCTCATGAACTTGAATGCTCACTGTCCCGGGTGCCGCCCGAAGCAGTGTTGCTGTATCCGCGGGAGTGACCATGTCGTTCTCTCCCGCATGCACGATGATTGGGACCTCGACGCGGCTCAGCGCGCCCGGCGCTTGGAACCATCCGACCGTCGGTGCGAACAAGACAAGACGAGTCACTCGTTGCGCAGCAGCAACTGGGATCGGCTGCCCGTCGCGGCTCCACGGTTGCGCGCCAGCGAGACATAAGGCCGCCCAGCCCCCCACTGAGTGACCAGACGCAACGATCGGCAAATCGGCGTGATGGTAGTCGGCGACGGCTGATATCAGGCTTTCTACCCGACCCTGCAGTTGCTCTGTTGTTACCGTACGAGGATCGAAACGCTCGTTCGTCGGTGCTAGAACCACGTGTCCCGCGTCAACGAATCCGTCAAGTAAATCTCTGTAACGTCGCGGGTCGCCACCGGCGCCAGCACCGAAAAGGACGATGCCGCGAGGCGCACCCAAGGGTTCAAGAGTCAACACCCTCAAGAGTTTATCCGCGCACGCCGGACGGTCGAGGGATATGCCCGAAAGCCTGGCTGTGACAGGGTGGATTCTAACCATCGTCGCAACAATCGGTGGTTAGAACCCACCCCGGACCGACCGGCGGGGCCGGCGGCCCCGTGTCGTTTTCCAGTGGCGTCCACTACCCGTTGTTTGCGTGCTGGTCGGCGTCGGTCACGGACGGCTGCTCGGTCCAGGTTGGCGGGTTGTCGGTGCCAGCGGCCTCATCTTGGGCGGCATCAGCGGCCGTCCTGTGGATATTGCCGGCCGCGTGGTGGACTGGCGCGTAGATCACGTAGAGCCGCATGGGTTTATCGCCGGTGTTGGTGACATTGTGCCAGGTGCCGGCCGGGACGAGGATGCACCACCCGTCCGAAACGTCATGCTCGAAGGTCAGGTTGTCCTTGTCGGGTCCCATCTGGGCCTTGCCGGTGCCGGCGTCGAGGCGGAGAAACTGGTCGGTGTCGGAGTGCATCTCCAGCCCGATGGATTCGCCGACGGGGATCGACATGAGGGTGACCTGTAGGTACTCCCCGGTCCAGACTACGGTTCGATAGTTGGTGTTCTCGGCGGTGGCGGTCTCCAGATCGAAGGAGTTGGGCTGGGGGCCAATGTCGGTGAGTGTCATGTTGGGGACGGTCCTTTCTGAGCGATGTCGGTTGTTGTTCGGGGCGGGGTGGGGTGCGGCGTATTCCCGTTCTACGCCGGACCAAACCCGTCCGGCAAGCACGGTAATGCCGAGCTACGCGGCGAAGCGCGCCGATAACACGAAGGCCGAGCATCGCTCTCGAACCTAACGTTGGCCGCGGTTAGCGGTAGCGCGCTCTGGCGGGCCACGGCACGGGGCCGCAAAGTACGCTAGAAATCAACGATCCTTCATCACTAACGTACGATTTGATCCCTTTTCTGCAGCGACCCCAACACGCCGGAAACCGGTGCCGTACCGGCAGATCAACAACGGTAATCCAGTGGATTCAGCCGGGATTTAGCCTTCGAGGGATGTCCGCATCTCAGGGCCAGAAACCGCCACGTGGTTTGGCGGATGCCTCTGCCGGTAGCATCGTGCTCATGGGGAACCACAAGACCGGGCACGTGACCCGCGATGAACGAGCGGACCTTCGAAGACGGCGGTTTCAGACGTTGTCCTACGTGGGGTTGGTGGTGTTGGCCCTGGCCACAGCGTTTGTTGTTGCGCTGGCCCTGCGCCGCTGAGACGGCTGACGTATACCAGCGACCCGGTGGCCACCCATGATCCCCGGCCCCGCCTTCGCAACCGGTCCATCGGCATCAACGCAGGTTCGCGCTCAGGTTTCGGGCGCTGAACAGCAGGTCGTGCTGCTGCATGACGGGATTCCGGAGCGGGCGGTCATCACGGAGCTCCTGGCCGTCCGGGAGAGCGATTACCTCGCTCCTTGCCCGGGCGATGGACCAGACACAAGGACTGCATCCCGGGGGCACCGTGATTCGGTCGCGGATCTCAGCTAACCCTCTTCAGCGGATACCCGGTGCTCGTTGCCCCAGATGTCATTTTCCGCGGAACTTCTCCTCCAGAATCCGGCCCTGGCCGGCCAGGGCGGAAGCGTCGTTGCCTTACACGGCGGATCGGTTCTTCTCGGCTTCACGGGCCAGGAGGTCCAGGTGCCCGAGGAGCTCATAGTGGGCTGACTGCTCGCCTCCGGCCCCCGGGCTTACGGCCAGGTTGTGCGGACATGACAGAAGCTCTCACCACGGCCCCGGGTACCATGGGTGGCGATCGCCCGCTGGGGGCGGGAAACGAGGTTGTCATGAACCGTCCGGGCCGTTCCGTACGCATCCTTTCCATCACCGCCTACGTTGCCGCGGGGCTTCTGGCTGCCGCCGGTGTCATCTTGGGTCTGCTCCCCCGAAGCGTTGCCGGGTTCGACGCCGTATGCCCGTCCGTACTGGGTCATCTGACCGGCGCCGTCACCCCGTTACAGTCGGTCGCGGACCGGCTGGCCAGCGCGCCGTGCGTCACGTACGAGGATCAAATGATGGCCTTGATGGGCATCCTGCTCGGCAGCGCAGCTGTTGTCCTCATCGC
>DIZT01000073.1:4491-24640 GCA_002427975.1 Micrococcaceae bacterium UBA6021 | reverse complement strand
AGGCAACAACGTAGGAGCTGTCAGTGATCTCGACGCCGAACTTGGGATCCTCGGCGTCCAGGTGCCCCATGACGAACGGGATCACGTACATGGTGCGGCCGCGCATGGAGCCGGCGAACAGTCCGCGCAGCTTCTGCTTCATCTCGGCCGGAGCCATCCAGTTGTTGGTGAAGCCGGCGTCGCGTTCCTTTTCGGAGCAGATGAAGGTCTGCTCTTCCACGCGGGCTACATCCGCGGGGTCGGAGAATGCAGCGAAGGAGTTCGGGAAGAGCTCCTGGTTCAGCCGGGTCAGGGTGCCCGCTGCCACGAGTTCATCCGCGAGTCGAGTGTTTTCCTCTACGGATCCGTCAACCCAGTGGATCCGGTCCGGCTGCGTTAGCTCAGCAACCTCTTCGACCCATGCCAGCAGTGCAGCATGCGTGGTGGGTGCTTTCTCAAGCAGCGGCTGTTGTGCCAGATCGCCCATTGCGGTTCCCTTCCTCGGGTTCATCGGTGTGTCCTAAATGTTATTGGCCACTCAGGGGCGCTAAGCCGAGACAAATCTGCACGTTCGTGATCGCTAGAGCCGAAAACCGCGCAAATTCAAGGAAACCGCGCATAAATTACCGAAAATAAGTGACGAAGGTCACCTAGACCGGTCTAGTCGGGCAGATTACACGCTCCTCGATTTGGAACTCCGGGCCACACTCGCGTAAAGTAATTCGAGGTTCGGGGAGCGAGAAGCTCCGCGAAACACAAGATGCGCCCATAGCTCAGCTGGATAGAGCGTCTGTCTACGGAACAGAAGGCCGGGGGTTCGAATCCCTCTGGGCGCACAGAGATAAGGCCCGCACCGGTTCGCCGGTGCGGGCCTTTTTGTCTTTAACGTCGATAGAACCCGCCGACTCCCCGACGAAAATGCGTCACTTTGGGAACGACCCCCTACCCGCCCTTGGATTCGCGCGGCAGGCCCTCCCCTGGGCGGCCAAAAGTTACGCACTTCGGTCTGTGGCCCGTTGGCAACGGCATCACTCCCGCCTCCCGCGGCCCCGGCGTAGGCTGGACAAATGACGCCTGAAGCCCTGGAACGTGAATTCGATGTCATCGTGATCGGCGCGGGTGCCGTGGGAGAAAACGTCGCGGACCGGGTGGTTCAGGGTGGTCTCACGGCTGTACTTATCGAAGCCGAGCTGGTGGGCGGCGAATGCTCTTATTGGGCCTGCATGCCATCCAAAGCCCTGCTCCGCCCGGGCACCGCCCTGCATGGTGCACAGTCGGTACCCGGGGCGGGGGAAGCCGTCACGAGGACCCTGGATGCTGCGGCGGTCCTCAAGCGCCGGGACTACTTCACGGCCAACTGGCAGGACGACAGCCAGGTGAAGTGGCTGGAAGACACCGGGATCGGGCTCATCCGCGGCCATGGCTGGATCACCGCGCCGCGCGCCGTTGAAGTAGCCGGACTGGACGGCAACAGGTACCGGCTCAAGGCGCGGCACGCCGTCGTACTGGCCACGGGCTCTACGCCCAATCAGCCGCGCATCGCGGGGCTGGCTGATCTCCAGGTCTGGGGCACGCGCGAAGCCACGTCAGCCAGAGAGGTGCCGGAGCGCCTTGCTGTGGTGGGCGGGGGTGTGGCGGGGACCGAGTTGGCGCAGGCATTCGCGCGCCTGGGCTCGGACGTGACGCTCGTGGCCAGGAGCGGACTGCTGGGCACTTTCCCGGCGGAGGCCACCAAGCTCGTGATCGCCGGGTTGCGTGCGGACGGCGTGGAGATCCACCTCGACACGTCCACGGAGCACATCCACGAAAACGAGGACGGCACCTTCACCCTGACGCTGCGGGATCCAACGCTGGACAGCCGAACCACCGTGACTGCGGACAAGGTCCTTGTATCCACGGGCCGGCACCCTGCCCTCGAAGGACTCGGCCTGGAAAGCCTGGGCTTCGAGGCCGAGGACGGGCAGCCACTGAAGCTCACCACCGACTCAACCGGCCTAGTCCAGGGCGCCCAGGGCGTCTCTGGCGCGCAGGGCGAGGAACCGTGGCTCTACGCTGTTGGCGACGCCGCCGGCAGGAACTATTTCACGCACCAGGGCAAGTACGAAGCCCGTGCTACCGGTGACGCCATAGCCGCCCGCGCCAAAGGGGGTCTGAAGGGCGCCCCGGCAGCCTGGAGCCGCTACGCCCAGACCGCCAACCAGCACGCCGTGCCGAACGTCGTGTTCACCGATCCCGAGCTGGCTGCGGTGGGGCGCACTCTTGAGCAGGCGAAGCAGGACGGCTACAACGCCTCCTCCGTGGAGCTGCCCATCGAGGTGTCGGGATCGTCGCTGCATTCCGAACACTACGCAGGCTGGGCGCAGCTGGTGGTGGACGAGGACCGCGGGGTCCTCCTTGGCGCCACTTTCGCCGGCCCGGACGTGGGCGAACTGCTGCATGCCGCGACCATTGCCGTGGTGGGCGAGGTCCCGCTTGAGCGGCTGTGGCATGCCGTGCCGTCGTTTCCCACCATCAGCGAAGTGTGGCTTCGACTGCTGGAGAAGTACGGCCTGTAGCCGCGCCAGCGCCGCGCACCCTCTTATTTGAACTGACCGGTCAGTTCAGTTAGACTAGCGGCAGACATACACCGGCGAAAGGCCATCTTTGCTCTCCGTACAGCAACTCCATGTGAAAGGCCGGCGCGACGACCTGCTTCCGCCAACCTCGCTGCGGGCCCGCCGGGGTGAGCTCCTCCTCGTCACCGGCGAACGCCAGGACCAGCGGACAGCCCTTGCCCTGACCATCAGCGGGCGCATGAAACCCACTGGCGGCCGGATCTCGTGGGATCGGAGCGAACGCACCAAATCCCTCCGCCTCGCCAGCGCCCTGGTGGATTCCCCGAACGTGAACGAACCCGAGCAGCACCTGAGCGTCCGCGACCTTGTCACTGAGGACCTCGCGCTGGTCCCCCGACGCTACCGGGGCGCGCTGCTCAGCAAGCCCTGGCTCAAGGTCAACAGGTTCGAGGACATCGCGGACCTGTGGACCGAACAGCTGCCGCCGGACCGCCGGATGGAACTGCTGACCTCGCTTGCCCTGGCCAACCCGCACACAGACCTGCTGGTGGTGGACTCCCCCGACAGGCACAGTGCCCATGCTGCGGACTGGCTACCGCGGCTTGAGGAGCTGGCGTACGACGGCGGCCGGCCGCTCGCCGTCGTCGTCACCGTTGCTGCCCTCCCGGCAGGGTGGACGGGACCGGCTGCGGTCGTCGGCAATTCAGTCCACCGCCCCGGCGCCACACCGGCTGTGGCGGCAGAAAATGACCTTCAACTCGAAACCGAGGATGCCAAGTGACCGTGCTGCGGCTGGCCCGTTCCGAACTCAAGCGTATGACCGGCGGGCTGCTGCCGAAGCTGACCATCCTGGCCCTGGTGATGGTGCCGCTGCTGTACGGGGCCGTGTACCTGTACGCCAACTGGAATCCCTACGGGAACCTGAACCAGATCGACGCCGCCCTGGTGGTCGAGGATGCCGGCGCCACGTCCAGCGACGGCATCGAGCTCCAGGCGGGCAGGAAGGTGGCGGACAGCCTGGTGGACGGCAATGTCTTCAACTGGAAGCCGGTACCCACCGCGGAGGAGGCCGATGCAGGGGTCAGCAGCGGCAAGTACGCTTTTGCGCTGAAAATCCCCGCAGACTTCTCCACCAACCTGGTCTCCCCCGGCAGCTTCGATTCGGCCAGCCAGGCGATGCTGAACGTCACCACCAACGATGCCAACAACTACCTGCTGAGCACCATCGTGGACAAGCTGACCACCGCAGTGCACACCACTGTGGCCAAGGAAGTGGGCGAAGAGACGGCGACCCAGCTGCTCACCGGCTTCGGCACCATCCATGCCCAGATGCTCAAGGCCGCCGACGGCGCCGGGCAGCTCGCCGACGGCGTAGCCACCCTCCGCGACGGGACAGTCACCCTGCATGCAGGCACTGGTGAGCTCAGCGCAGGAGCGGGAGAGCTGTACGCCGGGCAGGTGAAATTGCGTGCCGGCG
Source organism: Micrococcaceae bacterium UBA6021 (assembly GCA_002427975.1). Taxonomy (GTDB): domain Bacteria; phylum Actinomycetota; class Actinomycetes; order Actinomycetales; family Micrococcaceae; genus Arthrobacter. The sequence continues at coordinate 20,629 of DIZT01000073.1, read as the reverse complement.
CCAACCAGCTGACCGACGGCGCCGGGCAGCTCAGCAGCGGGCTCTCCGTCCTGAAGGACAAGACCGCCACCTTGCCCACGGACACTCAGACGCTGGCCAACGGCGCGGCCCAGGTGGCCGCAGGAAACGCGCAGCTGAACACCAAGGTCCAGAATGTCGTCACCCAGCTTGATGCCGCGGACCAGGGGCTCCGGACGCGGGTGATCGAATCGAATGCCCGCCTGGTCGCGTCCCGCGTGCTCACCCAGGAGCAGGCTGACAGTATCCTGGCCGACTTCGATACTGTGGCAGCCTCCAGCCCCGTGGCCGCAGCGAAGACACGTCTCCAGACCGACGCCGCCCAGATCCAGCAGCTGGCGAACGGCTCCGAAGCCGTGAGCGTCGGCGCAGCCCAGCTGGCAACGGCTACCCCTGCACTGAAGGACGCCATTGTTCAGACCTCGGGTGGGGCCGACCGGCTCCACACCGGGGCGGCCACCCTGGCCACTGGCCAGCAATCTGCGCTGGACGGCGCAGGACGCCTCGCGGACGGCGCGCAAACGCTTGACGCCGGCGCGGGGCAGCTTGAGGCGGGCGCCCGCACCGCCGCTGACGGCTCGCGGACGCTGGCCGACGAAATTGCCAAGGGAGCCGGGCAGGTTCCCAATCCGGACGCTTCACAGAAGACCAGCCTTTCCAAGGTGATTGCCGACCCTGTTGCGGTCAGCAATGTATCCCAGGCAAAAGCTGATTCCTACGGTGCGGGGCTGGCGCCGTTCTTCCTGACCCTCGCGTTGTGGATCGGCATCTTTATGCTGGTCCAGGCGATGCGGCCCATCACCCAGCGGGCCCTGGCGTCGAACGCCCCCGCCTGGAAAATCGCCGTCGGCGGCTGGCTTCCGTTCCTGGCCGTCTCAGTGGTACAGGCCAGCCTGCTGACCCTGGTGGTGAATCTGGCGCTGGGCCTCAACCCCGCACATCCCGTGCTGATGTGGCTGTTCATGCTGGCCGCGGCCATGGCATTCAGCGCCATCATCCAAGGCATCGTGGCGCTGCTGGGGTCACCGGGCAAGCTTGTGGTGCTGATCCTGCTGGTGCTCCAGCTGGTGTCCTCGGGCGGCACGTTCCCCTGGCAGACCACCCCGCAGCCTCTCCACGTGGTCCACGAGATCCTGCCCATGGGCTACGTGGTCACGGGCATGCGGCACCTCATCTACGGCGCCGACCTGTCCATGATCGTCCCCACTGTCCTGGGGCTGCTCGGCTACACGTTGCTGGGCGCGGCGATGTCCACGTTTGCGGTCCGGAAGCACAAATACTGGACCCTCAAGACGCTCAAACCGGAGATCGCGGTATGAGCCAGCCCGTGCACGATCCGGCCATGCACGGCCCGGCCGAGAAGAAGCTCCGCCCGGAACGCACCAACGCTACGCGGCAGAAGCTCTTCGACGCCTCCATGGAGCTGATCGGGGAACGAGGCGTCGCCGGCGTGACCATGGACGAGATCGCCGCCGCGGGCGGTGTGTCCAAGGGGACTGTCTACTACAACTTCGGCAGCAAGTCGGATCTGGTCGCGCAGCTGTTGCGGCACGGCGTGGACATTCTGAAGGAACGCCTGCTGAGCGAGGCGGGGCATCCGGAGGCCGATCCGTTGCTGGCCATGGAGGCAATGATCGGCAAGGCCATGGATTTTATGGACGACTACCCGTCGTTTGCCCGCCTGTGGGTCAGCGAAAACTGGCGGACTCCCAGCGAATGGCGGGACACGTTCGCCGCGCTCCGGTCCGAACTCCTGGCGGTCATCGGGGCGGCCATAGAGAAGGTGGCTGCCGTCTATCCTGTGGACGAAACGGTCTTGCGGGGCAGTCTCGAAACGGCCATCTTTGGCGCCTGCTTTGTAGTGGGACTGGACCGCCAGACCTACAACCCCGAACGCACCCGTGACCAAAGCGTTGCAGCAATCATGGCAATCATGCGCGGCTACGTCGTGAAGTAGCTTTTGCCTCAGGGATGATTGAAGACATGCGCCACATGGGTAACAGCGGGAAGCTCGCCTTGATCGCGGCAGTCGCGGCCCTGGGTATGCTGGTGCTCACCGCCATCACCTTGGAAGAGGCCGTCATGGTCACGTTCCTGGGCCTGGTTGCGCTGGCCTATGTCGCGGCTGTGGCGGAGGTCCTGGCACGGGGGCGCCACGTTGCCCTAGTGGCCACCGCCGCCGGATCCAGCCTCACTATTGCCTTTTCCCTGGCCTTCGTCAGCACCTGGGAACTGGCCTTCGCCGAGCAGTCGTCGTTCTTCGGCACGCCCCTCCCCACAGGGAATCCGGACAACTATTTCTACTGGGGTGCCGCTTCAGCAGCGGCCACGCTCCTTGTCCTCTTCCTGGGCGCAGCCTGGCCAGCGGGAAGGCGGCTGGCCAAGGCGAAACGGAGGCCCTTACCAGCCAAGCGGCGACCCGTGTCCGGTGCCGGCCGTCCTGCTGCGCGGCGCCCGGCAACCCGGAACGCGGCCACCCGGAACGCGGCCGCCGGTCAGCGCGCGTCTGGCTCCCGCGCCCCCGCCCGGATGCCTGCCGCAGCAGCCAAGCGGCCGACGTCGTCCGCCTCCCCGGTCCGTAAGCCGGCACCCAAACCGGGCACCACGACCGGTGCCAAACCGGCGACCCGCCGCTGACCCGGGCTGCCCCGCCCGGTGAGCACCGCCGTCGCCACCCCTCCCAGGAGGAGCATCCCGCCGGCCAGTTCGGCAGGGGTTGGCACCTCCCCCAGCGCCAGCCACGCAGCGCTCATACCCACCACGGGAACGAGCAGGGTGAAGGGCACCACCGCCGACGACGGGTAGCTGGCCAGCAGCCGGTTCCAGATTCCGTACCCCACCAGCGACGCGAAAATGGCCGTGTACAGCGCGCTGAGGATCGTGGCAGGCTGCAGGTCTGCCAGCGTTCCGAGCACGGCGTCCGGACCGTCCACCAACAAGGAAAGTCCGGCAAGGGGCAGCGGCACCACGGCGCCGGACCAGACCACAAGCCCCAGCCCTGACGCGGCTTTCGCCTGGCGGGCGATGACATTTCCGGCCGCCCAGGAGAGCGCGGCCGCGAGCACGATAATGAGCGGCAGCAGCGGGGCCACGGCGCTGCGGCCCACCGCCACGACGGCCAGGCCAGCGACGCCAAGGACAACGCCGGCCAGTTGGCGGCGGCTGGGCCGCTCCCCCAGGAACCCGGCGGCCAGGACTACGGTCAGCAGCACCTGCGCCTGGAGCACCAGGGAGGCAAGGCCCGCCGGCATGCCAAGCGCCATGGCCAGGTAGAGGAGGCCGAACTGCCCGGCGCTCATAAAGAGCCCGACGCCGATGATCGCCTTCCAGCTGACGTCCGGCTTCCTGATGAAGAAAATCCAAGGGACGACGACCAGGACGAAGCGCATCGCCACAAACAGCAGCGGGGGAACCTCGCGGCCATTGGCATGCAGTCCGAAGTCGATGGCGACGAAGTTCAGGCCCCATAGAACGGCGACCAGGGCGGCGAGGAGGGAGTGTCGGAGGTTCACGGGTCCAACTCTTGCAGACCAGCCGATGAAGCACCAGCGTTGAATTCTACGTACAATCATGTACGTTTGCTTCATGATTGAGATCGGTTCGCTCCGGGCCCTGGCGGCGGTTGAACAGCATGGATCCGTCATCGCGGCGTCGGAGGCCATGGGTTTCAGCCCGTCCGCCGTCTCCCAGCAGATCAAGAAACTGGAGAAGCAGACAGGGTTCGCCGTCCTGGAGCGTCGCGGCCGGGGAGTGCTGCTGACCGAGCGGGGCCTCACCCTCGCGGCCTACGGCCGGCGCATCCTGTCAGAGCTCGAGGAACTGGAATCCACTCTCTTGGCGGATCCGGCCAAACCGGCAGGACACCTGAAGGTGGTTTCGTTCTCCACCGCCTGCCGGGGCCTCGTTGGACCGCTGCTGGGACGGCTGGCTTCATCCGGCGCGGATCTGGAGGTCAGCGTGCTGGCCGAAGACCCGCGGGAAGCCGTGGCGCGGGTGGCCAACGGCGAGGCGGACCTGGGGGTGGTGCACAACTGGAACTCCGTCCCGCTGGTGATCCCGGAGCACATGACGCTCGAGTGGCTGTGCGAGGACATAGCGGACCTGCTGGTGCACCACAGCCATCCGTTGGCAGTACACAGCCAGGTGGAACCGGCTGACCTCGAGGATGAACGGTGGATCAGCACCCCGCACGGAGCCATCTGCAACGAGGCGCTGCTGAGGATCTTCGCCGATCTTGGCCGCGTGCCGGACATCAGGGTCTACGATCCTGACTTCGCAACCCATATTGCCCTGGTGGAGCAGGGAGCCGTTGTGGCGCTGGTCCCCCGGCTTGGCCGGCCGGCACTGCCCCCGGACGTCGTCTCCGTGCCCCTGGTCAATCCTGTCCAGGTCAGGCAGGTGGGGATCGTGTATCGCAGAACCATGACGGCCAGCCCGGGCATCCGCCACGTCGCGGGACTGCTGCGGGAAGTTGCCGGGTCCAGTGGGGTCAGTGGGCGCGCGGAACCTTGAATTTGGTCAGCCGGGCGTCCTGCCCGTCCAGCTCGGCCCAGGTTTTTTCCGTTTCCAGCACCGTAAGGGCACTCGTGGGGTACCGGGTAGCGGCGTCCATGTAGGCATCGTGGTTCGAGTCGCGTGACGCCAGATGCATCGCGAGGTCCTGGACTCCGGGCATGTGCGAGATGAGCATCAGGGTGGTGACGGTGTCAGGGACATGGTTGACCACGGTGAGCATGCGCAGCGCAGAGGCGGAGTAGAGGCCGTCCTCAAGCTTCGGCGTCGGGGCTTTGTCCCCCAGCTCGGAGCACACCCAGGTGCAGGTCTGGCGGGTGCGGAGGGCACTGGAACACAGGATGAAATCGGGGAAGATGCCGTGCTTGACCAGCCACTTCCCGGCCAACGGCGCTTCCCGGTGCCCTCGTTCCTCCAGCGGCCGCTCATGATCCGCCACCCCGCCGGGCCAATCGGCCTTGGCATGGCGCATGATCACCAGGCGCTTGATGTGGTGGTCGCTCATCCCCCAAGCCTAACGCCGCAGGACCAGCCACGGAGGCCAACACTCGCCGGGACGGCGGTGCTGAAGTTGGACTAAATCGAATATTCCGGAGCGGCCCAGACAACAACTTCGGGGTGCTCGTAGAAGCGGTAACCCTGGCCGCGGACGGTGCGGACAGTGTTGGCGAGGCGGCCCAGCTTGGAGCGGAGGCGGCGGATGTGGACGTCGATGGTGCGCTCGTTGGGGACTTCCTCGGCGTTGCGCCACAGGCCTTCGAGCAACTCATCGCGGCCCACGGTGCGGGTGCCGTTTTCCACGAGGTAGTTCAGGAGTTCGAATTCCTTGAAGGTGAGGTTCAGGGATTCGCCGTCGAGGTGGACTTCGCGGCGGGCCAGGTCGATCAGGACGCCGGACGGACGCGGGTCCTGGGGCTGCAGCCGGGAAGTCTCGGCGCGCTTCTGTGCGTTCACGGTGGGGTCGCCGAAGGTGGAACGGACGACGTCGAGCGCGGAACCCGGGGTGCTTGCCGGGGCCACGGCCACGGCAGCGTAGCTTTCGGCACCGGTCACGAGGGACTGTGCGTAGGCGCGGATCTCCTGGGCAAGCTTGGCGATCGAGGTGCCGGCGGCTGCTGCGGTTTCTTCGTCGATGCCCATGTACAGGACAAAGCCGCGGGCTACGGTGTCGTTGGCCACGGGCCTTACGGCATTGGGCCCCGCCACAACCGGCGTCGGCGCCGTCAGCGGCGCGGCTTCGGCCGGTTGGACTGCCCTGAGCTGGCCATAGGAATCGGGGTTGTAACCCTGGGGTGCGTAGCCGGGGGCGAACGCCGGGCGGGCACCGAACCCTTGGCGGAGGCCGGAAGCCTGGTTGGCCTTTCCTGCGTTACGGACGGAGATGTGGACGTATCCGGATGCAACTGACATGAATGCTTACCTCAATGTGAATGGCCGTCATCGCGGCTCGAATGCTGGTTGTCCCTGCAATGAGTCTGGGGAGGGCGCCCTACGCTGGGCTGGGGGCGAATGCCTAAGAACTTCGTGGGGTCTGAAGGTCAGGCGTGCATTCGACAACAGCGTATGTCGGCAGCAGCGGATGTGCTGGGCCAATATTCTGCGGCTGCAGGTGCTGTTGAGTTCTTGTTCACAATTGAAAGTGTGCAACGTAACAATGAAAACTTGCAAGTAACAATGGGTGCTTTGTTCCGCATCGTGAGACAGAATACGGATTTGTGTTGCAGATCACCATTCTGATATAGCGATAAAATCGGAGTTGTTGTCCACCAAAGGCGCGCGAAAGGCCTCTACTGCCGAATAATGTTCGCTCCTTGGTAGTGACAAGCCCCTGAAGTTCACCGGCCAATGACTTGCCGAAATTGCCTGTTGCCTTTTGCCGCCTGTCCAGCCGCCCCGTCGTCCGCGCCCGGCGGCGCGGCCCGCCTCAGACCTGCCGCCAGACACGCAGTCTGACCCACCTCCCGTCCCGGCGTCCGGCCTGAAAATCCTGCGCGAAACCGGAAACGGGGCCGGGCACTCCCGAGTCCTGAAGCCAGCGAAACGTCAGTTGCTGGTGCCAGCTGAGGTGGAGGCGACCAGTTGGACGGTTTCGGCGGAAAAGTTCGCACCGTCCTTTCCGGCCACAATCCGGACGGTGGAGCCCGCAACGATGTCCGCGACAGTCAGTCCGCCGGTGGTTGTGCCACCGGACTGGGTGCCACCTGCCTGCTGGCGACGTTGCTGGGCATTGGTGACTGCCACGTTGGATCCCAGCGAGTACGTGCGCGAAAACCCGTCGTCGCTGCGGACCGTCACCGAGCCGGCACTGACATCAGTGACAGTTCCCAGCTGGCCAACCTTGGTGACATAGGAGCCGTTCTCGGAGATCACGTATTCCGAGTGCACGGCGGCCGAGATTCCGTTGCCCATCCCGCCAAACCCGTCAGCAGCGAAGTTTCCAGGACCGCCCTGGCCACCCCCTGCACCGTTGGGCAGGTTGCCCCGCCCACCGCCCTGAATGCCGCCGGGAGCCCCGTTCTGGTCCGCTCCGGCAACCCCTGGAGATGCCGCACCTGCGGTGGCATTGCTGAGTGCATATCCGGCGGCTCCGGCCCCGGCAACGAGTACGACGGCCGCGCCAGCCGCCATGAGCCCGCGCTTCCGGATCCACAAGCCACTGCCCGCCCGGCCATTCGCCGACTGACCGTTCGCCGACTGACCGCTCGCGAAATGCCCGGAACCATCCCGGCCGCCGGCCGAAGGAGGCGTCGGCGCACCCCAGCCGGGCACCTGCGCCGGGCGTCCATCAACCCGGGGGGCCTCAACGGTTGCAAAGTTCTCATGCGGGAGTCTGCCGGCGTCCGGCGCACCCCCGTAGGGTGCGGCTGTCTCATCGGGCGCTTGCCCCGGACGGCCCTCCGGCCTGTTCTCCGGGCCGTTCTCCGGGACAGGCGGGTGATGGTGGCCACTCATGGCGTTCTCCTTTGGAAGGGAATGAAATTGTCCCTCCACCCTGATGAGGCTTCCTGTGACGAACCTGTGCGCCACAGCAGGGCGCGCTGTGACCTTGCATTGCTGGCGCCGCGGTGCCGGCGCCAACGGACGGAGCAGACATGAATTGCACGGTCTGACGGGACCTGCCTGCGCGAAGCCCATGCAGCTCGCTAGGCTGGGATTCACAGCTGGCCCACAGGATTCCCATAGGACCAGCTAAACCGCAGATCGGAGAGTTGTCCCATGGCCACTTCGCACTCCATGACCAACAACCTTCCGCAGCTCACGCATCCGGACGGCTCCCCCATCCGTGCCCTGGTGGTCGACGACGAACCCAGTCTCTCCGAGCTCATGAGCATGGGTCTGCGCATGGCCGGCTGGTCGGTGGCCGTGGCGGCGGACGGTCCGGAAGCGGTCAAACTTGCCAAGGAGTTCCGCCCGGACGTCCTGGTGCTGGACGTAATGTTGCCAGGGTTCGACGGCGTTGAGCTGCTGGGCAGGATCCGCGCCTTTGCGCCAGAGGTACCAGCGCTGTTCCTGACTGCCAAGGACGCGGTCCAGGACAGAATCCTCGGGCTGGCGGCAGGTGGCGACGACTACGTGACCAAGCCCTTCAGCATGGAAGAGGTCCTGTTGCGCCTGCACCGTCTGGTCCAGCGGTCCGGAGTTGCCGCGATGGACACCGCCGAACTCGTGGTGGGAGATCTGGTCCTGAACGTCGACACCCGCGAGGTCACCCGCGGCGGCGACGACATCCAGCTGACCGCCACCCAGTTCGAACTCCTCCGGTACCTGATGGAGAACCCCAAGCGCGTCATCAGCAAGGCCCAGATCCTGGACCGGGTCTGGGACTACGATTTCGGCGGGCAGGCCAACATCGTGGAACTCTACATCTCCTACCTGCGCAAGAAGGTGGACGCCGTGCACCCGCCGATGATCCACACTGTTCGCGGCGCCGGTTACGTCATCAAGCCAGCTGAGTGATCCATGCCCACCCTTTCCGGTGAAATTCGCACCCCCGGACGCGACTGGCGCGACCCTTCCACCTGGCATCTGCGGACCCGCCTCGTCCTGGTGGCGATGGCCCTGCTGGTTGCCATCTGCGGCGCCGTCGGCCTCTTCAGCTACGCGTCGATGGATGCGTTCCTCACCCGCCAGCTCGATGACCAGCTGAGCCAGGCCGCAAAACGGTCAAACGATCCCGGCAGGCCACCCTCGGGCGGTCTCATTGGGAGGGACCCACTCGATGCCAGGGGCCAGAGCGTGGGCACCCTCAACGCGCGGATCCTGAACGGGCAGGTCAACAGCGCAGGCTTCCTCGCCTCGGACACCACCCGCTCGGCGCTGTCCAACGGCGACAAGGAAATGCTGCTGGCTTTGGCCCGTAACGGCACCCCCGTAGACCGGACGCTTTCCAACGGCGACTACAGGCTGGTGGCGGTGGAAACCGCGTATGGGGACGTCCTGGTCACAGGTCTCCCCCTGGACGGCAAGGAAAGCACCTTGGCGTCCCTCATCTGGACCTTTGTGTTTGTTTCCTTCGGCGGACTGGTCCTGATCGGCCTCGCGGGGACCGTGCTGATCCGGCGCACCATGAAACCCCTGGAGCAGCTCTCCGAAGTTGCCACCCGCGTATCGCAGCTGCCGCTCGATGCCGGCGAGGTGGCGCTGGCACTTCGCGTCCCGCCGTCGAACGCCAATCCCCGCACTGAGGTGGGCAGCGTGGGTTACGCGCTCAATCTCATGCTCGACAACGTGGCCAGCGCCCTGCAGGCCAGGCAAAGAAGCGAGACGAAGGTCCGCCAGTTCGTGGCCGATGCCTCCCATGAGCTGCGCACCCCGCTGACGGCTATCCGCGGCTACACGGAACTGATGCGGATGACTGAAGACTTCACCCCGGATGGCCAGAAGTCGCTGGACCGGGTCAGGAGCCAGTCCGAACGCATGACCACCCTGGTGGAGGATCTGCTTCTGCTGGCCCGGCTCGACGAGGGGCAGCCCCTGAAGCTCAGTGAAGTGGATCTTACGCAGCTGGTGATCGAAACGGTCAGTGACGAGAAGGTCATCGCCCCTGACCACCACTGGCATCTTGAACTGCCCGAGGAGCCGGTAACTCTCCGCGGGGATGCCTCACAACTTCGCCAGGTGCTGGTGAACCTGCTCTCCAACGCGCGTAAGCACACGGGCGCGGGGACCACTGTTGTCACCGGAGTGGCGAGGTCTGCCGACGGCAGTGCACTTGTCACGGTGACCGACGACGGCGGCGGCATCCCCGCCGGATTCGTGGACCATATTTTCTCCCGGTTCGCCCGTGCAGACGCGTCCCGCGCAGGGACGGCGCCCGCCTCCGGCCCTGCCGCCTCGGAGGGGACCAGCGGGCTGGGGCTGTCCATCGTCCAAGCCATCATGGAGGCCCATGGGGGTAGTGTTGAGGTGACCTCGCGCCCCGGGCGGACAGAGTTTGCCTTGCGCCTCCCGGCGACAAGCTGAACAGTGCAAGGCGACACACCGCTTCGTGACCACCGTTACCAAAATGTGACTTAAGGGTTTTACTGCTGTACCGTCGATTGGGTGCAGTTCCCTTTCGGGCTGCATATCCGGATGACGCCAAGCTCTGCCGCTTACCGGATTCCGCATGACCAGGCAGAGGCGGGGGACCCACCGTCCCGGGCATTGACTGCCCTTGGGGTTAAGCCACCACGTGCTCTTTCCGTGTGGCCGGATGCCCTCATCCGAACCCGACAGCTAACTCCGCAGGTGTGAGAGGCGATCCATCATGTCTGACTTCACAATAGAACCGCGCCCACAGAGCGCCACCCGGACCCACGGCCGCCGGCGCGCGGACGCTGCCCAGCCAGCCACCCCGTTGTCCCGATGGGCGAAAATTCCGGCCCTCGGCCAGCGAGCAGCCGTATTTACGGCAGCGTGCGCGCTGCTCGTGGGAATGGGCGCCGCCGGACAGGCCTCCGGAACGGCCGCCACGCAGGCAGCCAGCGAATCCCAGGCCGTGCCGGCCATGGCTGACGCCGACGCCAAGCTCAGCTTCGAGAAGGCCGAAGTCCAGGTCCACGCAGCGCCTGCTGCCGCCCCGGCACCTATTGCCGTGGCCCCCCAGGCTGCGGAGCCTGCTCCGGCCCCCGCCGTTGCCGTCAACGATCCCGCCGGCGCGAAGGCCTACGCTGCCAGCCAGCTGGCGTCCTTCGGCTGGGCGCCGGACCAGATTCAGTGCCTGACCACCCTCTGGACCAAGGAATCGGACTGGACCACCACCGCCACCAATGCCAGCAGCGGCGCCTACGGAATCGTGCAGTCACTGCCCGCCGAGAAGATGGCCAGCGCGGGAGCGGATTACCTCACCAACTACCGCACGCAGATCAACTGGGGCCTGGACTACATCAAGCAGAGCTACCAGTCACCGTGCGGGGCGCTGAACTTCCACCTTTCGCACAACTGGTACTGAGGGCCAGCCCGCGCTTGGGCCGCCAGGTACTAAGCGCCGGCTGGTGTTCAGGCCGCCTTCAGGTTGCACAGCCCCTGCACAGGTTAGGCACAAACCCCTCATAAACGCAGGGGTCAACGTTGAACCATGACGATCACAGACCCGGCACCGGCACGCGGGACCCTGGGTGCCGCCATCAACACCAGGACTGCCGCCCCCGTGCTGGATGTGACTATCCCGGTCTACAACGAAGAGCGGGATCTGGAACAGTGCCTCCGGCGGCTGCACAGCTACCTGTGCAGCACCTTCCCGCACCCGTTCCGGATCACTGTGGCGGACAACGCCAGCACAGACAGCACTCTGCGGACCGCCGAACGCGTGGCGCGGGAACTGCGCGAAGTAAAGGTGGTCCACTTCCCCGAAAAGGGCCGGGGCAACGCCCTGCGCAAGGTGTGGCTTGAGTCCCCGGCGCCGGTGCTGGCCTATATGGACGTTGACCTGTCCACCGATCTGGCCGCACTGGCGCCCCTGCTCGCTCCCTTGATTTCCGGCCACTCCGACCTCGCCATCGGAACGCGCCTGGACCGCAACTCCCGTGTTGTCCGCGGACCGAAGCGTGAATTCATCTCACGTAGCTACAACCTGCTGCTGCATTCGGTGATGGGTGCGCATTTCAGCGACGCCCAATGCGGGTTCAAGGCCATCCGCTCCGACGTTGCCCGAAAGATCCTTCCACACACCCTGGACAATGCCTGGTTCTTCGATACCGAGCTGCTGGTGCTGGCCGAAAAGTGCGGCCTGCGCGTCCACGAAGTCCCCGTCGATTGGACCGACGATCCCGATTCCAGTGTGGACCTGGTGCAGACGGCACTGGCCGATCTCCGAGGCATGGTCCGGCTCAGCCGTGACCTGCTCAGCGGGCGGATTCCTGTGCCCGAACTGCGGGCAGCCCTCGCCCGCGGACCGCTGCCTGCCAGTTCCCGCGCACAGGAACAGAGCCGCAGCGCAAGCCTCTTTGGCCAGCTGATCCGGTTCGGCAGCATCGGCGCCGCTTCCACCTTGGCCTACCTGGTAATTTTCCTGTTGTGCCGTGGCCTTATGGACCCGCAACTGGCCAACTTCCTCGCCCTGCTCATCACGGCGGTGGCCAACACCGCAGCCAACAGGCGTTTCACGTTCGGCATCCAGGGCAACCTGCACGCCGGACGGCACCATTTTGAGGGGCTGCTGGTGTTCGGGATCGGACTGGCGCTGACGTCCGGAGCCCTCGCAGCGGTGCACAGCATCACGACGCCGGACCGGTGGCTGGAGCTCGCCACGGTTACAGCCGCCAACTTGGCCGGCACCGCCCTGCGGTTCCTGTTGTTCAGGCTTTGGGTCTTCCGGCGCCGGACGCCCCCAGCCGCCAGCGCGTTATCGGCAGAAGCCTCCGCTGCAGATACTTCAATTCCAGGCACTTCGCTTGCAGAAACTTCCCTTACAGAAACGGCCAGGTAAATGAGTACCATCACCGCTTATCCCGGCTCGGCACGGGAGTCTTCTCCCGAAACGCCTCGTGGAAATTCACAGGATGTACCCACCCGCCGTGAGCGTCTCCTGTTCGGCGCCCAGCCGCGGTGGGTGCGGCCGTCGGCGGCGCTGCTGCTGGCTTTCACTGCAGCCCTCTATCTGTGGAACCTGCAAGCCACCGGCTACGCAAATTCCTTTTATGCCGCGGCCATCCAGGCCGGCACCAAGGATTGGACGGCCCTGCTCTTCGGATCCCTGGACGCAGGAAACGCGATCACCGTGGACAAACCACCGGCGGCGCTCTGGATACCCGCCCTGGCCGGAAGGATCTTCGGTTTCTCTGCTTTAAGCATGCTGGTGCCACAGGCACTCATGGGGGTTGCCGCCGTCGGACTTCTCTACCTCACGGTGAAGCGGGTCACCGGACCCGCGGCCGGTCTGATCGCCGGCGGCGCTCTGGCGCTGACGCCCGTAGCCGCCCTGATGTTCCGGTTCAACAATCCGGATGCCATGTTGACCCTGTGCCTGGTGCTGGCCGCGTACCTGACCACCCGGGCCATTGAGAAGGCCGGCTGGAAGTGGCTCGCTGCGGCCGGTGCCGTGGTGGGGCTGGCTTTCCTCACGAAGATGCTGCAGGGTTTCCTGATTGTGCCGGGCCTTGCCCTGGCGTATCTGTGGGCAGCGCCCGCCACACTTGGGCGACGCCTCCTGCATCTGCTGGGTGCGGCGGCCGGGATCGTAGTGGTGGCAGGCAGTTACATCGCGCTGTTCCAACTGACCCCGGCATCGCAACGGCCCTACATGGCGGGTTCGGAAACCAACAGCTTCCTGGAACTGACGTTTGGCTACAACGGGCTGGGCAGGATCACCGGCTCCGAGGGCGGTCCTGGCGGCGGCGCGTCCGGCGGCGGATTCGGCGGACCCGGCGGCGGGGGCGGCACTAACGGCTTTGGCGGGTCGGCCGGCCTGCTTCGCATATTCGGAACGAGCTTCGGCGGCGAGGTCTCCTGGCTGCTCCCTGCAGCCCTGATCCTGCTGATCGCGGGCCTCTGGTTCACCCGCCGCGAGCTCCGGACGTCGCGGACGCGTGCTGCGCTGACCCTGTGGGGCGGCTGGCTCCTGGTCACCGCCGGCATCCTGAGCTTCATGAACGGCACTGTCCACCCGTACTACGCCGTGGCGCTGGCTCCTGCCATTGCGGCGGTTGTGGGTATCGGATCGGTAGAGCTGTGGCGCGGCCGGGCGTACTGGCCCGCACGAATAGTACTGTCGGTGACCGTCCTGGCGGCTTCGCTCTGGTCAGCGGTCCTGCTGGGCAGGGATGCCTCGTGGCTTCCCTGGCTTGGGGTTCTGGTGGTGGTCCTGGGCGCGATCGCCGCGCTGGCCCTGCTCCTGCGGGTGGACAGCCTGCGGGTCCTTTCGGGGAAGGCACGCAAGCTGGCTGCGGCCGGCGTCGTGGCGGTGTCGCTTCTTGCCGGCGGGCTGGGTACCGCCGGGTGGGCTTTGGCAACTGCGGCCCAGCCGCACTCCGGCTCCATCCCGTCGTCCGGCCCCGCGGGGTCCGCCCTGGGCGGGTTTGGCGGTGGCCCCCGGACGGCCGGAGGCTTCAACGGCACCCGGGAAGGCGCGTTCGGCCGCGGCAGCGCTCCCGACGGCGGTGCCGCGGCTGGTGCGGGTGCTGACGCGTTCGACGGCGGCACCCCCGGTGACGCGTTCAACGGCGGCGCTGCGGCTGGTCCCGGCGGTCCCGCTGGTGCAGGTGGTCCGGGCGGAGAAACCGCCACCAGCGCCGAACTCACAGCCCTTCTCTCGGCCTCAGGGGCCAAATGGTCCGCGATCGTCTCCGGCGCCAGCCAGGCGGCGAGCCTGGAGCTTGCCACCGGAACAAACGTGATCGCCCTGGGCGGGTGGAACGGCGGCGACCCCTACCCCACCTTGGCCGAATTCCAGGGCATGGTTGACCGGGGCGAAATCGGGTACTTCATCGCCGGCGCCGGCTTCGGCGGAGGTACTGGTGGCTTCGGCGGAGGCGGTGCCGGCGGGCGAGGCGGCAACTCCGAGGTGGCTGCGTGGGTGGCTGCAAACTTCCAGGCCCAGACGGTCGGCACCTCCACGGTCTACAAATTGAGCAGATAGCTTGTTTCCATGAGAATCCCTGCCATCCGCTACCGCCTTGAACTGGCAGCACTGCTGGCGGCCACTGCGGTCCTGTATCTGTGGAACCTTGGCGCCTCCGGGTGGGCCAACGCTTTCTACTCAGCCGCGGCCCAGGCCGGGTCGCAGGACTGGACCGCCTGGTTCTTTGGATCCTCCGATGCCGCCAACTCCATCACGGTGGACAAGCCGCCCGCCGCGCTCTGGGTGACCGGACTTTCGGTACGGCTGTTCGGTCTCAACCCGTGGAGCATCCTGGTGCCCGAAGCGCTCATGGGCGTCGGCACGGTCTGGCTGCTCCACCTTGCGGTGCGACGGGCCGCGGCTCCCGCCACCGGCGACGGAATACTGGCCCACCGTGCCGGGCTGTTGGCCGGCGCCGCCATGGCCCTGACGCCCGTAGCCGTCCTGATGTTCAGGTTCAACAACCCGGACGCCCTCCTGGTCCTGCTGATGACAGGCGCCGCCTACTTCGTACTTCGCTCCATCCAGGACGGCCGCCTCAAATGGCTGCTGCTGGCCGGCGCCCTCCTGGGGTTAGGCTTCCTGACAAAGCAGCTCCAGGTCCTCCTGGTAGTGCCCGGCTTCGCGGCAGCCTACCTGCTGGCGGCGCCGGCCCGGTTCGGCAAACGGGTACTGCAGCTTGCGGCCGCCGGCGCCGCACTGGTGGTTTCGGCCGGCTGGTGGCTGGCCGTCGTCGAACTCGTTCCTGCGGACGCTAGACCTTACATTGGCGGTTCGCAGACCAACTCCATCCTTGAGCTGACCCTCGGCTACAACGGGCTCGGGCGGCTGAACGGCGACGAAACCGGAAGCGTCGGCGGCGGCAATGGCTGGGGCACGCCGGGCCTGCTCCGGCTGTTCAACAGCGAATTCGGTGGCCAGAGCGGGTGGCTCTTGCCCTCAGTACTGCTGCTCGGCGCCGGGCTGCTATGGCTGGGCCGGCGGGAACCGAGAACAGACGTCGTCCGGGCTTCAGTGGTCGTCTGGGGCGGTTGGGTTCTGGTCACAGGACTGACATTCAGTTTCATGGGCGGCATCATCCACCCGTATTACATGGTGGCGCTGGCCCCTGGACTCGCGGGGCTGGCAGGGCTCGGCGGAGTGCTTCTCTGGCAGCACCGGGCGCGCGCAGCTTCCGCGGTCCCCCTCGCGGCAGCGGTGCTGGCGGCCGGCTTTCTGGCGATGGAACTGCTGGGCCGGACCCCCGCTTACGTGCCATGGCTTCGCTGGGCGGTCCTCGCCGGCGCAATCGCTGCGACCGTGGTGCTGCTGCTGCCTCTGGCCGGCCGTCGGGTCCCCGCGTCCGGACCTCTGATGCGTACGACGGCGGCAGTCGCCGTTTCGGCGTCCCTCGCCGGTCCATTGGCATATTCGCTGGCCACCGCCGCGGCGCCGCACACCGGCGCGATCGTCAGCGCCGGACCGGCTGCAGCTGCCTTCGGACAGGCAGGTCCCGGCGGCCGGACCGGTCTGGGCGCGAGTGTGCTGCGGCAGCAGCCCAACGCGGCTGGTCCCAACCCTGGCTTTGCC
>DIZT01000073.1:0-4363 GCA_002427975.1 Micrococcaceae bacterium UBA6021 | reverse complement strand
GGGGCCTTCTGGGCGCCAGCACGCCGTCGTCCGCGATGGTTTCTGCTCTCAAGGCGGGCGCCGGAAACTATACGTGGGCGGCCGCCGTCGTGGGTTCCAACAACGCCGCTGGCTACCAGCTGGCCACGGCACTTCCGGTCATGCCACTCGGGGGGTTCAACGGAACCGATCCGGCCCCCACGTTGGCGCAGTTCCAGCAACTCGTGTCCGACGGGAAGATCCATTACTTCATTGCCGCGCGAATGATGCAGGGCAGCACAGGATCAGAGGCCGCCGCGGAAATTTCCGCCTGGGTGCAGGCGAGCTTCGCCGCCCAGACCATCGACGGCACCACGGTCTATTTGCTAGCCGGGTGAACCCGGTGTTTCATCCAGGTCGAAGGGTGGCGCGGCTGGTCATGACCCCATTTTGCCCTCTGGGCCGCTAGCCTCTACCGCTAGCCTCCGCATTGCTAGCCGCTGCCCCGCTGGCCTGGGCCTCGCGGCCCGGGATGTACTGCACCGCCCACTTGTTGCCGTCGGGATCGGCAAAGTAGACAAAGTGCCCCCAGTCCTGCACGTCCACGTCGCTCACCTCCACCCCGTTGTTCTTGAGGTGGTCGTGGGCGGCGTGAATGTCGCTGACCACCATCTGCAAGCTGGGAGCAGTCCCCGGAGGGGCGTCATTGAGGCCCTCGCCAATGCAGATGGAACATGCCGAGCCTGGCGGGGTCAGTTGCACGAAGCGGATGCCGTCCATGGGCCGTTCATCAAAGTCGGCATTGAACCCCACTTTGTTGACGTAGAAATCCTTGGCGCGATCCACATCGGACACGGGCACAAACACAAGTTCAAGTTTCCAGTCCATCCGCACAGGCTAGCGGGGGCTTGTTGAATCCGGAAGACCCGAAAATCCGGTGCCGCCCCGGGACAGTCCGGAACTACCTGGCGATGCCGTAGAGGCGGTCGCCGGCGTCGCCCAGCCCGGGAACGATGTAGGACTTCTCGTTGAGCTTTTCATCAATGGAGGCCAGCACGATGGTCACGTTGGCATCGGCGAGCTCCTCCTCCAGCTTGGCCAGGCCTTCCGGCGCCGCCAGGAGGCAGATGCACGTGATATCAGAGGCACCACGCTTGAACAGGAATTTGATGGCTTCGCGCAACGTGCCGCCGGTGGCCAGCATGGGATCCAGCACAAAAATCTGGCGGTCCGTCAGGTTCTCCGGAAGCCGTTCGGCGTAGGTGATGATGTCCAGGGTTTCCTCGTCGCGGGCCATGCCCAGGAAGCCCACCTCGGCTGTGGGGACCAGCTTGGTCATGCCCTCCAGCATGCCCAGCCCGGCGCGGAGGATGGGGACCACCAATGGCGTGGGCTTGGTGAAGGCAGTGCCCACGGTGGTGCTGACCGGCGTCTGGATGGTTACGGGTACGGTGCGGACATCGCGGGTGGCCTCGTACGCGAGGAGTGTCACCAGCTCTTCCGTCAACTGCCGGAAGACCGGCGAAGGGGTGTTCTTGTCCCGCAGGACGGTGAGCTTGTGGGCGACCAGCGGGTGGTCAACAACGAGAGTGCGCATGGGTCAAAACTATCACCCGGCACTCCCCCTGCCGGGCCCGGTGATGCCGCCATCCTGGACCACGTCCCGCACCACCGGCCGGTCAAACGTGGGGGCCGGGCCATCATGTTCTCGCCGCCTGAAGAAATGGAAGAGCCGGTGCGCCAGGATCACGATGCCCAGCCAGGCCAGGCCAAGCAGCCAGGCGACAATGACGTCCGTGAGCCAATGGTGCCCCAGGAACACCCGGCTGAGCCCCATGGCGATGATAAACAGTGTGCCGGCCGCGATCAGGAACACCCGGATCAGGGTCTTCTGGTACTGCAGGCAGGCCAGATAGACCACCAATCCAATCACCACCGTGGTGTTCAGCGTATGGCCGCTGGGAAAGGACGGTGACGTCTCAAACGGCGGCACGGCGTCTGCGTGATCCGGCCGGGTACGGCCCACCAACGTTTTCCCGAGGGTGGTGGCTGTGACGGAGAAGGCTGCGGCACCGGCAATCAGAATGATGGGGCGCCAGGTCCGTCCCACAAACGTCAGCCAGGCGGTCAGGATGCTGGCGAGGATAGGCATTCCGATGCCTCCGCCGATATTCGTAAACCCGGTCACCACCGAGTCCAGCACTGGATTCCGCAGGTCTTCTGCATACCGGAGCGCAGGCTTGTCCAGGCTCGCCAGGCCGGCGTCGTCCACCACGTTGTCATACACCTCGGCACCGAGGAGAGCCAGCGCAACGATGATCGCGCCGCCGATCAGGATGGTGATGGTCAGCGCCGCGTACGGCTTGAACCATCTCCGCAACCGTCCGGTGAAGGTGTCCACAGGTTCCTCCTGGCGTCGGGGCGTAGCAAGGATGGATATCCTTCGAAACTATCATTGAGCCATGGTCCCGGGCGAAAAGAAACACAGCGAGTGGATGGGCCTTGCCCTGGACGAAGCGAGGCGCGCGCTTGCAACGGGCGATGTGCCCATCGGCGCCGTGGTGATAGGGCCCGACGGCGCCGTGCTTGGTTCCGGACGGAACCAGCGGGAGGAGCTGGGAGACCCCACCGCGCACGCGGAGGTGGTGGCCATCCGCCAGGCGGCGGACCGGTTGCGTGCCTTGTCGAAGCTCGACGGCGGCACCGGGGACGGCTGGCGGCTGGCGGACTGCACGCTGGTGGTGACCCTTGAGCCGTGCGCCATGTGCGCCGGCGCAGTGGTACTCGCCCGGATTCCCAGGGTTGTCTTCGGCGCGTGGGACGAGAAGGCAGGAGCAGCCGGCTCCGTGTTCGATGTGCTCCGCGAGCGCCGCCTCAACCACTGGGTGGAGGTTTACGCCGGTGTCCGCGAAGAGGAATGCGGAGCGGTGCTCAGGGACTTCTTCGCGGCACACCGCAGCCAGGCAAAGAACTAGGCGGGCAGGCCTCGGCGCAGGGCTAGGCTGCCTGGCCGGCTGCATCCAGGGCGTCGATCCGGTCCTGCCGGGAGGCCGGCGAATCCAGGCTGAACGAGCGGAAATCGCCCAGCTCATCCCGGATCCAGGCTTCCACCTCGTCGATCCGCTGGGTCACCGCAGGCGTGGGGCTGCCAAAGAGCCAGGAGGCGATCCGCGCCTTCCCCGGATCGTACTGCCACAGCCCGATGATGCGGCCACGGTCGAAGATGGGATGGTCCGGCAGGTCAGCCTGCAAGTCCAGGGTGGAACCCAGGATCTGCTTCCCCTTGTCCTGGTCGGCAAACAAGTCCCCTGAGTTCCGCCGGAGGAGGATCAGGGAGTCAGTGCCGGCCAGCAGCTGAATCTGTTCCTGCGCGGGCGCCTCGAAAGCGGCGAGGCGCTCGACGTCGTCGGGCAGCATCCACAGCACCTCACCGTGGGCCGTGGGACTCTCCATGGCGGCGATGGCGGCGAACGCAGCCTTGGTGTGAGCCAGGGTGAACCCCGTGAACCATTGCGACTGCTTGACCGTGGCACCTCCGGTCCAGCCGAGGTAGCGCTCCAAAAGAAGGCTCCGGGCGGCGTCGTCGGCCGTGGCGGTGGGCGGCAGCCCCCACAGCGCGTATGAGTAGCGTTGCTGGTCCAGCCGGCCATTGACGGGCACGCGCCGGATCCGGCCGTCCGCCTGAAGCAGACCCAAAGCCGTGGGCAAGGTGGTGGCGGCGCCCTTCTTTTTGCCCTCTTCGCCGAGGTTCCGGACCGACTCGCCCAGCACCTCCTTGAGCTGCTTGGGGTCCAGGGGGCCGCCGGCGTCCGCCAGCGCGTGGAGGATCTGTTCTTCCAGGAGCGTGATCTCCCCGCGCTCGACGCCCATCCTTGCCAGCACCCGGAACGGCGCCACGGCGGCGTCCCGACCGATCTGGAGGCCCCAGGCAAAGTCGTCCTTGCCCAGGACGTAGGTGCAGCCGCGTGCGGTGGGCAACTCATGGATCTTCAGGGACAGGACATCGGCATCGGCCTGCGCGCGGCGTGTTCCGGCACGGGCAAACAGCGTGAGGTAAGGGTTGGCACCGCCGACGGAGCGGGCCCACCCTGCTCTGGTGAACACGTCAGCCGCGTCCGCACCGCGCAGCGAGCCGTCGAGGCCCTGCTTGTGCCAGGCCCAAGCCCGCAGAAGTTCGGGTGTGAGTTGCTCCGGAGCGGGCCGTTCGCGAATGGTCAGTTCAGGCGTGAGTTGTTCAGGCGTGGGCAGTTGCGGATCCGGGGCTTGGAGGCTCACGCCGGTGGCGGAGGTCGCATGCGTGGTCATGCCTCATTGTCCACCGGAGGTCCGCGCGGCGATAGGCGTTGCTTCGGCAGGAGTCCCGTCAGCGGGAGTTTCTACAGTGGGCGTTTCTTCAGCGGGCGTT
>DIZT01000025.1:4670-7938 GCA_002427975.1 Micrococcaceae bacterium UBA6021 | reverse complement strand
CCGTAGAAGCCCCCGTTTACTCCCCGCAGTACATATTTCTGGGAATCGTTCGTCTGAATGCTAAGCGCGTATTCTTTGGATGCCTCGTCAAAGAACGTTGTTGGGATCCGCCCTGATCGTTCCCACACCCACTCACCGTTGCGGTCCGCGGGGATGTACATGGTCATGTGCTCGGTGTCTAGCCACTGATACGTGCCCTTTTCGTCGGTTGAGAAGGAGCCCCATAGGTTGCTGCTCTGAATTTTCAGGTACTGCCCTGGGTTCACTACGGGGTCCGCGGTTTCAATGGTGGTTTGGGCGGCTTCGTTGAGTACCTGTGCTGCTTGGGCTGTTGCAGCCCCGCGCCAGCCTGTGGGGCCAACTACGTCACCCGCGACGAGAGCGGCCACAACTGCAGCTGTCGCTAAGGAAGCAACTGCGATCTTCATAGCAGTCCGCCGGCGGGGTGCTGGTCGGTGATGTGGCAGGGAAGGGTCGATGCGGTGAAGCAGCTTCCTGCGCCCGTCTTCTACTGCGGCGTCGCT
The DNA here is from genome assembly GCA_002427975.1 of Micrococcaceae bacterium UBA6021. Taxonomy (GTDB): domain Bacteria; phylum Actinomycetota; class Actinomycetes; order Actinomycetales; family Micrococcaceae; genus Arthrobacter. The sequence continues at coordinate 7,414 of DIZT01000025.1, read as the reverse complement.
GGCTACAAGCGTCTTGTCACGCATTGCCTGCAGGAGCGTTAGCTCGTTCATGATCAATCTCCTTGTCATCAATGTGGTGGAGGGCGGCTGTATCACGGAGGATGCGTCGGGCCCTGTTGAGCCGTGATCTGACGGTGCCCACCGGCACGCCAGTTGCCAGGGCTATGCCTTCATAGGTGAGGTCAGCCCAGGCGTAGAGCAGGAGGCATTCCCGGTCGGCGGGGGCGAGCTTCCGCATAGCCGCAGCGAGGTCCGCCGTAGCAGCGGCAGCGTCAAGTCGTTCGGCAACGCGGTCCGTACCGTCGCCGTAGCTGTCCCGGCCGGCTGCCCTGGCGAATGCCTTGAGCCTTCTTGCTTCGGTGCGGTGATGGCGCCGAAGCAGGTTGGTTGCGATACCGAAGAGCCAGGGCCGGGCGTCCTCCCATTCGTGGTCGAAGGACTCCCGACTTTCGAAGGCAACCAAAAAGGTCTGCGACATCACGTCATCAGCAATGGATTCACCTGCCCTGGTCGCCGCGTACCGGTGCACTGAGCGGCAATATTTGTCGTACAGCACAGCGAAGGCCTGGGGATCATCACGAGATCTATGGATTAGTTCACTGTCGGTCGTCACAAGATGTATTGCCCCTTCGGAGGAAAAGAGTTCACGGAAGCTTATCCGTGGCCATTCCGGGTAGGCAGGACAGGAACGACACACACAACGCGGGAGTTCCCATTTCCAACCCTCGCACCACCGCCGGGCGGGGCGTGTGGGTCTGGGAGGAAACTGAAAAGTCGGGACGGGCCAGCGTCATACCGAAGACGTCCCGTAGAGGGTTCGGCTACGGGACTCTTCACGGTTTTGCGGCATGTCATCCCAGTCACCCGCCAGGGAGCGACAACTGAAACGGTGGCATCTGGAGTCACGGCACAAGGTTGAGCCCACGGGCCCTTAGGCTGGGCGTCATGGCTATCGTTCACAGAGCTACGCTGACTCCGTCGAAAATGGAACTCCTCACACAGTGGCTGCCCAGCCAGCCGTGGTGCAAGGAGAACGGGTCAACGAACCTACGCCGTGTCGGTTCCTTCCGTTTCGATGATCCGGAGGGTGAGGTCGGGATCGAAACACTTCTTGTTGCAAGTGAGAGCGCAGTTTTTCAGGTTCCACTGACGTACAGAGGCTCCCAGCTGCAAGGTGCCGACCCGTGCCTGATAGGCACTATGGAGCACTCGTTTCTCGGAAAGAGATGGATTTATGACGCCACGGGTGATCCCGTCTACGCGTCCACCTTGGCCGCCGCCATCCTGACTGGACAGCCCCAGGCCGACCAATTCTTCGAGGTCGATGGAAGGCTTGAATTACTTGCTGAGTCCGTGCACCTGGAGAGCACGGGAACGCTCGAAACTAGGGTGCCCATTGTCTGCTCGGCCGTTCCCGACACTGTCGACGGCGTGACAACGATCGAGACAGGGGAACTCGCCCTGTCGGTTGTTCGGGTACTCAATCTATGCGGAAGGCCTTTTGGGCGAAGGATCCTGTCAGCCACCTGGGACGAGCAAACCAGCCCGGTGCAACTCGCGTCCGTGGTCCGAGTCTCATAAATGGCAGGTGTTCCGCTCAAGGTTCCGCACGCGGTCCGGCTGGCCGCTCGGCAGGACGGCCGGTGGCGGTTACCGGATTGCGTGGTCCGGGTTTTGCTGGTCGTACAGTTCCCGTGATTGCCCGATGGAGTCCTTATGTTCCAGTGACCAGTCCGCGAGCTGTTTGACCAGATGGGTGAGGCTGCTTCCGCGCTGCGTGAGCTCGTAGGTGACCTGCGCGGGGACCGTGGGGTAGACGGTCCGGGTGACCAGGCCATCGCGTTCGAGCCGCCTGACGGTGAGGGTCAGCATGCGCTGGGAGATACCGTCGATCGCGCGCTGCAGTTCCCTGAAACGCCTCGTGCCGGAGGCCAGCTCCACGATGACGAGCACTGACCATTTGTCGCCGATCCGGTCCAGTACGTCACGGATACCGCAGTCCGGATGATCGGCATCACCGCACGGCTCAAGCAGGGCGGTTACTTCCGTGTGACTGCCTGACACCAGAGTGCCTCCTTGTGCATATTCAGGTGGTTACCGAGGATGAGTCTAGTTACCGAAAAGTACCAGCGAAAAGAGCGCATGCATGATTCTCGTTACCGGGGCCTCCGGCCACCTCGCCACAGCCGTCCTCGAACACCTCACGGAATCCGGTGCGCCGGCTGCCGGGGGAACCCGCAACCCCGCCGGCAACGGGCAGCTCCGTCGGCTGGACTTTGACGATCCCGGAACGCTCGACTTCACCGGCGTGCACACGCTGGTCCTCGTCTCTGCCGGGACCGCCGAAGACGACGTCGTCATCAACCGGCACGAGAACGCCATCACGGCCGCGGAACGCGACGGAGTACGGCACATCGTTTACACCAGCCTCGCCGACGACGGGGATCACCTCGGATTCGCCCTGGCCCACCGATGGACCGAACGCCGCCTCCGGAACGGAGAGCTTCCGTGGACGGTCATGAGGAACGGCTTGTATGCCGAGCTGATCGGTCAACTCCTTACGCCACGAGATGGCGTGATTACAGCTCCGTTCGGCCGCGGCGGGGTAGCGGCCGTCGCCCGGCAGGACCTCGCCGAAGCGGCGTCAATCGTCGCCCAAAACCCCCAACCGCACAGCGGCCAGACCTACAACCTGGTCGGGAAAAGGGTGATCACGGGCCAGGACGTCGCGGACCGGCTGGGGT
>DIZT01000025.1:1541-4604 GCA_002427975.1 Micrococcaceae bacterium UBA6021 | reverse complement strand
CCACCGACATCACATACATCCTGGGAAGGGAACTGGTGGATCCGCTGACTGTTGCAGCAGCAGCCGCGCACAGCTGACACGAATCGAGAAGGCGCCCGCTCAGGGTTCGTCCAGGGCGGGCTTGAACGGGCTGGGCAAGGAGTAGGAGCAATCCGACAAGCTCCCCGCCGGCATCCCGCCAAAAATGCCGGCGTGGAGAGACAATGGCGGTATGAGCTCAGAAGAACAGCTGCCGCCGGCCGTCGTGCCCCCCGCGCCGGAGTCCCAGCCCACGGTTCAGCGCACCGGACCTGCACCCAAACCTGTTCCCCAGGCTGCCCCCAAGCCTGCGGGCAAGACGGCTTCCCCCCGCGTCACCCGGGCCGCGGTCATCTGGAGCGCTGTGGCTGTCAGCCTCGCGGTGCTGGTGCTGTTGATCATCTTCTTTATCCAGAACCAGGACATGGTGGCGGTCAAGTTCCTTGGCTGGGAGGGCCGCCTGGCCCAGGGCGTGGCTTTCTTCATCGCAGCGGTCGGGGGCGGGATACTTGTGGCGATCGCCGGCGGAACGCGCATCCTGCAGCTGCGCCGCAACGAAAAGCGGCGACGCCAGGTCACTAACCTCTAAGACCGTCAGTAGTTGGTCGGAGTTTTAAAACGCCGGGGAATTAGCCCGGGTCCCGGGCGGATGGCTGGGAGAATGTGGGGGATGGATACCGGGTCTTCGTCGCAGGATGGTTTGTTCGCCGAGGGGCTCGTGGAACGCATCGAGACACCAGACGATGGCCGGATGGATGCCAACGGCGGGGTGAAGAAGCGGTTCAAGGCGTTTGAGCCCGATGCGGTGATGCTGGTTCCGCCGTCCCTGGACGAGTGGTTGCCGCAAAAGGGCCTGATGATCGCCGGCGACGTCGACGAGCATGGGCATCACCCGTGGCCCCACTCAATGGGAGGCGCAATCGAACGGATCACACGCACCTGGCTAACTGAGTGGCCGGACGAAATCCCCACCCCGGGAGCGATCGTGTGGCTCGCCAATACCGAGGCCGGCAACCGAGTGGGTCGGGAGGTACTCGCACGCGAAGCAGAGACCAACTGATCCTCGCCCAGCAAACAGAAGCCACATCAGAGCCCTTCGTTGGCCTCCTCGAAGTGCCCGGTGAGGGATCCCCTTACGGGCTGAAGGGTGACAAATAGCGCTGCGAAAAGACCGCCATTTATCGCTGCGAGTCACGATCTTGTCAGCCTAACGAAACAGCCCCGAAGTCGTCCTACGGGGCAGACGGCCAGGATTCATCTTGTCCATCCACTGTTTCCCGGGACCGAACTGTGGCGATGGCGTCGTTCCAACGGCGGAGGAGGTCGTTCAACTCACCCCGCAGCGGCTGGGCGATCAAGCGCGCCGAGCTCGGAAACATGACGACTGTCATGGCGTTGTCCCCGTTCAGGGTTTCCAGGTGTAGACCGTTCGGGGTATTCGCGGCACTGAACGTATACCCCTTCTTAGACAGCGAGAGATTGCCCCAAGTCCACTTTCCGACCCGGTCAAGTGTTTCGCCCTCTAACCGGTAAACGGCCGGCCCGTCCGGCTCTGCGGTGAGGATAAGGCGGGAGCGGGCACGACCCCCAATGCAGTAGTACGTCTCAGCGGTTTCGTTCAGTCGATTCACGACGGTGCTGTAGCGGCGTCGCGTTCGAGCAGTCGCCGCCGCGAAAATACCCAGCATCGCCACGGGGAGAGCCAGACCTACCAGAAGACCACCCCCGGAGGAGTCACCCCGCGGGGAAGCGGCGTTCAGGGCCGGTCCCGAGGAACCCACCTCTGAAACAGGTACGGCCAGGACCATACCGCTGCCCGCGCCCGGACCGTTGACAAGGCCGCCGGCCTTGACCGACAAGGGCACAGAACGACGGTCCGGCGCACCTGGTTGGATCGCAGCTCGCGCCACGCCCACGCCCGGCCCCTCTCCGGGAAGCGCCGACGTCGAGGACCGCGTCATCGCAACCGGGCCGTAAGGGCCGGAGGCCGCCAATAACAAGACGAACCCCGCGCAGAGAAGCATCCCAACCATGAACAGATTACGTAATCGAATGGGCACAGTCCCATCATCGCCCCGACCTCCGGCGGACGGACTCCGGCACGCCACACAACGAATGCGCATCCCGGCGATCATCGCATTGCTCTGAGCTCGAAGTCGTTGGGTGCGTAGACCCGGCCGAGGGCCGGGCGACCGCCTGCCGAGAGATGAGCACGTTCCCATGGCCGCCACCGTCGCGACTTCTCGGCGTCGTGCGGGGAGAGCATCTCCGCCGAGCGCCGCGGCCCCGAAGACTGCGCAGGCCACGGCTGCTGGTAGGGAGACTGCTGGTAATAGCTCATACGGTGGGTCGCTCCTTTAGCATGCAGGGGCGCCCCTCGGCTGCCCCCAACAAGCAGACCCTACGCTGAGCAGCGACAGCTCGGGGAGACCGAAGGGATTGTGGCCCGCCGGCTTGCGCTAACCGGGCTGCCGGTCAGCTGCCGTGGTTCGTCCGCTCGAAGCCGCCCAACAAGGCACGTGAATGAACGTCACGGCCTGAGGATTCGGTACGCGTAGCTCCAAGAGCCGCTTAACAGATGGCTCGAACTGCAGAGCCCGAAGGGGCTTTGGGTGAAGTGCTGGTTTAGTCTTTGACTGGGCAGGGCATGCATGGACGTTTGCGATCTGCAGCGGGGCAACTTAGGGGATGGTTTGAAGGCTTACATGCGTAGGGGCAAACGGGAAGCTTGGATTATAGGAACCGCCGCGCTTCTGGCGGCGTCGGCAATGCTGCTGGCATCGTGTTCCTATTCGGAGCCGGCGCCGTCCCCCACTACCTCCAATGCTTCCCCTTCACCTGAGGCCGCGGCGATTGCATCCAGTTCCAGTGCACCCGTGCCTGAGGTGGCGGGCACGGTGGGGCTGAGTTCTTACAAACTGCCAGTGACGTACACGACCGTCGCAGGGGACACCTGGGCATCCATTGCGAAAGCTTTTGAGCTAAAGGAAGAGAGCCTCAAAGTATTTCAGGCGAAGCCCGTAGACGCAGAGCCGGCAGCAGGAA
>DIZT01000025.1:0-1449 GCA_002427975.1 Micrococcaceae bacterium UBA6021 | reverse complement strand
TGTCGTGGATCTGCGAGGGGTCGATTATCTGCGCCCGGGAGCCGCCGGCGGCTACGAAAAGGATGCATCTGGCCAACCAGATGTCTATACCGTCGTGGAAGGGGACAACCCAGGAGCCGTGGCGGCCCGCTTCGGGATACCAGTGCGGCAATTGGTAACCGATAACAAGCTCCCCGGAATGTGGTCGCTGTCCCCTGAAGCCACCGCATCCTTCACGCCCGGCATGAAACTCAAGCTACAAAACCCGTCGTAGGGCGGTCGCGATCTGTCCGCAGATATCGAATTAGGAACGGCCTGGAACGCTGGTGTCAGTTCGTGAAGCCGTCTGCACGGATATCCAAAGCCTTCTGTACAGCATGCCCGTTAGGGGATCCCTCAGCGGGCAGTCCTGTCGGATGCCTCGGCGCCCGGCTCATACAGTTGAGGGGTGCTGTTCGACCTGCGTTCGCTGATCGATCCGGAGCTGTGGGCTTTGGTTGATGAGTCACGCGCGTTCTATGCGAGCCGGCAGTCCGGTCGCGGCGCGAGCAGCCTTGAAGAGCTGCAAGCTTTCCGATCGAAAGCCCCGGCGCCGGCAGTCTGCGACCGGCCACCGACTATCGAGGACGTGTCAGCGGATGGTCGCGACGTCCCGGTGCGTATTCATATGCCGGTCAGCGAACTTCCCACCGGCGTCGTCTTGGAAATACACACTGGCGGGGTCTTCATGGGCTCGGCGGCCGTCAGCGATCTTCGGAACCGACGGCTGGTGGATGAGCTGGGGGTCGCCGTGGTCAGTGTCGACTACCGACTTGCGCCCGAACATCCCTGGCCTGCTGCGCCTGATGATTGTGAAACGGCCGCGTTGTGGCTGGCCGAGCACGCTCAAGCGCGCTTCGGCACGACCAGACTCGTCATCAGCGGATTCTCCGCAGGATCCACCCTGGCCATGTCCACCCTCCTCCGCATGCGCGACCGAGGGCTGACCTCCTTCAGCGGCGGTGTGCTCCAGTGCGGAACCTACGACCTTTCCGCACTGACCCCGGCGGGTCGCCTGATCGCTGATGAATACTTCCTCGACGCCTACGCCGGAGCTGCGCCGGACCGAACCCACCCCGACCTGTCGCCCGTCTTTGCTGACCTCAGGCACCTACCGCCCGTGCTGATCGTGATCGGCGAGGATGACGTCCTTCTCGAGGACAACCTGACGATGGCATCACGGCTCGCTGCCGCAGGCAACGAGGTCGACCTATGCATCTACCCCGCCTCGCCCCACGCCTTCACGGGGCACCCGACATCGATGGCTCGAGCAGCCCTGAACAGCATCGACGATTGGCTCCAAGAGCGCCTGAGCGCCACTGATTGACCACCCGCTCTCCCCGAGGCAGTGCCCGCTGAGGGATCCCTCACCGTGCACATTGATACAACCAGTGGAGACGTCCGGTGAGGGACCGGCTTGCGGGACGCCAC
>DIZT01000038.1:7702-8450 GCA_002427975.1 Micrococcaceae bacterium UBA6021 | reverse complement strand
AATTCCAGCCCGGCGGCCAGGCAAACGGCCGTGCCCTGGCGTTCCTGGCCCACGAACGCCTGGGCAACGGTTTCGGCTCGGCCTATGACGTCAGCAGCATCCTGATCCTCTGGTTCGCCGGCGCGTCCGCGATGGCGGGCCTGATCAACATCGTGCCCCGCTATCTGCCCTCCTACGGCATGGCCCCCGACTGGTCCCGCGCGGTCCGCCCCGTGGTCCTCGTCTACACGGCCATCAGCATCCTCATCACCATCGGGTTTAACGCCGACGTCAACGCCCAGGCTGGCGCCTACGCCACCGGGATTCTCGCCATGATGGTGTCCGGTGCCGTGGCCGTCACCATCTCCGCGATCCGCAGGAAACAGCGGGCGGCGGCGGTGGGGTTCACCGTCCTCACGCTGGTGATGCTGTATGCCCTGGCGGCGAACGTCATCGAAAAGCCGGACGGCATCACCATTTCCGGGTTCTTCATCCTGGGCATCGTGGCCGTTTCGCTGGTGTCGCGGATCAGCCGCACCACGGAGCTGCGGGTGGACACGATCAAGTTCGACGACGCCGCCCGCGGCTTCATCACCTACACGCTTGAGTATGACGGGCGGATAAACCTCATCGCCAACCGCCCACAGGCCCGCGACGCAGCAGAATATGCCGAGAAGGAAGCCGCGCAGCGGGAGAACAACCCCGTCCCAGGCACCGCCGACGTCATCTTCCTCGAGATCGACATCACGGACCCGTCAGGGTTCAGCGA
>DIZT01000038.1:6056-7536 GCA_002427975.1 Micrococcaceae bacterium UBA6021 | reverse complement strand
TGGGCTGAGGGAAACCCGCTGGTCCACCTGATGCGCTACCTGCTGCTTGGCCGTGGTGACACAGCCCCCGTGGTCCGCGAAATCATCCGCGAGAACGAGCCGGACCCGGATCTCAGGCCGGGAATCCACGTCGGATGAGCACCACGTGGGGCCAGTCGCAGAGGGGCAAGGCCCTGAAGGATAAGGCCGTGAAGGCCAAAGCCTTGAAGGATGAGGCCGCCGGGAAAGAGAACTTCGTCCGGCGGGCCCTTTCCCATCCGGTCCGGTCCCTCCCCTTGGCGTTCCTGGCAGTCATCATCGTCGGGGCAGGGCTGCTGATGCTCCCTGTCTCGCGGATGGATCCAGGCTCCGAGGTCCTGATGCCGGCACTGTTCACGTCGGTCTCGGCCGTCTGTGTCACCGGGCTGATCACCGTGGACACCGCGACGTTCTGGACCCCCTTCGGCCAGGCCGTCATCCTCGGACTCATCCAGGCCGGCGGGTTCGGCATCATGACGCTGGCTACGCTGCTGGCGCTGCTGGTCCGCAAGAGCATCGGGCTCCGGGGCCAGCTGGTGGCGCAGTCAGAGACCCACACCCTCAACTTCGGCGACGTCCGGGCCGTGCTGCTGCGCGTCGCAAAGATCATGGTCGCGTTCGAGGCAATCACCGCCGTCGTACTTTCCGGCCGGTTCTGGCTGGCCTACGACCAGAACCCGGCCACGGCCCTTTGGCACGGGACGTTCCACGCCATCTCGGCGTTCAACAACGCCGGATTCTCGCTGTTCAGTGACAACCTCATCGGCGTCGCGGCAGACCCGTGGATCATCACGCCCATCTGCCTGGCCATCATCGCCGGCGGGCTGGGCTTTCCGGTGATCATCCAGTTGCTGAGTGGCGCGAAGCCCCACAACTGGAACATCCACATGCGCCTGACCATCTACGGAACGCTGCTGCTTCTGGTGGCCGGGATCGCGCTGTTCGCAGCCTTTGAATGGAACAGGGACGAAACGCTGGGGCACCTGTCCCTCACCGGCAAAATTCTGGGTTCCGTAGCCGGCGGCGTCTTTCCGCGCACCGCGGGCTTCAACAGCATCGACTACGGCCTCGCGTCGCCAGAGACCCTCATGGCCACCAACATCCTGATGTTCATCGGCGGCGGCAGCGCCGGAACGGCCGGCGGCATCAAAATCACCACGTTCCTGGTCCTTGGCTTTTCCATCTGGAACGAAGTCCGCGGCCGCGACGAGGTGACCATTGCCCACCGCTCGGTCAGTTCATCCTCTCAGCGGCAGGCCCTGTCCGTGGCGCTGCTGGGCGTGGCCGCCGTCGTCGGCGGGACCATGCTGCTGCTGATGTTCACCGACTACAGCCTCGAGAAGGTCCTCTTCGAATCGATCTCAGCGTTCGGAACGGTGGGCATGAGTACGGGGATCACGTACCACCTGCCGCCGTCGGCTGAATGGGTCCTGATGGCGCTGATGTTCACCGGGCGCATCGG
>DIZT01000038.1:3047-5939 GCA_002427975.1 Micrococcaceae bacterium UBA6021 | reverse complement strand
GGATTATCCGACGGCGGGAATCCCGCCGGCCAGCTCCGCCGCGGCAGCGAGTACCCAGCGCTCCGTCTCCGGTTCGAAGCCGACGACTATGGATGCCTCGGCCTCGCGGGCCTCGTCGAGGGCGAGCAGCAGGGCATCCTCAAGATGCCGGGCGTGTTCCTGCCGTTCGGCGAGCGTGCCCGGCAGGCCGCCGTCGTCAATCACGACGTGGGCTTTGCCGTCCACGATAACTTTCAGCGAGTACCCCTGGTCCTCATGAAGAGACCCGCGGGTGGACGCAATTTCCGTGACTTTGTCCGCCCGGACCAGGCTGTTGCTGATGGTGCGGATCCACACCTCACCCATGGAACCTCCCTGTGGTTGTGAGGACGCAACAATAAGAGCCCCCACGGCAAACGTTAGTCCTCGCGGGGCTGCTTGTGACCCCCTGAAAGCTGGCGAATTTATCCGGGCATAGGATAAATCTGATGACTTCGCCAGATTCCCCGCCGCCATTCAACTTCCGAAGCATCGTCATACCCGCCTTCGGGCCGGCGCTGCTGTTCTGTATCGGCGAAGGCGCGATCCTTCCGGTGATTGTCCTGTCCGCCCGCGACCTGGGCGCCTCGGTGGCGGCCTCGGCACTGATCGTCACGCTGATCGGGCTCGGTTCGTGGTTCTTCAACCTGCCCGCGTCCCTCATCACGCTCAAGTTCGGCGAACGCTGGTCGATCGTCGGCGCCGCCGCGGTGGGCGCCCTCGCGCTCGCGGCCGCCGCGATGTCCTCGCTGATCCCCAACGGACTGTGGCTGCTCGCGGTGGCGATGGCCGTCGTCGGGATGGCCGCGAGCGTGTTCAGCCTGGCCCGGCAGAAGTACCTCACCGAGGCCGTGCCCATCCAGTTCCGGGCGCGGGCGCTGTCCACGCTGGGCGGTGTCAGCAGGATCGGCGTCTTTGTGGGCCCGTTCATTGGTGCCGGCGTCATGCAGTTCGCCGGGATCTCCGGAGCCTACTGGGTGGGGGTGGTGGGCATGGCCGCGGCCGCCGTTCTGGCGGTCAGCATCCCCGACCTGGTGGTCCCGCTGGCGCCCGACGGCGGACACAAGGGTCCGGAGCCGACGCTGCGGAATGTGGCAGTTTCCCATCGCCGCGTTTTCCTGACGCTGGGTGTCGGGATCCTGCTGCTCAGCGCGCTGCGGGCGTCCCGCCAGGTGGTGATCCCGCTGTGGGCGGACCATCTGGGGATGGATCCGGCCCAGGTGTCGGTGATCTATGGGCTGTCCGGGGCGATCGACATGCTGGTGTTTTACCCGGCCGGGAAGGTGATGGACCGCCGCGGCAGGCTGTTCGTGGCCATCCCGTCCACCATCGTCATGGGCATCGCGATGCTGCTGATTCCGTTGACTGCTTCCTTTGCCGGGCTCTTGCTTGCTTCGTTGCTGATCGGGTTCGGCAACGGCATCAGCTCCGGGCTGATCATGACGCTCGGCGCCGACTTCTCGCCCGACCGCGGCCGCGGCCAGTTCCTGGGGCTGTGGAGGTTCATCGCCGACGCGGGATCCACCGGCGGGCCCGTCCTGCTCTCCGGGGTGACGGCGCTGGCCACCCTCGGTGCGGGGGTCTCAGCCACCGGCATCCTGGGGTTCGCGGCGGCTGGTGTTTTTGCCGTTGTGCTGCCGCGGCTGAGGCACCGGCGGAATTACTGACGTATGCGCAGCATATGTGATCCACGGATGCATCATTTTCAGGCATCCATCAGCTCCTTGATGACACGCCGTCCAGCGCTGCGTTCGCGTGTGGCTGGGGATTCAAGCAGGTCCAAGGCTGTCCAGGGGCGGCGATGGCGGGTGCCTGTCCGTGCAAGCTGATCTACGGAGGCTGTGTCGACGAAGATGGACCTGCCAACGATGCCGGCTTGGACCAATTGGCCGGTGCCAATCGTCTAGGTGCTCATGCACTAACGTTCTCTCGAAGAAACGTTAGTGCCAACCAGGACTGCTCCACTAAGCGTCTTTCAGGAAGCTTTGGTCAGATATTCGACGAGGGCATCCCGAATGATGGCGGAGGGTTTCCGGTGTTCCTTTTTCGCTTGTTCCACTAGCTGGGCGTCCATGTCCGCGGGCAGCCTGAGGGAACGCGACGGAGACGTTCCCTTGGCGCTCAATGAGGGTTTGCCGACGGCACGCCTGACTTCCTCGGGTGATCCAAGCGCGGCTTCCAGGAGGGAGCGGCCTGCCTCCGGTTCCGCGGCCTTGGTGATGCGGGCATCCGGCCCGATGTCAGCGGTCTCAGCCCAGGCGGCGAATTCTTGGTAGCGTGCCTCTTCTTCGGCGTTGAGCTGGCGGCTGCCTTGGGCCTTCTTCGTTGCTGTCACTTCTCTGTCTCCGTTTCTGCGATGTCCAGGATTTTCCTGCGGGCTTCCATCACGTGAAAGATCAGGATGTCGTTTGGCGGGGTGATCACCGCCATGACTTCGAGCATTCTGCGCCTGTCCCGGGTGGGGCCGATGAATAGGTCCGGACGTGTGCCCAAATCGACCCGAGGTTCATCGAACTGCTGGACATGGTAGATCTGGTTCAGGATGGCGTTCAATGCATCTTCGCGGTCGATGCCGTGCTTGTCTGCGCTGGCCGCCCAGATGATCCCCATGACAGTATTGTCTTACAATAATGGTGGTATTGCAAGGCAATATGAGGTTGCGTCGGCTCGAGGTGACGGCGCTGGCCACCCCCGGCCCGGGGGCTCAACCACCGGCATCCCGGGGTTCGCAGCGGCAGCCGTGTTCGCCGTCGTACTTCCGCGGTTGGGGCACCGGCGGAACTACTTGCTTTGGTTGGCCGGCGCCCACGGCTGGGCCGCTTCGCAGACCAGCCGGATGCGGCTGGGCATCCGGCTGGCGGGACTACTTGGTTA
>DIZT01000038.1:0-2922 GCA_002427975.1 Micrococcaceae bacterium UBA6021 | reverse complement strand
TCGCCGAGCACCGGAAGATCTCCGTTCCCGGAGGTTGTTCGATGACCAGCAATATCGAGGTGACGGTCAACACCGGATTGACGCCCGTCCAGTTGTTGTTGGCACAGCCGGCCTGGGCCGCGGTAACTGTTCCGGCAGCGCTCAGCACCGCCGGGTTGGTGACGAGGGTGAGGTTACCGTTCTTGATGGCATCGCTGTTGATGAAGGTGGGTGCAGTTACAGGGCCGACGAGGACCTTGTTCTGCCCGGGAGCGACGTTTCCGCCCTGGTTCTGGCACTGGTAGACGGCGAACCCCGAAACGGTGACGGTGGCGAGGAGATCGTCGTTTCCAAGACCGGCGAGGACTGTCCGGCACGTCGTTGAACTCTGTGACCATGATTGGGTCACAGTACAGACGGGCGAGCCGCCGCGCTTGAAGTGCGGGCTGGCGGCTTGGGCGGCAGACTCTCCGGACATGAAGATGACCAGTGCGGCTACGAACAGCAGGAGCAATCGACGGATATGGATTTTCATGATTTACAACCTCTTAGGACACGCGAAGGAATAACTTAGGTGTTCAGGCGTGGCGGTCCTAAAATTGTGGTATGGCCGTCAGTGAACAGTTAGCGGAGTCCGCGGGAGAGAGATATGCGGTGTTGCGCCCGCATTTGGATGAGCGGCAGCGCCGCATGCTGCTGGGCGTCGAAGCTGCCGGGCTGGGTCGGGGCGGGATCAAGGCGATTGCTGCGGCGACCGGGGTTCATCCCGACACCATCGCCCGCGGCGTGCGGGAGGCGGAGGGAAACCCCGAGCCGCAAGCCCGGGTGCGGGTCCCGGGCGGGGGACGTAAGTCTCTGGCGGCGACCGACCCGGACCTGGTCTCTGAGCTGAAGACCCTGGTTGATCCGGGCATGCGCGGGGATCCGGTCTCACCACTGGTCTGGACGACCAGATCAACCCGTAACCTCGCGGCCGCGCTCTCTGATCTGGGGCATCCGGTCTCGGACCGGACGGTGGCGCGGATGCTGCACGAGATGGGCTTTAGCCTGCAGTCCAATGCCAAAGTCACCGAAGGCGCCCAGCACGAAGACCGCGACGCCCAGTTCACGTATCTGGCAGGCCAGGTCGGTGAGCATATGGGAGCAGGCCAGCCGGTGATCTCGGTGGACACGAAGAAAAAAGAACTGGTCGGAGACTTCAAGAACGCCGGACGCCAGTACCGGCCGGCCGGGCAACCGGAGCGGGTCAACGTCCACGATTTCATGGATAAGGACCTGGGCAAGGCGATCCCCTACGGCATCTATGACCTCTCGGGGAACACGGGCTGGGTCACGGTCGGCACCGATCATGATACGTCGGCGTTCGCGGTGGCCACCCTGCGCACATGGTGGAAATCCGTCGGACAGGCCCGCTACCCCCGGGCTGGCCGGCTGCTCGTATGTGCCGACAGCGGCGGATCCAACGGCAGCCGCATCCGGGCCTGGAAGATCGAGCTCGCCAAGCTCGCTAAAGAAACCGGCTTGGACATCACTGTCTGCCACCTGCCCCCGGGAACCAGCAAATGGAACAAAATCGAGCACCGGCTTTTCTCCCAGATCACCCGCAACTGGGCCGGTCAGCCGCTGCGGACCCACCAGATCATCGTGGATCTGATCGGCAAAACGACCACAGCTACCGGCCTGACAGTCCAGTGCGTCCTCGACACCGATGACTACCCCACCGGACTCAGATACACCTCAAAAGACATCGAAGACCTACCGATCACCCGCCACGATTTCCATGGGGAATGGAACTACACCATGTCTCCACCCGACACGCCGTAACAACCACCATTATTTATTCGCGGGCCCTAAGCACGTCTCGCCGCTTGGCCCAGGGGGTGTAGAAGGATTCATCCCAACCGGCTGGTTCCAAGCCCTGAGAACCAAGCGAAGAAACAGCGCCGACGCGCCAAAGAGCGCCCAACGAGGCCTGATAGCTGGCCTTGACTGATCAGGCTCAGGCGTAGGGGGTGGTGGTCATCTGCAGATCAGGGCTGGGCATGTTGTCGCCGCCAACGTGGATCACAGTCGTCTGGCCATGTCGCGCCAGGTGCGCCCGGTATCCCGGAATATGAAGGGTGACGGCCGCCTCGGTGTTGCCGAGTGCCGCGGCGGTCCCGCTAAAGAGCCGGACCCCGAGCTCCCGCTCGAGGTCTTGCAACTGCTCCGAGAGCCCCGGCTGGCTCAGACATGGCCGCGCGGCGGCGAGGCGGAAATTGAGCTCCTCGGCCAAGGCCAAGAAAGCTTGGAGATGTTGAAGCCGCATGCTTGCTGTCCCCCCGTTGAGTGGGCTGGACTCGGGGGCGCCATGGGGGACACGCCTTCGAGCCCGGTCCGATGGGGTAATCACTGAGGATGCGGCCTGGGTTACGCCCGCCGCTCAGGATTGCCTCGGTCTTCCACCCCACCACGCCGGCAAGGGAAACTCGGTTTTTTGCCTGCTGTCATCGAGCAGGGGTGGGCCCCGGAGCCCACAGAATGGGATCTCCGGGGCCGTGCAGTCCGCAACCTCTGGGGGAGATGCTGCGGACTCTCATGTGGCTGAGCAGGGGTGCTGCCCTACCTCATTAGTTAGAGCGTCGTCGACTAACCCGTGATCCGGATGGCCGGCTCGGTGAACCCCGCGAAGGTCAGCGTGTACACGAAGCTGGTGCTGGTGCCAGTGACCTCCGCTGTCCAGTTGGGGTTGGGGCAGGTGAAGGTTGCCAGGAACGTAGCACTGCTCGTTCCGGTCGCGGTCTGCGACGGCACCACGAGCCTACCGTTCTTCGTAGAGGTGAGCTGGCTAGACGTCTCCGTTGTTACCGACCTCGAGAACGGCTCGACGATCTTGCTGTTAACGCCCGGGGTGTGGCAGGCGCCGCCGATCGGGCTGGGGGCTACTTATTTTACGGTTGCGGT
>DIZT01000231.1 GCA_002427975.1 Micrococcaceae bacterium UBA6021 | reverse complement strand
TGTCCAGCTCGATGATCTTGGCTTCGATCTTCTGACCGATGTACGGAGCGAGGTCGCGCACACGGCGCATCTCGACGAGGGATGCGGGCAGGAAGCCGCGCAGACCGATGTCGAGGATAAGACCACCCTTGACAACCTCGATGACGGTACCGGTGACAACACCGTCTTCTTCCTTGACCTTCTCGATGTCGCCCCAGGCACGCTCGTACTGAGCACGCTTCTTGGAGAGGATCAGGCGGCCTTCTTTGTCTTCCTTGGTGAGGACCAGGGCTTCGACCAGATCGCCAACGGAGACAACGTCTCCGGGATCAACGTCGTGCTTGATGGACAGCTCGCGGGAGGGGATGACACCTTCGGTCTTGTAACCGATGTCGAGCAGAACTTCATCGCGGTCGACCTTGACGACGGTACCTTCGACGAGGTCTCCGTCGTTGAAGTACTTGATGGTGGCGTCGACTGCTGCGAGGAAGTCCTCAGCGGTACCGATGTCGTTAATGGCGACTACGGGGGTACCGGGCTTCTCGGTGGAGGTGATGGTCATGTAGTAGGGGCTCCGTTGTGGATAGTGAGTCGGTCAGGCAAACCGCCGCCCCCGCGTTATGGAACGCAAGTGCAGGTCTACGGGAGATCACAGGGATCTTCCGGGTCATCCTGATTTGTGGATTTCAGAAACGTGCACGTAGTACGCGCCCACTTATTCTAGTCGCAGCGGCCAACACGGGTCAAAGCGCGGGCAACACGTCGCCCAGGCGGGCGAACGTGGTTCCGCCGCCCTGAAGTCGGGGCAGCGCCTGCCGGAACCCGGCGGCCGTGCCGCTGCCGGGTTTATTGAAATGCGCTATGACGATGTCTCCGGGTCGGGCGCCGGCCAAGGCAGCGGCGACAGCTGCAGGCGCGAGCGTGGCCCCGGCGTCGCCATTGATGCTGAAATTCACCGGCTGCAGTCCGAGCCGACGCGTCACGGCAGCGGCAACTTCGTCGTAGTAGGCCGTGCCGGGGCGAAAGAACCGCGGAAGACGCCCGGTAATATCCTGGAGGACTTTCTGGTTTCCGGTCACCTCGTCATAGACCTGTCCGAGATCGGCTGTCCCCGCGATGCCGTACGCGGATTTGCCGTTCACCGAAAGCGGACGATGCAGAAATCCGTGGTTCGCAAGCTCAAAGAGCGGATTGACCGCCAATTCTTTAGTCAGATCGGGATTGGCCTGGATCCACCGTTCATTGAGGAACAGCGTTGCCGGTATGTTCAGCTTCTGCAGTGTCCCGAGCAGCTGCTGATCGAACCCGGCACCCCCGGGGCCACCGCAGGCGTCGAAGGT
Source organism: Micrococcaceae bacterium UBA6021 (assembly GCA_002427975.1). Lineage (GTDB taxonomy): Bacteria > Actinomycetota > Actinomycetes > Actinomycetales > Micrococcaceae > Arthrobacter. The sequence continues at coordinate 12,557 of DIZT01000231.1, read as the reverse complement.
CAGTGCGATCGCACCGGCTGCCGCCTGGGTGACCACGCCTGTGACCTGGAGACCCCACTCCTTCGGCGTGCGGTTGGCGAATTCGGCCACAAGCTGCTGCTTTGTCGGCAGGCCTGGACGGTCCGGCTCGCCGACGGGCGGCGGCGCCGGCGCAGTCCTGGAGCTGGCAGGGACGGCCGGATCAACTACCTGTGTGGACGGTTCGCCGTCGGCTGCTGCGTTGCTGGCGGCCGCACATCCTGACAGCGCTGCGGTTGCGAACCCAGCCATTCCAAGCAACACGGATCGACGGCCGGGCATTTTCGGTCCGTGGATATCCCCCATGGATGGTCCTTAAGTAAGGCAGGGGCCCTAAAAGTGGGTCAGGCAGTGGGTGGCCCGCTCAACCGCGAACATACCCCGTGCCTGGAGCGATGCGCCCTGCTTGTGTTCGCGGATCCGCCCAGCCGCAGTCAGCGTAACCGGACAGACCGCACCAAGGTAAATCGATGACAGGGTGGAGACATCCAGCGTCAGGTCAGGTTCCGCGGCCGTGTCAAGACGTACGACGGCGGCCTCACCGCCGGCGGCTTCGAGCGCGTACGTTCCCGCCGTCAGGCCAAGGGGGTCAGGGACCTCCAGGACCAGCCTGCCGTCCACGGGATAGTGCCGCGCCTCCAACGCGTTGATGACGTCCAGGATGCGGAGCCAGAGCATGTCCCGGCTATCGGATGAGTCGATGCAGCGGGGATCGGCCAGCGCCCACGTGAGGGGGTCATCGAGCGGCGCCTCCTCCCAGGTGACCTGTTCCACCAGGTCGATGGCGGCGAGGAACTGCCAGAGCTCCAAGTAAGCCTCGTTCGTGGCCGCCACAAGGTCCACCACGCGTACGGTGTGGGGCACGGTGTCCCAGCCGAGGAATTTGTAGGAGACATAGCCGTCCACGGCACCGTCGGGGCCATAGTGCAAGGCCACTTTGATGGCGGGATCTTCTTTGCCGTCACGCGCCAGCGACCCGGAAGCCACCTGCCGGTACCACTCCTGGCGGCCGATCGATCCAGGCGTCAGCCGGTGCACCCGGTCAAAGACGTCCGGCGCCAGGTCCAGCAGCACACGCGGATCCGCGACGTCCACCGTGCCGACGGCCTGGTGGTTCAGCTGAAACCGCGCGGTGGTGTCCACCGTGACCGTACGTTCGAAGCTGGCCACGCCGTAGCCGAAGCGTCCGTAGATGGACCCCTCGGACGCCGTCAGGGCGGCCATGGCCAGGCCATCGTGCTTCGCCAAGGCCAGGTCCTCGGACATCATCCGGCGCAGCAGGCCCCGGCGACGGTGCGAGGTCCGCACGGTGACGGCGGTGACGAGTTGGGTCTCCAACGTCCGGCCGAATCCGATGTTCAGCGTCTTGCGGAACGTGCCGAAGGTGGCCACCGGCACGTCCGCCCGGAACGAGCCCGGGGCAACGGCGCCCGTCTGGTAGGCGCCGGTCAGGACCCTCCGGTCAGCCCGTAGGGTCTCCAGGGACTTGGCCACGTGCTCCGGCGTCCGCGTGGATTCGTGGAAGCCAAAAGCCACGGCTTTGACCCAGGATTCGGCATCGGAGTACCCCGGCTCGCCCTTGGATGCCACTTCGAAGCGCCGGATTTCATAGTCACCACTCAGTTCAGCCACATCGCCGAGCCTAACCAACGCATCCGGTGCCTGGCCAGCAACAACACGCCGGGCGCCTGCCCTGCTGCTGCCGCGCCAGGCGTGTCAGTGGCCGCCTGTCAGTGGCCGGCGTCGTACCAGCTGGGACCCACACCGATCTGGACATCCAGCGGGACGCTGAGGTCCGCGGCAGAGCCCATTTGCTCGGTAACGAGCTTCTCCACCGCGTCCCGCTCGCCGGCCGCGACTTCCAGCACCAGTTCGTCATGGACCTGCAGGAGCATGCGGGACTTGAGGCCCTGCGCCGCCAGTTCAGCGTGCACGCCCAGCATGGCGCGCTTGATGATGTCTGCGGCCGATCCCTGGATGGGCGAGTTCAGCGCGATGCGTTCCGCGTTCTCGCGCAGCTGCCGGTCCGTGCTGGTGAGGTCCGGCAGGTAACGGCGGCGCCCCTCGATGGTGGCCGTGTAACCGTCGATCCGGGCCTGGTCCACCACGCCGCGGAGGTAGTCGCGGACGGCGCCGAACCGGTCGAAGTAGTCCTTCATCAGGGTGCGGGCCTCGTCCACGGAAATTTCCAGCTGTTTCGACAGGCCGAACGAGGTCAGGCCATAAGCGAGGCCGTAGGACATGGCCTTCACCTTGGAACGCATGGCGGTGGTCACCTCCTCGGTGGGGACGTGGAAGATGTTCGAGCCGACAAAACGGTGGAGGTCTTCGCCGTCCTGATAGGCCTGGATCAGGCCGGCGTCCCCGGAGAGGTGCGCCATAATCCGCATTTCGATCTGCGAGTAATCCGCGGACAGCAGGCACTCGTAGCCTTCGCTGACCACAAAGATGCCACGGACGCGCCGGCCTTCCTCGCTGCGGATGGGGATGTTCTGCAGGTTGGGGTTGTTGGAGGAGATCCGGCCCGTCGCTGCCACGTTCTGCGCATAGGTGGTATGGATCCGGCCGTCTTCAGTCACGGACTTCTTGAGCGACTCCAGCATCTGGCGCAACTTGGAGGACTCCCGGTGCGCCATCAGCTGGACCAGGAATTCATGCCCGGTCTTTTCCAGCAGATTCTTCAGCGACGCGGCATCTGTGGTGTAGCCGGACTTGATCTTCTTCGTCTTTGGCAGCTGGAGCTCGTCGAAGAGGACGGTCTGCAGCTGTTTCGGCGAGCCAAGGTTGACCTCGTGGCCGATCGCGGCGAAGGCGAGTTCCTGGGCGTTGTCGATCACCTTGGACAGATCGGCGAGTTGCTCGTCCATGCGCGGCATGTCGATGGCGATGCCCGCGAGCTCCATGTCGGCCAGCACGCGGCTGACAGGCAGTTCAAGTGTGGTCAGCAGGTCACTGGCCTTACGCTCCGTGAGTTCTGATTCGAAGTGCCGGCTCAGGGCCTGGACCACGGCGGCCACCTGAACCAGCGCACCGGCGGCGGCGGCGTCGTCGCCGTCGAACGCGAGCTCCAGCTGACCGGCTTTGGAAGTCTCCGGCGAGACAGCGACGTTGAGGTGGTGCTGGGCCAGCTCCGCGAGCTCGTACGTGCGGCGGTCCGGCTCGATGAGGTATCCGGAAATTGAGGTGTCGTCCACCACGCCTTCCAGGCCCAGGCCCCGGCCTGACAGGGCTTTCAGCGCAGCCTTGTAGCCATGCATGACCTTCGGGGAGTTTTCATCGCGCAGCCAGTCCGCGAGGACGTTTTCGGCCGCGGCGTCCTGCGCCGCGAGGTCGATGTAAACGGCGGCATCGTCACGGACGATCGCCAGCGCGGCGGCGTCTTCACCGATCCGTCCGGGCACGAGGTCGACGGCGACTGCCGACGTCTTGCCGGTGCCCGATGCCAGGAAGGCGCCCAGCTCGGCTGCCCCGGCCGGGGTCACGAAGTCCGGAGTGGCGATGCTTTCGCGGTCGGCAGATTCCACTTCCGCACTGCCGTATAGGGCAAAGAGCCGGGTCCGGATGGTCTTGAATTCGAGCTCGTCGAACAGCGTTTCCAGGGCGGCCTCGTCCGGCCGCGGTTCCGCGAGATCGTCCAGCGTGAGCGGGAGCTCGAGATCCGTGTGGAGCCTGTTCAGCCGCCGGTTGCGTTTGACGTCCTCGACGTTGGCGCGAAGGGAGTCTCCTACTTTTCCACCGATCGCATCAAGGTGCTCGAGGACCCCCTCAAGACCGCCGTAAAGGTTGATCCACTTTGCCGCGGTTTTCGGGCCGACGCCGGGGACACCCGGCAGGTTGTCCGCAGTCTCCCCCACCAAAGCGGCAAGGTCCGAATACTGGGCGGGCGTCACAAAATACTTCTCCTGGATGGCGGCCGCGTCCATCCGGGGAATGTCACTGACGCCCTTGCGCGGGTAGAGCACAAACACGTTGTCCGTAATGAGCTGGAAGGCGTCGCGGTCCCCCGAGACGAGCAACACCTCGAAGCCTGCCTTTTCCCCCATGGCGGCGAGGGTTGCCAGGATGTCATCGGCCTCATAGCCGGGCAGCTTGATGGTCTTGATACCCCAGGCGCCCATCACCTTATCGATGAGGTCGATCTGGCCGCTCATCTCACGGGGAGTTTCGTTGCGTCCACCCTTGTACTCGCTGTACTCGGCTTTCCGGTGGGTGGTGTCATCCGAGACGTCGAAGGCGACGCAAATGTGGGTGGGCTTCTGTTCCTTGATCAGGTTGATGAGCATGGACGTGAAGCCGTGGATGGCGTTGGTGTGCTGTCCGTTGGCGGTGGAGAACTTGTCCGCCGGCAAGGCGAAAAAAGCGCGGAACGCCATCGAGTGGCCGTCGAGCACCAGAAGCCGCGGCTGGCCCGTGATGGGAGCCACTGGGGCTTCCGTAGCGGAAACCTGGCCTCCGACCGGCAGTACGCTGATGTCCTGCAAGGCAGCATCCGCGTCAAGCGCAGCGGTTTCGGATGGGAAGGGGGCCGGTTTGGTAGTTTCACTCACAGGTGCCAGCCTAGTTCCCATGATGGACAATTTCACGCCCGGCCCCTTCACTGAGGAATTGGTCACAGCCGGCATCCCGACGCACCTTCACGACTGGCTCGGCCATCTCGGCATCGGTGCCCTGGTGGTCAAGATGGGGATCCATTTCCTGGAGATGAGCCCGGAACGCACGGTGGCCACCATGCCGGTGGAAGGGAACACGCAGGTAGCAGGCATCCTGCACGGCGGCGCCCACGTGGTGCTGGCCGAAACACTGGGATCCTTCGCCGCCGGGATGCACGCCGGCGCCGGCAGGCATGCCCTGGGCATCGAAGTGAGCGCGACGCACCACCGGGCCATTGCCTCGGGTACGGTGACGGGTACCTGCTCCGCTATCCATCTGGGCCGGACGCTGACAACGCATGAAATCGTGATGACCGACGAAAAAGGCCGCCGCCTCTCCACCGCACGCATCACGAACATGCTGCGGGACAACGAACCTTCGGAGGCCTGAGCTCTTCAGCCTTCCGGCGCACTCAGCGGGCCGGCCCCGGAGACGTGAAGGTGTAGCGCAGTTCCACGATCCCCCGCCCCAAGGTGCGGGACGCCGTCAACTCAAGCGCCGGCGTCGGGCCGTCCAACGGCAGTAGCCGTTTGCCATCACCCAGGACGACGGGGATGACCGAGAGGATAAGGTCGTCCAACAGTCCGGCGTCGGCGAATTGCGCAGCGAGGCTGCCGCCACCCACCACCCAGACGTTCATCCCGCCAGCGTGGTCCTGGAAGTCCTGAATGAACTCCTGGACGGGACCGCGGACGAAGGTGATATCCGTCCCTGCCGGCGCAGCGTGCTCGTGCCGGGTGAAGACATAACAGGGCGTGGCAGGATAAGGCCAGTTACCGGGTTCGTGTTCCATCAGCCAGGTGAACGTCTCGCCGCCCATAACGATGCAGCCGACGCCGGCAATAAAGGTTTCGTAGCTTTCCTTGCCGCCCTCGAAACCGTCGAACGCAAGAAGCCAGGCGAGGTCATCCTTGGTGGTGGCGATGAATCCGTCGATGGAGGCCGCGACAAAATACTGGATCCTGGACATGGAACCAGAGTATCCCTGCGGCCGGTGACGCGCTTAAGGCTTGCTGAAGTACGGGATGATCAGGTAAAGCCCGAACAGCACCGCCACGCCGCAGAGGCCAAAGCAGCTGTAGGCCAGCGACCGTTTGAGCTTCGGTGAAGGCTGCTGGGCGTCCCCGGCGATGGCCGTCAGCCGCACCCCCAGCGCATACAGGACCACAACGGTCACCGCGGCCACCAGGGTTGCCCCGGCCACACTCAAGAGTTCCAACCACTTCATCGCTGATTATCCTTCTCCGGGTTGGCCTGGGCACGGGCCCGGGCGAGGGCTTTCTTCTTGCCGAAGCGGACGGCCTGCCCCGCTTCTTCGACTTCCACGGCGTTGTGGTGGCCCACAGCGGATTTGCTGGAATAGACGAACATGAACAGCACGGCGGCGGTTCCGGCGACGGCGGCAATCACCACACCCACAACGCCGGTCTTCACGAGCAGGGCGGTCAGCGCGCCCACGATGCCAGCGGCAGGAAGCGTGAACAGCCAGCCGAGGGCGATCTTGCCCACCATGTTCCAGCGCACCGTGGTTCCCTTACGTCCCATGCCGGAACCGATCACGGATCCGGAAGCCACATGCGTGGTGGAGAGGGCGAACCCCAGATGTGAAGAAGCCAGGATTGCTGACGCAGTGCTTGCCTCGGCCGCGAAACCCTGGGCCGGCTTGACCTCAGTAAGTCCGGACCCCATGGTCCTGATGATCCGCCAGCCGCCTGCATACGTGCCCAAAGCGATCGCCGCGGCGCACGCCCCGATGACCCACACCTGTGGGCCCGAGCCCGGGGCCTGCGTGCCGGCGGCGATCAGCACCAGGGTGATGATGCCCATCGTCTTCTGCGCGTCATTTGTCCCATGGGCAAGTGCCACGAGGCTGGAGGTAAAGATCTGTCCCGTGCGGAAGCCACCGCGTTTCTGGGTCAGCTTGTCGCCGGTTTCGGGATCATGGCGGGCCGTCAGTGCGTAGGCCAGCTTGGTGCAGAGGTAGGCCACAATTCCTGCAATGACCGGTGCGAAGATGGCCGGAAGGATGACCTTCTGGAGCAGGGTCTCCACATTCACGGAGCTGAAGCCGATTCCTGCAATGGCTGCGCCGATCAACCCGCCGAAAAGGGCATGGGAAGAGCTGGATGGCAAACCCTTGAGCCAGGTGATCATGTTCCAGAGGATGGCACCCATCAGGCCGGCGAAGATGATGTCCGGCGTGATCGGGACCGCGTCGGAACCTTCCCTGATGATGCCGCCGGAGACGGTCTTGGCCACTTCCGTTGACAGGAAGGCACCCACCAGGTTCAGGATTGCGGCGAGAGTCACAGCGGTCTTCGGTTTGATGGCGCCGGTGGCGATGGGCGTGGCCATCGCGTTGGCGGTGTCGTGGAAGCCGTTTGTGAAGTCGAAAAATAATGCCAGTGCGATGACCAGCGCCACCATGAAGGTGATGTCCACCTGTTGCCCAATCTGCAGAGTCGACGTTCAGCAGTTCCTTTACCCCCACCTGCCCTGCACAGCATAATTCACGTGCAGTTCACGTGGAATGAGCTGCGGTGTTAACAGAACCGGCTTGAAACCTTATCGATCGTACGCGTCCATGGCATCAGGTCAAAACAGCTGCTTCGTGACAAACGCACTGACGGCGGCCAGCTCGGCGGGAGAGATTCCCCGGCGGGGATCAGGTGACACTGTGAGGATGCATGGGCCCAGGAATCCGGCCCACACCAGTGCCTCGTCTTCATACCGGAGCTGGTCGTCAACCCACACAATGGCGTCCGGCGTACTGGCCACCAGGTCCTCCTGGAGGGCAACGAGCTTCCACCAGCCCTCCCCCGTGCCGCCACCCTCCGCCGTCAGGCAGGGCCAGTGGCCGCCGGCCAGTCCGATGGCAGGGCATAAGTATTCTGCGGCCATGTCCTCCCAGCTTGTGAGCCACACGAACCGGACTCCGGACAGCCGGGAAAGCCGGTTCAGCCCGTCAACAAGCTGGCTCGCATAAGCCACTTCGAGCATGCCGGCGTTCGCGAGGCTCCAGCCGGAACCCCACGGCGTCTGGCCAGTTGCTCCGAACGGGCACACCACGCCGTCGACGTCCAGGTACAGGGTGACGTTCCGCAAGGCCGCTCTCCGTCACGCCGGCAGACCCGGACCGGACCTTGAATATAGGAGGGGCTGCACGCATCTATCGTTGCATTGCGTGCCGCCCCTCCTCAAGGTCTCCCGGACAGCGGGAGCCGTCTAGACGGAGAGCGTCTTTGCCAGGGCAGATTCAGGGCGGGCCGGGCTTCCGGGCTGGTCCTGGCCGTAGAGCCAGTCGTTGTAGTGGAAGTTGTTGTCCGCCCGGCTCTTGAACAGCAGGTTCCGCAGCGTGCGGGCCAGGCCCGAAACGTGCCAGGACGCGCCCCAGACACGGGCAGTCCGCTGGACCCGGGCCGTGCGGCCGGCACGGATGGTGTTGAATTCCTTGATCGCGCCATCCCAGGCTGCGGGGTTGACGCCGTCGGCGGTGAATACGGTGCCATTGCTGACGTCCTGCAGCACAGCAGCGTCTTCGAGGGCCTGGCAGGCGCCCTGGGCGAGGTACTGGAGCATGGGGTGGGCGGCGTCGCCCATGAGGACCATCCGGCCTGCGACCCAGTTCTCGATGGGGTCGCGGTCGTACATGGGCCAGCGGATGCCGGTGGCAAGGTTCTTGAGCGCTTCCTGAACGGCCGGGACGCAGTCCTTGTAGGCCGCCTCGAGCTCGTCGACGCCGCCGTACTGCTCTTCGCCACGTTCGAACGAGGCTGACTTGAAGACGGCCACGGTGTTCAGCAGCTCGCCCTTCCGCAGCGGGTACTGCACAAGGTGGCAGTCCGGGCCGAGGTAGACGATGACGTCCTCAAGGTCGGCCTTGGGAGTGTTTTCGGTGATCGGGACCGTGCCCCGGTAAGCAACATACGCGGACGGGACCGGCTCATCGTTGGCCACCAGCGGACGCAGGGTGGACTTGAGCCCGTCGGCGCCGATTACGACGTCGGCCTCGTAGTCCACACCGGCAGCGGTGTGGGCCACGGCGCGGCCGTTCACCGTTTCAACGCTCTCGACCATGACGTCGTTGACGAGCTTGACGCCCGCCGCTTCGCAGCCCTCGAGGAGGACCCGGTGCAGGTCACTGCGGTGGATGACAACGTACGGCGCGCCGTAGCGTTCCTCGAATTCGCCGCCGAGCGTCTGGCGGGTAAGTTCCTCGCCGGTGACGGCGTCGCGGAACACCAGGTGCCTGGGCTGGACACCAATTTCCAGCGCCTTCTCCAGGAGTCCCCAACGTTTGAGCACGCGCGAGGCGTTGGGTGCCATCTGCAGGCCCGCGCCCACTTCCCCGAACTCGGGAGCACGCTCCACCAAGGTCACCTCGGCGCCGTTCTCACGCAGCGCCAAGGCACCGGCCAAGCCGGCCATTCCGCCGCCGATAACGAGGACTTCGGTTGACGATTTCGGGTCAGACATTGCTGGCTCCTTCTGAGATTGGAGTGCTTGATTTGATCTTGAGGGAAATGGCTCCGACCAGGACGGCGGCTACAGCTGCCGCGCCGGCGAAGGCCAGGAAGTTGGAGTTCACGCCTAGCCCGGCGGCGAGCAACAGGCCACCCACCTGCGGTGCCGCGACAGCGCCGATGCGGCCGACCCCGAGGGCCCAGCCGAGGGCGGTTCCACGCAGGTGCGCAGGGTAGTGGCTGGCCACAGCGGCAATAATGAGGCACTGCGTGCCGTGGGTTCCCACTCCGGCCAGGACCAGCATGAGGTAGACGACGCCGACGGGAGGCCCGGTCACCAGCACCACCAACGCGCCGGCCGCGACGGCGGCGGCAACAATCGCGGTCGGAATGGGGCCAAACCTGGTTCCTGCCCACGCGGTGATGACTGACCCCGCCACGGCACCCAGGTTCAGTGCCAGGGCAAAGGTCAGTGCGGACCCGAGGTTGTAACCGGCCAGCTGCATCAGGTTGGGCAGCCATGTGCCCAAGCCGTACCAGGCGAACAAAGTCGCGAGGGTGGCGATGGCGTAGAGAACGCTTATCCCGAGGAACGGTGCCCGCAGCAGCGAACCGAAGCCTGCGCGCTGCAGGGTTTCGGCGCTGCCGGCTGCCTCACCGCGCGGAGCCGGTGCCAGTGTTTCAGGCAGGTACCGCAGTCCCAGCGGAATGACCACGAGCAAGGCCACTACAGCGACCAGGAACATCGAGGACCAGCCGAAGGCAGGAATCAGCGGAATACCCACAAGGGCCGCTATGGAGCCGCCGATCGGCACGCCGGACATCATGAGCGTGGCGACCGTGGAACGCCACTTTGCGGGGACCAGCTCTGCAACCAGGGCATTGGCTGAGGGGACCAGCCCGCCCAGACCGATGCCTGCCAGCAGGCGCAGTCCAGCAAAAACAATGGCGGTGGGGGAAAAGGCGCAGAGGATGGTGAAGGCCGAGAACACGATGGCGCAGCCGATGATGGTCCGGCGGCGTCCCCACGTGTCTGACATCCGGCCGGCAAAGATGGCGCCGATCATCATGCCCACGAACGCCATGGAGCCGACGGTTCCAGCCGTCGCCTTGGTCAGTCCCCAGCCCGTGTCACTGATGAGGGACGACTGCACCGTGCCGTAGACAATAAGGTCATAGCCGTCGAAAACCACTAGGAGCCAGCAGACCAGCACTGCCAGGGCGGACCCTTTGGAAAAGCGGGCCGTTGGCCCGGACGGTAAATCGGTGGTTGGCCGCTGCGGCACTGCAGCAGAGGGTGTGTGATTCATCCCACCACTGTCGATGACGTCACATCCAAGGACCTATATAATTCTGCCATGCAGAACTTACCCGTCCAACGAAAACCTACCTACCCCATCGAGGCGGTGGACAACGCCCTGCTGTTGCTGCAGCTCCTGCGTGACGGGGGCAGTCTGAGGCTCAAGGACGCAGCCAACGAGCTGGGCGTGGCCCCTTCCACCGCCCATCGGCTCCTCGCAATGCTGGTGTACCGGGGATTCGCAGTCCAGGACGAGTCCCGGTGCTATGTTCCCGGGCCGGCCATGGGCGCGGGCCCTGCCGGCGTGAGTTGGTCGCGGCTGTTGCGGGAAGTGGCCAGGCCCCATATGGAGATGTTGTGTTCGCGGGTCAACGAAACGGTCAACCTGATGATCCGGGTGGGCACGAAGGTCAGGTTCCTCGACACCGTGGAGAGTACGAGTGCCCTGCGCGTGGGCGATCGCCAAGGAACAGTCCTGCCTGCCCACAAGGCCTCCGGCGGCAAGGCGATGCTCGCGGAGCTTGAGCCCGCCATGGTCAATCAGCTGTTCCGCAGCAGCAATGCCGAGATCGGCGGCGACAACATCCCCGACGCCGAGTACCCGGCGTTCCTGCGGGAACTCCAAACCATCCGCAGCAATGGATTTGCCGCCAACTTCGAAGGGACCGAGGACGGCATCAGCGCCCTGGGGATGGCCCTTCACAACCGGGCCGGCGACGTCGTCGGCGCACTGAGCGTAGCCACTCCGGTAGCAAGGTTCCGCCGGCTGTTCGATGCGGGCCTTGTCGGCGTCATGCTGGAAACCCGCCGCCAGCTCGAAATCGACATAGCCGCCAATCCGGTCCACAGCGACTGACGCGTTCAGGGCGACTCGCTCCTCCGAGAATATTCTGGCAGGCAGAATATGTTGGAGGTCACATACGCAGATCCCTAGAGTCTTTCGTACGCCCAAACCCCTTATCCGCGCCCATCAAGGAGGCCCCCTGTGTCCGTCAACGCCGAGAATCTTACGCATGCATCTGTTGCTGCCGGTCAGGTTGTTCCGGAGCCGACGCCGGGGGAGGCTGCGGCGCTGGAGAAGCTGTATGAGGATTTTGAGAGTGAGAACCTGATCCCGTTGTGGACGCAGATCGGGGATTTGATGCCGATGGTCCCGTCGCCGAAGGCTGTGCCGCACGTGTGGCGGTGGGATGATCTGTATCCGCTGGCTGCCCGGGCCGGGGATCTGGTGCCGGTGGGCCGTGGCGGGGAACGCCGGGCGATCGCGTTGGCGAACCCGGGCCTGGCCGGGACCCCGTACGCGACCCCGACGCTGTGGGCCGCGATCCAGTACCTGGGTGCCCGCGAAACGGCCCCGGAACACCGCCACTCCCAGAACGCGTTCCGCTTCGTGGTTGAAGGCGAGGGCGTCTGGACCGTGGTGAACGGGGATCCGGTGGCGATGCGCCGCGGTGATTTCCTCCTGACGCCGGGCTGGAACTTCCACGGCCACCACAACGACACGGACTCCCCGATGGCCTGGATCGATGGGCTGGACATCCCGTTTGTGCACTACGCGGATGCCGGGTTCTTCGAGTTCGGCACCGAACGCGTCACCGACGAAGCGACCCCTGACATTTCCCGGTCCGAGCGGCTCTGGGCCCACCCGGGCCTGCGCCCCCTTTCCGGGCTCCAGGACACGGTCAACTCCCCCATCGCCGCGTACCGGTGGGAACACACCGACGCCGCCCTGGCCGAGCAGCTGCTCCTCGAGGATGAGGGCCACCCCGCCACGGTGTCCCAGGGCCACGCCGCCGTCCGGTACTCGAACCCGACCACCGGCGGGGACGTGATGCCGACCATCCGGGCCGAATTCCACCGCCTCCGCGCCGGCGCCAGTACCGAGGCGCTGCGCGAAGTGGGTTCCAGTGTCTGGCAGGTCTTCGAAGGCACCGGCACCGCCACCCTCAACGGCGAGAGCAAGACCCTGGCCAAGGGCGATCTGTTCGTGGTCCCGTCCTGGACCGAGTGGTCCCTGCAGGCCGAGACCGGGTTTGATTTGTTCCGTTTCAGCGACGCCCCCATTTTTGAACGCCTGAGCTTTAACCGCACCTACACCGAAGGACGCAAGAACGCATGAGACTCCT
>DIZT01000081.1 GCA_002427975.1 Micrococcaceae bacterium UBA6021 | reverse complement strand
CTCACGGGCAAGTATCCGGACCTCATCCGCGCCGCGAAGTTCTTCGGCTCCTTTGACCATCCGGACGAGGACATGGAGATCATCTCGCAGCCCCTGGATTTCTACGGCCTGAACTACTACATGCCCACGAAAGTTGCCGTCGGCCCCGGTAAAGGGGCGGTGCCGGCAAGCATGGCCGAGGCCATGGGCAGTGACCTGAGTGCGGCGGGCAATGGCGGTATGCCGTTCCACGTCGAGGCCTGGCCCGAAGCGGACATCACCGCCTACGGCTGGCCGGTGAAACCCGAATACATGGCGGTGGCGCTGAGGGAGATGGCGGAGCGGTACCCGCATCTGCCGCCGGTGATCATAACCGAGGGCGGGGCCAGTTTTGAGGACATCATCGTCCGGGACAAGTCCACCAACACCACCTTCATTCCGGACGAGCGGCGGCTGAAATACCTGTCAGACCACATCGAGTCCGCGTTGAAGGCCACGGCTCCCGGTGGCGAAGCCGAGGGCATTGACCTCCGGGGCTACTACGTGTGGTCCCTGCTGGACAACTTCGAATGGTCGGCAGGCTACAACCAGCCGTTCGGGTTGCTCCATGTTGATTTCGAGACCCTGGAGCGCACGCCTAAGGCGTCCTACTTCTGGCTTCAGGAGCTCATCGAGGAGCGGAACCTTGCCGCGGCGGCGAGCACCGCCGTCGTGCAGGCCATGGAACCTGACGTTGAGCGGGAAGCCGGGGTCTAAAGGAGGTCCAGGGCCTTGAGTTGTTTGGCCATTCCGGCGCCGTCCGGTGAATAGATCCAGGGCACTACCGAGGTGGTGTGGTCCCCATCCTCGGAGTGCCCGCCGGCGAAGACGGACTCGCTGACGGAGAGCTGCCGGATGGCGATGGCCGCCACTTTGTCGGCGTTTTCCTGGGCAAAGCCTGAGTAGATCTGTTCGTCGTGCTGGCCGTTGTCCCCGACCAGGAGCCAGCGCATGTCCGGAAATTCCTTGGCGAGGCGCTCCAGGTTGCGGTGCTTGTGCTCCTGGCCGCTGCGGAACCAGCGGTCCTGGGTCAAGCCCCAGTCCGTGAGCAGGAGGGCGCCGGCGGGATACATGTTCCGGCTCAGGAACCGGGCCAGGGTGGGGGCGGCATTCCACGGGCCGGTGGACAGGTAGATGACGGGCGCGTCGGGGTGTTCGATGGTGAGCCGGTCCAGCAGCACGGCCATCCCCGGGGTGGCCATGCGTGCCCGTTCGCTGAGGACAAACGTGTTCCACAGAGCCAGGAACGGCCTCGGCAGGGCGGTGACCATCACGGTGTCGTCGATGTCGGACACGATGCCGAACTTCGCGCCGGCGCCGATCACCTGGATCAGGGTCTCCACCGGTTCCGTGCCGTCGCCGCGCAGGACGGCGGTGTGCCAGCCGGGGGAGAGCTGCACGTCCACCACGGTGTCGATGAGTCCGCCCCGGTCCGCCTGGACCCGGGTGGTGACGCCGCCGATGGTAATTTCCACGTTAATGAACTGCACGGGCACGCTGGTGAAGGCCCGCCAGCCGCGGACGTTCTGCGTGCCGTTGCGGGCTGCGTGCTCGGCCCGGCTGCCCGGGGCAGGTTTCCTGGTTAGCAGGACGCGGCCCAGCACGCGCACCCAGCCGGTTGAACCATAGCCCTGGTACGCGATGGTCTGCGGTGTGAAATTCCAGCGTTTGGCGAGGCGGATGCGGACGCCGTTAACGACGTCGGAAATCCGGTGGGCCAGGCGGAAAAGCTGGGTGCCGGACAGTGGTGCGGGGTGCGGAGTGTTCTGCGGTGCGTTCTGAGGAGCCCTGTCCATGGTTACCACTCTGCCACAGCGCACACCGCGCCGGGCACGTTCGGCGGTCCCGCCGTCGTGCGTGACGCCAGCCCACACCCGGGAACCCGGAGTGCCTACCCAACCGCAGCGGCAATCCGTGTGGCAGGGTATGGGAATGGCGCGCATCGAAGATTATGCAGTTGTTGGCGACCTTCACACCGGCGCCCTTGTCAGCACCGAGGGATCCATAGACTGGCTTTGCCTGCCGCGCTTCGACTCCCCGGCATGTTTCAGCGCGCTTCTGGATACGCCCGAGGCCGGTCGCTGGCTGCTGGCACCGGCGAGCGGCGGCACGTGCACCAGGCGCGGCTACCGGGACGGGACCCTGGTGCTGGATACAGAATGGGACACCCCTGATGGCACGGTCAGGGTCATTGACTTCATGCCGCCGCGTGACGAGGTGGCGGACATCGTGCGGATCGTGGAAGGCGTGAGCGGAAGCGTCAGAATGCATGGCGAACTGGCGCTGCGGTTCGACTATGGCCACATCGTTCCCTGGGTGCGGCGCGACAAGCACGGGGTGCATGCCGTCGCCGGGCCGGACTCCGTTTACTTTGTCACCGACGCGCCGGTCCACGGCGAGAGTATGCGCTCCGTCAGTGACTTCACCGTCCAGGCGGGGGAGCGGGTGTCCTTTGTCCTGACCTGGGCACCCAGCCATGTTCCCCGCCCGCATTCAGTGCACGCCGAAACAGTGCTGGACACCACCCTGGCCTACTGGCGCGGCTGGGCAGCCCAGTGCACCGTGCAAGGAAAATACCAGGATGCCGTGTTCCGCTCACTCATCACGCTCAAGGCCCTGACCTACGCGCCCACCGGCGGCATCGTCGCTGCCGTCACCACGTCCCTCCCGGAACAGCTGGGCGGTCCCCGCAACTGGGACTACCGCTACTGCT
>DIZT01000340.1:53577-55903 GCA_002427975.1 Micrococcaceae bacterium UBA6021 | reverse complement strand
TCACGATGAACGCGAACGTGGCGTTCAGCAGTGCCACGCAGGCCTGCCCGATGACGTAGTTGCCCACGGAACGTGTGATCTCCTCGGAGAGGGCTTCAACCCGGGCCCGGCGAGACCGCGGAGCCAGCCGGTAGCCCCACTTTTTCATGGCCGGCAGGGCGGCCAGGAAATAGAGGCTCAGGACCAGGACGATCAAGGTCCCGAAGAGCCCATTGGCCAAGGTCGAGCCGAAGCCCAACACCCCGCCGAAGATCCCGCCAATCGCGGCAGGATCATTAACGAACTTGTCGAGTTCCTCGGAGATGCGGTCGCGGACACCGAACTGGTCATCGATGCTGCGGAAGAAGTCGGAATCGATGAAGTCCCGCACCCAGCCGGGGGCCTGCACCACGATTTCGGTGACCTGTTCCACGATCGTGGGGATGAGGGTGGCGAAGAACCCTGCAACCGCCCCCACCAGGACCAGGACCGCCAGGAGAATGCTGGCGGGGCGGGGAATCCGGCGGTTCTCCAGCCAGCCCACCACGGGTTCCAGGCCAAGGGCAATGAACAGGGCCGCCACAATCCACAGCAGAAGCTGCGTGGTGTTGGAGCCGATCCAGTAGACCAGCAACGCCAGGCCCACCCCGACGGTGCCCATGAACCCCACATAGAGGGGATGCTGCATCGACATCCGGGGACCCGGACTGCCAAACTGCGCGGCCGTCCCGCCTGCCTCGCCACCATCGGTGTCGGCAGGTTCTTCCGGGTTGGTGTAGTCCGGCGGAAACTCAAAACGGAGCCTGGGCTGGGCTCCCGGCAGGCGCAGGCGCCGCACCAGCAGGCCAAAGGCAGCGGCTGCGGAACGCCACCGCGTCGTCGCAGGCCTTTCCGGCAAGGATTCCCGAGCGTCAGCGGCCGGTTGATTTTCGTGTCCCGGGGAGGACTCTTCCGTCTTGTCAGTCACTGGGTTCTGGGGCCTGTTCCGTGCGTGGCGCCGCGTTTGCGGGCCGGTGTGATGATCATCGCAAACACTATCAGCAGCCTTGCCAACAGGAGCGAGGGCGCCATTGAGGGCCGGGCCGGCTCCGCTGTTTGTCAGTTCCGGCGGCGCCCGATCGGGGGAACTGGTAACAAAACGGTTACTATTGAAAGTAAACCCCCGCTGATGATAGGTGTTTCCTTTGCGTTTCAAGACTGCAGTCGCACTCGTGCTGCTCGGCCTCCTGACACTTCTGGCCGGCCTCGGCCAGAAAACCATCTGGGCCCCCTCCGCGACGTACACGGCTTCGGCCCCGTCAGATGCCGCCGCGGCACCCCTGACCGTCATCGACAAGAACCTGCGCACGGCGCAGGGCGGAACAGTGAAAATCAAGATTGAAGGCGACGGTAACTTCATGCTCGCCGCCGGCCGGCCTGATGACGTGGACGCCTGGGTGGGCAAGACAGCCCACAACACCGTCACGGGGGTTTCCGCCGACGAGAAATCGTTGCAGGTGGGGCACACCGACGGCGACGCCACGGCACCGAATCCCTCCGGATCCGACCTCTGGGTTTCCACCGAGAACGCCAGCGGCGAACTGGAGTACTCGTGGACGCCGCCCGCTGACGGCGACTGGTCGCTGCTGCTGGCCTCCGATGGCACCAAGCCTGCACCGTCGTCGGTCTCCATAACGTTCCCCAATGACACCTCCACCCCGTGGGCCATTCCGCTGATGGTCCTGGGTGCCCTGCTGATCATGGCCGGCATCGCCCTGGTGGTCCTGTCCGCACGCAAGCGCGACGGCGAAGGCAACGGCACGGGAAGCCTGTTCGCCCGGCGCGCCCGGGCCAAGGCTGCGGCCAGGTCCTCCTCGCGGCTCGGCATGGTTTCCGGCGGCGTGGTCACCGCCGCGGTGACCGCCCTGGTTGTGGCCGGAACAGGTGCTGCTGCCAACGCGGCCACCACCCCCGCTCCTGCGCCGGCAACGGAACCCGGTTCCGCCGCCGCGGCCCAGGCAGCATCCCCGGTCCTCCTGGATGCCCAGTTCCGCAGGATCCTGGAGCAGGTCTCCAGCGCCGCCGACTCCGGCGATGCCGCAAAGGACGCAGCCAAGCTCGCAGAGCGCGTAGCCGGGACGGAGCTCGAGGTCCGCACCCAGAACTACAAGATCCGGTCCCAGGTGGGCACGTATGAAGCCCGGATGCCCGTCCGTTCCACCAAGCTCCTCACGACGGTGGTCACCAGCGACCGCAGCTGGCCCCGTGCGGTCCTGGCCGTCACGCAGGGCGACGGCAACGTCGTCCCGCAGCTGCTCACCCTGGTCCAGCCCTCGCCCCGCGAGAACTACAAGCTCACCGAGACCAC
>DIZT01000340.1:32511-53568 GCA_002427975.1 Micrococcaceae bacterium UBA6021 | reverse complement strand
GAAGCCCTCGCCGGGCTCGCCGACCGCCTGACGAATGCTGAGTCGAGTTTCAAGGACAAGGTGGTGGAGGGCGCTTCCTCGCCGTACATCGCCGACACCCTCTCCTACCAGGCAGAGGTGGTCAAGTCGGGCGAAAACGGCAAGTTCGCCTTCACCCACAAGGTGGTACCGGAAAGTACCGTCGTATACCGGACGGCCGACGGCGGGGCGCTGGTGCTGGGCCGTATCAACTTCGGCTTTGATGGCACGCCCAAGGCTCCCGGTGACAAACTCACCATCGGTGACGACGCGGCTGCGCTCGCCGGCGGAAAGGAAACCACCACCGGCATGGTTCTGAACTTCGCCGAATCGATGGCGGTCTACATCCCGCCGACCGGTTCCACCGATCCCATTAAGCTCGTAGCCGCCACGCGCGGGCTGATAGGCGCAAGCTTCAAGTAGGTTCGTGCGGGCCGGCCCCTTCACGCGGCCCCCTGATGCAGTACCCCCGGCAGCGGCCGGAGTGGCTAGAGTGGAAAGCATGAGTTCGCCAGCTTCCCGTCCAGTCCCTCCAGCCGCTGCCAGCCTGCTTAACCTGCGTGGCGCCGTCGACCTTTCATCCTTGAAACAGCGCCAGGCGCCTCCGGCGGCTCCCGGCAATCCGCCCGTTGCCGGCGATGCGCCTCTCAGTCCAGGAGAGGCTGCGGGAACGCCCGACGGCGGCGCCGCACCTCTGCGGGTCACTGTTACGGAAGGCAATTTCCAGGAGCTCGTGGAGCTTTCCGCCCAGGTGCCGGTGGTCTTCGGGCTGTGGGCGGCGCACTCACCGGAATCCGCCGCGATGCTCGATTCGCTGGAGCGGGTCATCAACAGCTACGCCGGCCGCCTGGTGCTGGGGACCGCGGACATCGATGCCTTCCCGCAGCTGGCCCAGGCCTTCCAGGTCCAGACAGTTCCCACCGCCGTCGCCGTGCTCAAGGGCCAGCCCGTACCGCTCTTCGAGGGCGGCGCCGACGAAGCCCAGATCCGGCCCCTCCTTGATGAACTGCTGAAAGTGGCGGCGGCCAACGGCGTCACGGGCAGCCTCGGCGGGGGGACGCCCCAGGACGCCGAACCGGCACCGCTTCCGCCGCTGCACCAGGCAGCCTTCGACGCCATCGAAGCAGGAGACTATGAGGCAGCGGCCGTGGCCTACCGCCAGGCACTGCTGCAGATGCCCGCCGATGCCGAGGCCAAGGCCGGCCTGGCCCAGGTGGAGCTGATGGCACGGCTTCAGCCGCTTTCCGCCCAGGACACCGAAGCGCTCCGCACCCGCGGCGCGGACGAACCTGACAACCTGGACGCCCAGCTGGGCGTGGCGGACCTGGACGTGGCCGGCGGCCACGTGGAGGATGCCCTGAACCGCGTGGTCAGCTTCATCGGCCGGAACTTCGGCCCGGAACGCGAGACCGCCCGGGTGCGGCTGCTGGAACTTTTTGATGTGGTGGGCACGTCCGATCCCCGTGTTGCCAAGGCGCGCCAGGGACTCGCCCGGGTGCTGTTTTAGTGTCTGCGCTTTTCCAGCCGCTGAAGCTCCGTTCACTGGAGCTGACGCATCGCGGCTGGGTGTCTCCGATGTGCCAGTACAGCTGCGGGCCCGACGGCGCCCCGGGGGTTCCGAACGACTGGCACCTGATGCATCTGGGCTCGTTCGCCGCGGGCGGCGCCGCGTTGATCCTCACCGAGGCCGCCGCCGTGAACGCGGCGGGCCGGATCAGCCCCCGTGACGCCGGGCTGTACAACGACGAACAGGCCGAGGCATGGCAGCGGATCACGTCCTTTGTGCACCGGCATGGTGCCGCGGAAGCAAAGATCGGCGCCCAGTTGGCGCACGCCGGCCGGAAAGCGTCCACCTACTGGCCGTTCGCCGGGCAGCGGGGGAGCGTGCCGGAGGCCGACGGCGGCTGGGGCACCATGGGACCGTCGCCGTTGGCTTTTGACGGCTATGCAGAGCCCGCCATGATGACCGAAGCGCAGATCCAGGATGTCATCGCCGACTTCGCGGCGGCCGCTGTGCGTGCCGTGGACGCCGGCTTCGACACCCTGGAAATCCATGGCGCGCACGGCTACCTTCTGCACCAGTTCCAAAGCCCGCTGATCAATACCCGGACTGACGCGTGGGGCGGGGACGAAACAGGCCGCAACCGGCTGACGCTCGCCGTCGTTGATGCCGTCCGCAGCGTCATCCCCGAAGCCATGCCCCTGCTACTGAGGATTTCGGCCACCGACTGGGCGCCCGGCGGCGTCGATGTCCAGGCGTCGGTCCGGCTGGCTGCCCAGGCAGCGAAGCACGGCGTGGACCTGATCGATGTCTCCAGCGGAGGAGCCGTAGCCCATCAGGACATCAAACCCGGCCCGGGCTACCAGACCGAGTTCTCCGCGCGCATCCGCCGGGAAGCCGGGGTCCGCACGGGCACAGTGGGCCTGCTGACCTCCGCCGGCCAGGCCGAACATGCCGTGGCCACGGGCCAGGCCGACGGCGTGTTTATTGCCAGGGCCGCGCTGAGGGACCCGCACTGGTGGCTCCGCGCAGCCTTCGAACTGGGGCACAACCTGCCCTGGGCACCGCAGTACGAACGTGCCGTGCCGCGGCATTCGTTCTAGGCGTTCCTACGCCTCTGGCCCTACTCCTGCAGGAGGACCCACGGGGCGAAGCCGTGGGGCTACGCTGGCTCTATGACTGCTGCGCATCCTGATCCCCCTACCGATCCGGTGGTGCACGCCGGCCTGGTGCCTGCCCTGTCCATCCGCGGGCTCGCCAAGCGCTTCGGCGAAAAAATCGCCGTCGACGGCATCAGCCTGGACGTTCCGGCGGGTTCGTTCTTTGGCATCGTGGGGCCCAACGGTGCCGGCAAGACCACCACCCTGTCGATGGCCACCGGCCTGCTGCGGCCCGACTTCGGCACAGCCGTTGTGCACGGGGTGGACGTCTGGACCAGGCCGCTGGAGGCAAAGAAGCTCATGGGCATCCTGCCGGACGGCGTCCGGCTCTTTGACCGGCTCACGGGCGAGCAGCTGGTCACCTACGCCGGGCTCCTGCGCGGCATGGACAAGGACGTGGTGGCAGCCCGCGTGGGCGAACTGCTGGCAGCCCTTGACCTGGCGCAGGACGCCGGGAAACTGGTGGTGGACTACTCGGCCGGCATGACCAAGAAGATTGCCCTCGCCTCGGCCCTGATCCACGCACCGAGGCTGCTGGTCCTGGATGAGCCCTTCGAAGCGGTTGACCCCGTCTCCGCGTCCAACATCCGTTCCATCCTGGATAACTACGTCGCTTCGGGCGGCACGGTCATCGTCTCCAGCCATGTGATGGACCTGGTGCAGCGCATGTGCGACCACGTCGCGGTGGTGGCCGGCGGCAGGCTGCTGGCTGCGGGAACGGTTGATGAAGTGCGCGGCAGTGCCTCCCTGGAGGAACGCTTCGTCCAGTTGGTGGGCGGACGCAGCCACACGGAGGGGCTGGAATGGTTGCGCACCTTCTGAGGCTGAAGCTGACCCTGCTCCGCAACGGCCTTCGCCGCAGCCCCATGCAGCTCGTGGGCCTGGCCATCGGCGGGCTCTACGCGCTGGGAATCGTGGGTGCGCTCGTCGTGGCGCTGGTCCTGCTGCGCCGCGCCGACCCGGAGCTGGCCCGCACGGCAGTGGTGCTGGGCGGTTCGGCGGCCCTCCTGGGCTGGGCCATCATCCCCGTCGCCGTGGCCGCCGCGGACATGACCCTGGATCCTGCACGCTTCACCACCTTCGCGGTGCCCATGCGCCAGCTGCTCACCGGCCTGGCACTTGGCGGGCTGATCGGCATTCCCGGACTGGCCACTGTGCTCGTGTCTCTCGCTACCGTATGGACCTTCTCCCGCGGACCCTTCGCCGCCGCTGCCGCGCTCGCGGGCGCCGCCATCGGCGTCCTGAGCTGCATTGTCCTGTCCAAGGTGGTCACCACGGGAACCGCCAGCCTCGCGTCGTCGCGCCGCTTCAAGGACGTCAGCGCCATTGCGTTCATGATCCCGCTGGTCCTGATGGGCCCCATCGTGGCCGGCGTCGGCAGGGGCGTTGCTGCCTCAACGGGCTTCCTGCCCGAGCTGGCCGGCACCCTGTCCTGGACGCCCCTGGGGGCCGCGTGGTCCCTCGGCGGGGACGTTGCGTCCGGACGCCCGGCGGCGGCAGCGATCAAATTCCTTATCGCGGTGGCCACACTCGCTGTCCTGGCCTGGTGCTGGAAGCTCCTCCTCGAACGGGCCCTGGTCACCCCGCCCTACGCCGGAAGCGGGAGCCGCAAGGGCGGGAAGATGGGCCTGTTCGGCCTGCTGCCGGCCACTCCGGCCGGCGCCGTGACCGCGCGGTCGCTCACGTACTGGCTGCGCGATCCCCGCTATGCGGGTTCGCTGGTGGTGGTCCCGCTGCTGCCCATCCTGCTGGTGTTCCAGGGCAGCCAGTCCGGTAACTACGGGTCCCTGGCGTTCGCGGCACCCCTGGCAGCGTTCCTGCTGGCCTGGTCTATTTCGGCGGACGTCTCCTACGACAACACGGCCTTCGCCCTGCACCTGGCGACCGGCGTGCGAGGGGTCGCTGACCGCCTTGGACGCGCGTTGGCCTGCCTCGCCCTGGCTCTGCCGGTGGTACTGATCTTCGCGGTGGGCCAATGCTTCTTTACCGGCGGCTGGGCAGAACTGCCCGGCCAGGTGGGCCTGAGCCTGGGCATCCTCTTCACCGGGCTGGGCCTGTCCTCGGTGGTGTCGGCCCGCTACACGGTGGCCGTCCCGCTGCCGGGGGACAGCCCGTTCAAGAAACCGCCGGGCAACGTGGGGCAGACCCTGGCTGTCCAGTTTGCCGGCATGGGCATCCTGGGCCTGCTGGTCCTGCCCGAGGTGGGCCTGATCATCGCCCAACTCGTCACAGGGAATCCGCTCTTTGGGTGGATCAACCTGGCCGTCGGTCCGATACTGGGACTGGCACTGTTTGTGACCGGCGTCCGGCTGGGCGGAAAGTGGCTTGACGCGCGCGGACCGGAACTGCTCGCCCAGCTGACCATCAACCGCTGATTCCGCAGAGCACCAGAAAGGCGGCCGGACATGGAAGTTGTCATCCTCCACGGCAGCAAACAGATCGGAATGCTGGCCGCTGACGCCATCGAGGCCCTGTTGCGGCGCAAGCCCAACGCCGTGCTGGGCCTGGCCACAGGGTCATCGCCGCTGCCTGTCTACGATGAGCTGGCCGCACGTCACCAGCGTGACGGCCTGGACTTCAGCCAGGCGCATGCTTTTGCCCTGGACGAATACGTCGGGCTGGAACACGGGCATCCGGAGTCCTACCGCGAGGTCATCAGACGGGAATTCACCAGCCGGGTGAACATCGCCGAAGGCAACGTCCATACGCCCGACGGCGCGGCGGAGGATCTTCCTGCGGCCTGCCGCGACTACGAAGAGGCCATGCGGGCAGCAGGCGGCGTGGACCTCCAGATCCTGGGCGTGGGCACGGACGGCCACATCGGCTTCAACGAGCCCGGTTCCTCGCTCGCATCCCGCACCCGCATCAAAACCCTGATCGAGCAGACCCGCCGGGACAATGCCCGGTTCTTCGCCAGCCTTTCCGAGGTTCCGCACCACGTGGTGACCCAGGGGCTGGGCACCATTCTTGAAGCCCGGCACGTTGTGCTGATCGCCACCGGGGCGCAGAAGGCACCGGCGGTCCGCGACTTCGTGGAAGGGCCCGTGTCCGCCATCTGCCCGGCCTCGGTCCTCCAGTTCCACCCGCACGCCACCATCCTGATGGATGAGGCCGCGGCATCATCGCTGAAGCTCGCCGACTTCTACCGGCACACCCACGACCACAAACCTGCCTGGCAGGGGCTGTAATACCGGCCACACAACACGGGCCGGCGGGTCCGGCGTTGCGCGGAACGGCCGACGGCGGCGGGTGCGGCGGGTGCAAAACGATCCTCCCGCCGTCGAACGTCCACCGTCCCGGGACGCTAAGATGGATGCCATGACTAGCATGACGGACCCTCTCGAAAACGACCCGATGCGCGAGCTTTCCGGGGCTGGAACGTCCACGGCAACCATCGAGCGCGAAGAGCTGCGCCAGGAAGTGGAGCCCGGTGACCGGGAACGCTTCTCGCACTACGTGCGCAAGGAAAAAATCATGGAATCCGCGCTGACGGGCGATCCTGTCATTGCCCTCTGCGGCAAGGTGTGGACGCCGGGCCGGGATCCCCAGAAGTTCCCGGTATGCCCCATGTGCAAAGAGGTTTATGACGGCCTCCGCCCGGGCAACGACGGCGGCAAGGGTCCCGGAGGGGACTCGGGCAACAACAAGTAGTGACGGAGACACTCTTTGGCGGCCCCACCCTGCCACCGGCTTATCCGGAACGCGCAGCCTGGGGAACCGCCCAGAAACTCCGTGCCTGGCAGCAGGAAGCCCTCGACCTCTACTTCCGTACCGGTCCGCGGGACTTCCTGGCCGTAGCGACGCCCGGCGCCGGTAAAACGACCTTCGCGCTGCGCGTGGCCTCCATGCTCATCGAAGCCGGGGCGGTCAACCGGGTCACCATCGTGGCGCCGACCGACCACCTGAAACGGCAGTGGGCCGACGCCGCCGCCAAGGTGGGCATCGCCATCGACCCCAACTTCAAGAACTCCGACGGCCAGCACGGCCGCGGCTTCGTTGGCGTGGCCGTCACCTATGCCCAGGTGGCCAGCAAACCCATGCTGCACCGCGCCAAGACCGAGGCCGCCCGCACGCTGGTGATCCTGGACGAGATCCACCACGGCGGCGAGGCGCTGTCCTGGGGCGACGGCCTGCGCGAGGCGTTCGACCCCGCGGCACGGCGCCTGTCCCTGACCGGTACCCCGTTCCGCTCCGACACCTCGCCCATCCCGTTTGTGGAATATGCCCAGGACCGGGACGGCATCCGGCGCTCCAAAGCCGATTACACCTACGGCTACGGCAACGCCCTGCGTGACCACGTGGTGCGCCCGGTCATGTTTATGGCCTACTCCGGGCAGATGCGCTGGCGCACCAGCGCCGGCGAGGAAATGGCCGCCTCCCTCGGTGAGGCCGCGGTCACCAAGGACATCACGTCACACGCATGGCGGACAGCACTGAACCCGGCCGGCGAATGGATCCCGGCCGTCCTGGCCGGCGCGGACAAACGCCTCAGTGAAGTGCGCCGGTCCGTTCCGGACGCCGCGGGGCTGGTCATCGCCACCGACCACGAGGACGCCAGGGCCTATGCCGGGCAGCTGAAGAGGATCACCGGCGAATCGCCCACCGTGATTCTTTCGGACGACGCGAAGGCCTCCAGCAAGATCGAGGAGTTCACTGTCAGCGAGAAGCGGTGGATGGTTGCCGTCCGGATGGTGTCCGAAGGCGTGGACGTGCCCCGGTTGTCCGTTGGCGTCTACGCGACGTCCACCTCCACGCCGCTGTTCTTCGCCCAGGCGGTGGGCCGCTTTGTGCGTGCCAGGAAGCGCGGCGAAACGGCCTCTGTCTTCCTGCCGTCCGTGCCGCAGCTGATGGCACTGGCCAACTCGATGGAGGCCGAGCGCGACCACGCCCTGGACCGCCCCGAGAAAGAGGACAGCGACGGGCTGTTCAACCCCGAGGATTCCCTGATGGCCGAGGCCAACCGGGAGGACAAGGCGTCCGACAGCCTCACCAAGGGCAAGTTCGAGGCCCTCGATTCGCAGGCGTCCTTCGACCGCGTACTGTTCGACGGCGGCGAGTTCGGCACCGGGGGAGAGGTGGGCTCCGAGGACGAGCTGGACTTCCTGGGCATTCCGGGGCTCCTCGACGCCGAACAGGTGGGCACCCTGCTCCGGCAGCGCCAGCACGACCAGCTCAACCGGAAAAACCGGCGAGCACCGGCTGCTGAGCCGGCCCCGGCCATACCGGACCACCGGATGCTGATGGACCTGCGCAGCGAGCTGGCCAAAAACGTGGCCGCCTGGTCAGCGCGGACCGGAACCCCGCACGGTGTGGTGCACACCAAGCTGCGGACGGTCTGCGGCGGGCCTCCGGTGGCCCAGGCGAACGAGGAACAGCTTCAGTCCCGGCTGCGGAAGCTCCAGGACTGGTTCATCGGCCGGAAGTAGCGCCCGGATACGGCGGCTCAGGCGACTTCGACGCCGCCGAGCTCCATTTCGGCAACGGCATCCTCCAGGTCCTCGGCGATCCCGGCTGTCAGTGAACGGATGACCGTCACGGAGTAGCCGGCCTGGACAGCATCCAGCGAGGTGGCCATGACGCAGTAGTCGGTGGCAATCCCCACCACCACCACGTCCTCCACATCGTGGCTTTGCAGCCAGTCGTCCAGTCCGATGGCGTTGTCCGCCGGAGCGTAGGCGTCCGCGCCGGCGGCAAGGGAGCCGGGAAGGACACCGGGCTGGCGTTCCCCGGTGGGGACGGCGTCCTCGGGCGCCAGCAGGCCTTCGAACCCGGAATACGCCGCGGCGAACTGGCCCTTCTGGAAGTAGGCCTGGATGTATTCGGTGTCCAGGTCCGGGTGGAGCTCAGCCCCGCGGGTGCCGGCCACGCAGTGCCGCGGCCAGCTGTCCTTGAGATCGGGCGTATCGGAGAAGTGCGCACCCGGATCGATGTGCCAGTCCTGGGTGGCAACAATGTGGTCGAACTCGCTGTGGTGGGCGTCCACGAACTCGCTGATGGCGCCGGCAATATCGGCACCGCCGGCCACGGCCAGGGAGCCGCCCTCGCAGAAGTCGTTCTGGACGTCAACGATGATCAGGGCACGGGACATCAGTTCTCCTCGTAGATGGTGGGAATGGCGGGCTCGCCGCGCTGCAGGCGGTTGACCACGGCGGGCAGTTCGGCCATGGTGTCCGCATGCCGCTGGCGGGCGCGGACCACCCCTTCATGGCCGGTCCAGCCCGGCAGCAGCTCGCCGTTTTTCACAAACTGCTGAAGCAGGGGCCGGTCGTTGCCGTCGTCTTCGGGACGGTGGCCGATGCCCACAATTTCGTGGGTGGCGATACCGCGGTCGTTGAGCTTCCGCAGCGCATACTTGCGGCCGCCCATACTGATTTTGTTCTTCGCGGCCTTTGCCACCGGGACGAACGTGCCGGCGTCGTCGGTGCGGCTCACCAGCTTGTAGACCATGCTCGCCGTGGGTGCCCCGGAGCCGGTGACCAGGGAGGTGCCCACGCCGTAGGAATCCACGGGTGCGGACTGGAGCGCGGCGATTGCGTATTCGTCCAGGTCCGAGGTGACCATGATCCTGGTGTGCTCGTTGCCCAGCTGGTCCAGGAGCTGGCGGACCCACGATGCCTGCGTTACCAGGTCACCGGAGTCCAGACGGACTCCGCCGAGCTTGGGCCCTGCCAACTCGACGGCCGCACGTACGGCCGCTTCGACGTCGTACGTGTCTACCAGCAGCGACGTGCCGGTACCCAGGGAGGCCAGTTGCGCCTCGAAGGCGTCATGTTCGGTGTCGTGCAGGAGGGTAAAGGAGTGCGCTGCGGTGCCCACGGTTTTGATGCCGTACCGCATGCCCGCCGCAAGGTTGGACGTGCTGGAGAAGCCGGCGATGACGGCGGCGCGGGCGGCGGCTGTTGCCGACTCCTCGTGCGTGCGCCGTGATCCCATTTCGATGCACGGCCGGGTCCCCGCGGCGCTGATCATGCGCGAGGCCGCGGACGCGATGGCACTGTCATGGTTCAGGACGGACAGCACGTAGGTCTCCAGCATGCAGGCTTCGGCGAACGTTGATTCCACAATCAGAATCGGGGAATTGGGGAAGTAGGCCTCGCCCTCCGGGTAGCCCCAGATGTCCCCGGTAAAGCGGTAGTTCGCCAGATAATCCAAGGTGTCCTGGTTGACAACGCCCGTCCGGCCCAGGAAGTCCAGCTCCGCTTCGCCGAACCGGAAGTTGGTGACGCCTTCCAGCAGCCGGCCCGTTCCCGCCACAATCCCGTAGCGCCGGCCGTCGGGCAGCCGCCGGGCAAAGGCCTCGAAGACAGACCTGCGGTGGGCGGCGCCGGAGTGCAGCGACGCCTGGAGCATGGTCAGCTCGTAGTGGTCTGTGTAAAGGGACGTGCTGGGATGGTCCCGGCCGGCAGAGGTACTCACAAATTCACTCTAGTGTGCAGCCCCATAGAATGGACAGATGACCTTAAGCGTTGCGCTCGGCCCCGATACACAGGAGGGCACCCGGACCGGGACAGTGGCGTCCACCGACTCCCTGACCGCCCCGGACATCCCCTGGAACCTGGTGATCTGGAACGATCCCGTCAACCTGATGAGCTATGTCAGCTATGTTTTCCAAAGCTACTTCGGCTACTCCGAGTCCAAAGCGAACAGGCTCATGATGGAAGTCCACAAGAAGGGCCGGTCCATTGTTGCCCACGGCAGCAAGGAACAGGTTGAGCGGCATGCCGTGGCCATGCACGGTTTCGGCCTCTGGGCCACCGTGGAGAAGGCCAGCGGCGGTCCGGGCGGCAACTCAGGGAAATCCGCCGGGTCCGGGCAGGGCAAGGGGAAACGTGGCTAAGGCATTCAAATACGGGCTCAAGGGCATCACCGGGTTCCTGGAACCTGCAGAACGGGACATGCTCCGGAGCCTGATCGATGACGTCATCTCCATGCTCCAGCCGGCCGAACACGCCAGCCAGGATCCGCTGGCCGCCCTGATCGGGCTGGACATGGATGTCCAGGAACCCACGGACCGTGCCGTCAAGCGGTTGCTGCCCAACGTGATGAAGAACGACGACGGCGCGTCCCTGGAGTTCCGCCAGCTCACCGAGCGCTCGCTCCGGGAAACCAAGATCGGCGCACTGCGCGCCGCCGCGCTGGACCTGGACAAGGACGAAGTGGTCCTGACCGCCGAAGGGGCAAGGCTCTGGTCCATGGCCCTGAACGATGTGCGCCTGGTGCTGGCGGAGCGCCTGGATATCCGCGACGAGGAGGACGCCGAACACGTCCACCTGATGCAGGACTGGTCACAGGCCGAGGACGTGGAGAGCTACCTCGCCCTGGTGTACAACTTCACCACGTGGCTGCAGGAGTCCTTGGTCCAGGCGATGCTCCAGTCCCTGGACGCAAAGGCCTGAACTGCCGCTCTGGTCCGGGATACGTCCGCCAATGTGACAAATTTGACATGAGTCCGGCGCCACAATGTGATGGCCGCGGCCCCGGGGAAGACCTATCCTCGAATAATCATGACTACAGCCTCGAGCATGGATCCGTCAGTCCCAGCCGCACCGGACTCCGCAGCCAGCAGCACCGCCGGCCAGATGGGATCCCGTCCCATTGGCGTCTTTGATTCCGGTGTCGGCGGGCTGACCGTGGCGCGGTCCATCATCGACCAGCTCCCCAACGAGTCGATCCTCTATGTAGGGGACACGGCCAACGGGCCGTACGGGCCGTTGCCCATCGCCGAAGTCCGGGCCAACGCCCTGGGCGTGATGGACGAACTGGTGGACTCCGGCGTCAAGCTGCTGACAATAGCCTGCAACTCGGCGTCGGCCGCAGTCCTGCGGGACGCCCGCGAGCGGTACACGGCGAAATACGGCATTCCCGTCATCGAGGTGATCCAGCCGGCCGTCCGGCGTGCGGTCGCGGCCACCAGGAGCGGGCGGGTCGGCGTCATCGGGACCTCCGCCACCGTTGGCTCGCGGGCCTACGAAGACACGTTTGCCGCAGCGCCCAACCTGGCGATCACGTCCGTGGCCTGCCCGGAGTTCGTCAGCTACGTGGAGGCGGGGATCACCACCGGACCCGCCCTGCTGGCCATTGCCGAGGAATACCTGGCGCCGCTGAAGGCGGCCGGCGTGGACACCGTGGTGCTGGGCTGCACGCACTATCCGCTGTTGACCGGTGTCATTTCCTTCGTGATGGGGGAGGACGTGACGCTCGTGTCCAGCGCCGAGGAAACGGCGAAAGATGTTTACCGCGCCCTGGCCACGCACCAGCTTCAGCGCACCGCCGCAACACCGCCGGAGCACCACTTCATCGCCACCGGTGATGCCGGCCAGTTCGAAGCGCTGGCGCGCCGTTTCCTGGGCCCGGAGGTCCTGTCCGTCCGGCACGTGGACCACGTGGCAGCCCAGTACCCCACCGGGAGCCTGGCCCGGATCACCCCCGAGATGATCGCCGCCGCGCAGAGCGCCAGCGCCCGGCGGTCGACATCGGGACCCCGGATTTCGAACTTTGTGGGGGCCCACCGGGCCGGAGGTCCTGCCCTGTGAGGCTCACCATCGTCGGCTGCACGGGGTCCTTCCCCGGCCCAGGCTCCCCGGCGTCCTGCTACCTCCTGACCGCCAACGACGGCGAGCGGACGTGGAAGATCGTGATGGACCTGGGCAGCGGGGCCTTGGGTGCCATCCAGAGGTACACGGACCTTGAGGACATCGACGCGATCTTCCTGACCCACCTGCACCCCGACCACTGCATGGACCTGTGCGGCCTGCACGTGGCCGTCCGCTGGAAGCCGGGCGGCTGGGGACGCGGCCGGATCCCGGTGTGGGGCCCCGCCGCGACGGCGGACCGGATGGCCACCGCCTACGGCCTGGAGCTGGATCCGGGGATGCACGAGGAATTCGACTTCAGCAACTGGACCGAACGGGAATCCGTCACGGTGGGGCCGTTCACGGTGACACCGTTCGGGGTGAACCACCCTGTGGAGGAGGCCTACGCCCTGCGGGTGGAAGTGACCGCACCGGACAAGCAGGGCAACCCGGTCAGCCGGGTCCTGACCTACTCCGGGGACACCGACTCCTGCGCCGGGCTGGAGGAAGCAGCCAAGGACGCCGACCTGTTCCTGTGCGAGGCCGCCTTTGAAGAGGGCCGGGACGACGCCATCAAGGATGTGCATCTGACGGGAAAGCGCGCCGGCGAGGCGGCCGCGATCGCCGGTGCGCGTCGGCTGCTGCTCACGCACATCCCGGTCTGGACATCGCCGAGCACGGTCATGGCAGAGGCGAAAGAAGTGTTCGGACAGCATGTGGCAGTGGCCGTAGCCGGGGTGCATTACACGATCTGAGTGGCTGTATCCGTTGGGGGCGGGCGGCTAGCCATGAGTCGATAAGCTAAAGGCATGACTTCTGAAGCAACCGCAGTGCCCGTAGTGCGCGCCGATGGCCGCGCCCCCGACCAGCTCCGCCCCATCAGCATCACCCGCGGATGGTCCAAGCAGGCCGAAGGATCGGCCCTCATCGAGTTCGGCAACACCAGGGTCCTGTGCACGGCTTCCCTGACGGCAGGAGTGCCGCGCTGGCTCAAGGGCGAAGGCCGCGGCTGGGTCACGGCCGAATACGCCATGCTTCCCCGGGCCACCAACACCCGCTCCGACCGTGAGTCGGTCAAAGGAAAAATCGGTGGGCGGACCCACGAAATTTCCCGGCTGATCGGCCGGTCGCTGCGTTCCATCATCGACACCAAAGCCTTGGGCGAAAACACGATCGTCCTGGACTGTGACGTCCTCCAGGCCGACGGCGGAACCCGCACCGCGGCCATCACCGGCGCCTACGTGGCCCTGGCCGACGCCATCCGCTTCGCCCGCGACAACAAGCTCATCGCTAAGAACGCCCAACCCCTGACCGACACGATTGCGGCGGTTTCCGTGGGCATCATCGACGGCGTGCCCATGCTGGACCTGCCCTACGTTGAGGACGTCCGCGCCGAAACCGACATGAACGTGGTGGTCACCGGCTCGGGGAAGTTCGTGGAAGTCCAGGGCACCGCAGAGGGCGCTCCCTTCGACCGCGACGAGCTGAACCAGCTGCTGGACCTGGCCCTGCTGGGGACCACACAGCTGGCGGCGATCCAGCGCGAAACCCTCGCAGACGCACTGTGAACATCAGCGCAGTGAACCCGAACGCTGTAAACGCTGAACCTGAGGGCTCGCCTGCACCGCGCCTCGTCCTGGCCACGCACAACAAGGCCAAGCTCCGGGAACTCCGGGAGCTGCTGCGCGGACAGGTCCCCGGGCTCGACGTCGACACGCAGGTGGTGGACGCCGCGGCGGCAGGTGCCCCCGACGTCGTCGAAACCGGTGTGACGTTCGCCGAAAACTCGTTGTTGAAGGCGCGGGCTGTTGCCGAGGCCACGGGGCTGGCGGCCATCGCCGACGATTCGGGGCTGGCCGTGGACGTGTTGGGCGGTGCGCCGGGAATCTTTTCCGCGCGCTGGTCCGGCCGGCACGGTGACGATGCCGCCAACCTGCGGCTTCTGCTGGACCAGCTCTCCGACGTCCCGGACGGGCACCGGGGAGCCGCATTTGTCTGCGCTGCGGCCCTGGCTGTTCCGGGGCCGGGTACAGGGAGCCGCGAAGTGGTGGAGTACGGCCAGCTTGAGGGGACCCTCCTGCGCGAACCCCGTGGCGACGGCGGCTTCGGCTACGACCCCGTGCTGCAGCCAGCCGGCGAGGACCGCAGCTGCGCCGAACTCTCAGCGGAGGAGAAGAACGCGATCAGCCACCGGGGGAAGGCCTTCCGGGCGCTCCTGCCGGCCATTGTCGAGGCACTCGCCCGCCCGTGACCTTACGGGAGTTTTTGTCCAGATATCGCGGCTAAATGGGGCTCGAAAGGGCGATATCTGGACAAAACTCCGGGGGAGGGAGTGGCCAGGGGGTCCGGGATGACGGTTAGAGGTCCCGGTGGGTCTTCCGCTCGGCTTCGGGTTCGTGCTCCTCAATGAATTCTTCGACGGCGTCCGTGCTGAATTTGGCAGCCTGGCGTTTGGCCGAAAGGCCGCGGAGGATTTCAATGCCGATGGGAATCACGGAGACCAGCACGATCGCAATGAAGATGATGTCCAGGTTGTCCCTGACCCACGGGACTTTGTCGCCCAACAGGTAGCCGAGCAGCGTGACGCCGCCGCCCCACAGGGCCGCGCCGATCACGTTGAAGAGGAAGAACTTCTTTTTGTTCATCTGGGCCACGCCCACGATCACGGGCACGAAGGTCCTGATGATCGGGACGAAGCGGGCCAGGATCAGTGCCTTGCCGCCGTGCTTTTCGAAGAAGGCGTGGGCGTTTTCGACGTTTTCACGCTTGAACAGGCGGGAGTTCGGTTTGTTGAAGATCGCCGGGCCGGCTTTTGACCCGATGAGGTAGCCGGTCTGGTTGCCGATGATGGCCGCGATGACGATCAGGAGGGCCAAAAGCCAGACATTGAATTTGATGGTGTCGGTGGCGACCAGCAGCCCGGCCGTGAACAGCATCGAATCGCCGGGCAGGAAGAATCCCACCAGCAGGCCTGTCTCGGCGAAGACAATTCCGCAGACCAGCAGCACCACCCAGGGTGCGAGTGCAGGATCGGCCAGGAAGATCTGGGGGTTCAGCCAGTCGGGCAGGAAAGACGCCAGTTGCGGCTGGACTGGTCCAGCACCCCCCAGCATGGGCGCGGCAAGGTCGCTGATCGCAAGAATGTTCACCTACTCAGGGTACTTGACCGGATGCTGTCCCGTTCGGCTGTAAAGTATGGGCCGTGGGTTTGGACTTTACGGCGATCGACTTCGAGACTGCCAACGGCTTCCGGGGTTCACCGTGCGCGGTGGGCCTGACGAAGGTACGGGGCGGGCGCGTCGTCGACGAAGCGTCCTGGCTGATGCGGCCGCCGGCGAACCATGACCACTTCGAGTACCACAACATCCGCGTCCACGGCATCAGGTCCGAGGACGTTGCAGGCCTTCCCCGCTTCGGTGAGCTGTTCCCGGAGATTGGTGCCTTTATCGGGGACGACATCCTGGCCGCGCACAACGCCGCCTTTGACCTCGGCGTGATCCGGTCCGGGCTTGAAGTGTCCGGCCTGCCCGGCCCTGCCTACGACTACGTCTGCACGGTGATGCTGTCCCGGCGCTGTTACTCCCTGGTCTCGAATTCCTTGCCGTTCGCCGCCGAGGAAGCGGGCGTTCCACTGCTCAACCATCACGATGCCGCAGAGGACGCCCGTGCCTGCGCCGGTATCCTCATCGACATCGCCGCGCGGAACAACGCCAACAGCATCGCCGAGCTTTACCTGTCGCTGGGCCTGGCCCTGCCTCACCAGGAGGCGTTTGACCCGGAGCACGATGTCCTGTCCAAGGCGAGCCTCACAGCGCTTGCCGGCGCGGCTGCCGGTGCAAGCGGCGCCGCGCTGGTGCGGCCCTTTCTGTCCGGCTGGCCGGAGGAAGGGGCCAACCCGGTCCCCAACGCCGACGCCGAACCCTCCCATCCCCTGTATGGCCAGACTGTTGTCTTTACCGGCGAGCTCTCCATGGCCCGGCCGGAAGCCAAGGTGCGTTCGGCCGAGCTGGGTGCCCGGCCGGAAAGCCGGGTGACGGCCCGCACCACGGTGCTGGTGGTGGGTGACGGCTTTGTGGCCTCGGACCTGCGGTCCGGCAGGCTGACCGGCAAGGCACGTCGTGTCCTGGAGCTCCATGACCGTGGCCAACCCATTGAAGTACTCTCCGAAGGCGAGTTCCTGCAGATGGTGGGCGGTTAGGCCGCACTGCTTGCCCGGCTGTCTTGACCCGGTGCCGAGTTCATCCGGCGCAACAAAGCTTCCCTGCGGGAGGCCCGGCTCCTAGCCTTGCAGGATGAGCAAACCAACGGACGGCCAAACAACCGGAATCAACTGGTCCGCCGTGTTCGCCTTCCCAAACCCCGTCAATGAATACGCGGCCCGGATCACCGCCGGGCTGGTGGTGCTCCTGGCCGGCGCCACACTGCTGAGCGGATCCGTGTGGGGACTGGTACTGATGGCCGCGGGCTTCTGGCTGCGGGTGCTGTTCGGGCCGCGGATCTCGCCGCTGGCCTTGCTGTCCGTCAAGGTCCTGGCGCCCCGGCTGGGCAGCGTTCGCCTGGTCCCCGGACCTCCCAAGCGTTTCGCCCAGGGCCTGGGCACGGTGGTATCCACCACGGCGCTGATCCTGTTCGTCGCCGGTGCTGCGCCTGCTGCCTGGATTGCGCTGGCCGTTCTCATCGCGGCCGCGTCACTGGAGGCCTTCGCGGGATTCTGCCTGGGCTGCGTCATCTTCGGAGTGCTGCAGCGCCGCGGCCTGATTCCGGAGGACATCTGCGAAGCCTGCAACAACATTTCCCTCAGGCGGTCGTAACACCCACCAGGAGATCGGCCATGCCGCGGATGACGTCCGGCGCTTCGAGGGCGTCGAGCCACTCCTGGGGCAGGCACTCTTCGCCGTAGAAGGCGCCCAGGATGTTTCCCGCGATGGATCCGGTGGAATCGCTGTCGCCGCTGTGGTTGACGGCCAGCGCGATGGCCGCCCGGAAATGGCCCTCCGGCGAAAGGGTGGAGTCCGGGCCCGGCGCTGTGGCCAGTACAGCGTAAAGCCCGACGGCGAACGCCTCCTCCGCGACCCAGCCCCCGCCCAGTTGCCAAACAAGTTCCTCCGGCGACAGGACGCCTGTTCCTGCACACCGGACGGCCGCTTCGAGCCGCTCGGGGAGTTCCGCTGCCACATCTTTGAGGCCACGGACCCCGTCCAGGACCGCCGCCGCTGCGTCCGCCAGGCTGTCACCTGCCACCAGTCGATGGATCAGCAGGCTGAAGCTGCCGGCACTTTGCCGGGCGGACGGATGGCCATGCGTCAGGGAGGCGGCATCGGCACTCAACTTATAGACGGCGTCGGACGCTATGTGGGGAATCAGGCCGAACGGCGCGGACCGCATCACCGTTCCGCAGCCCTTCGACTCGGGGTTCACCGGCCGGTATACCGTTCCCATTTCGCCTGTGGCCAACCCGCTGATGCACGCGTTTCCCGGGGCGCGGCGGTGCCTCAGGACCTCATTGCCGTCGATCCACCGCGGCGGCTGTGACGGGGCCTGCGGCGGTACGGACTCGCCCTGGGTGTCCAGCCAGCGGAGGTAGGCCAGCCACAGGCAGGCGTTCGCGTCGGCCCCCACGCCCTCATTGGCCCATTCGAGCGCCTCCACCAGCCCGTCCACGGTGTACAGCGTCATCTGCGTGTCGTCCGAAAAGTGACTGCCGGGCCCGAGCGCTCCGAAGTCCGTCAGGCCCTCTGGGCCGAAGCGGTGGCGGATCGACTCGATCGGGTCGAACTCCACCGCGTAGCCCAGCGAGTCGCCTAATGCCCCGCCCAGGAGGCAGCCATGGATGCGCGACTTCAGCGGGGGCGCGGCAACGGCGCCCGGATCGATGCTCATGACAGTAAATTTACCGTGGGGCGGAGGTGGCACGCGCCGGTGCGCCGTAGTGTCCGTCCACTAAGCTCAGATTCAGCCAACGCCCAGAATCCCTTGGCAGAATGCAAAGGCACCACACCCCAACGATAAGGATTGCCCCACCATGACTACGCCTGTGCCCGTCCACCGCGATCCCGCCTCCGGGCTCACTGCCGGCAGCAGTGCCGAAGTCCGGCACGGGCTGGTGTCCAGGCTGTCTGCGGAAGCCTTTGGCACCCTTTTCATCGTGGTGGCAGGCCTGGGAGTGCCGCTGTTCACCATTCCGCAGTCCAGCCCGCTGCCGGCCGCGCTCGCAGCAGGCCTCGCGGTGACCGCGGCGATGCTGGCCTTCGGGTACGTCTCCGGTGGACACTTCAACCCGGCGGTGACCGTCGGACACGCCGTCGCCGGCCGGATCCGGCTCGTTGACGCCGCTGCGTACATCGGCGCGCAACTGGTGGGCGGGCTCCTGGGCGCCTTGGCACTCTTCGGGATCCTGCGGACACTCCCGGGCATCCAGGACAGCCGGACGGCGTTCGATACCGTGACGGCCGGCTTCGGCGAACATTCGATCATCCAGGCTCCCCTCGCCGCCGTTCTCCTGCTCGAAGTACTCGGTGCCGCCATCCTGGTCGCTGTATTCCTGGGCACCACGGCGCGGAACAACATCAACAGGACGGCAGCTGCCATTGCCGTCGGCCTCGCCTTCGCCGTTCTGCTGCAGCTTGGCCTGTCGGTGGGTAACGCGCCGTTCAACCCCGCGCGTGCCACGGCCTCGGCCGTGTTCAGCTCCAGCTGGTCCCTTGAGCAGCTCTGGCTCTTCTGGGTTGCTCCCGTGGTGGGTGCCGCCATCACCGGGCTCGTCTTCCGTGGGTTCGCCGCGCCGGTGGCCGCCGTCACTGGTTCGGCCGCAGACGGATCAGCTTTTGACGATGTGGATGTCCACGACGTTGAGGATTTCGACGACGACGAGGATGCTGACGTCGTCGAGGAGCCTGCTGCCGCCCCGGCCAAGGCCGCCGCTGAAGCGCCGGACAGCAACGACGAAGCACAGGAATTCTTCGACGGAAAGCGCGGCTAGCTGGACTGAATGGGCGACGGCCTGCTGCGGCGGTTTCCTCAACTGTCGGTGGCAGCCGCTAGCGTAAGAATATGCGGTTATTGCACACATCGGACTGGCATTTGGGCCGATCCTTCCACGGCGTCGGGATGCTGGACGCCCAGCGGTCATTTGTTGACCAGCTCGTCAGCGCCGTCGCCGGGAACGATGTTGACGTTGTCCTGATCGCCGGTGATGTCTACGACCGCGCCCTGCCCGGCGTCGACGTCGTGGGCCTGTTGGACGATGCCCTGGTGCGGCTGACGGCTACCGGCGCCACGGTGGTGCTGACATCCGGCAACCACGACTCCGCGATCCGGCTGGGATTCGCCTCCCGGCTGCTGGAGCGGGGCGGCGTCCACCTGCGGACCAGGCTGGCGGACCTGGACCAGCCAGTCATCCTGCCTCTGTCCAGCGGTGACGGCGAGGCGCCCGGCGCCGTCCTGGCCATCTATGGAATCCCGTGGCTGGAACCGCGCCTCGTCGCTGAACAACTCGGCGCCGAAACCGCCAGCCACTTCGAAGTCACCCGCGCCGCCACTGACCGCATCCGGGCTGACCTCGCGAAGCGCACCGCAGCGGGAACCGTCCATTCAGTGGTCCTCGCCCACACGTTCGCCAGCGGCGGGATCAGCTCCGACAGCGAACGGGACCTCAGCATCGGGGGAGTCGGAGCCGTGCCCCTGGACCTGTTCGACGGATTCAGCTATACCGCGCTGGGGCACCTGCACGGCCGGCAGACACTCTCTCCGCAGGTCAGGTATTCGGGATCGCCCCTGGCCTACTCGTTCTCCGAAGCCAAACACACCAAGGGAGGCTGGCTGATCGACGTCGGCCCGGACGGCGTGACCGGCGTTTCGGAACTCTCGTGGGAAGCCCCCCGGAAGCTGGCGGTGCTCCGCGGAGAAATTTCTGAGCTCCTGGAGTCAGCCGGACATGCCTGGGCTGAGGATGCGTACTGCCAGATCACGCTGACGGACGCGCAACGGCCGGCGCAGGCCATGGAGCGGCTGAGGGTCCGTTTTCCGGACACCCTTGTCCTCGGGTTTGATCCGCAGGGCGGCGCCGTCAAGGCGTCGAAAAGCTACAGCACCAGGCTCGCCGAAGCACAGGATGATCTCTCGCTCTGCTGCGGATTCCTGGATCACGTGCGGGGGCGGGACGCGGACGACGCCGAGCGGCCGGCCATCGCCGCGGCGCTGGATAACGTGCGGCTCCGGGAGGCGTCGCTATGAGGATCCACCGCCTGGTCATTTCCGCCTTCGGGCCCTTCGCGGGCACCGAGGAAATCGACTTCGACAGGTTGAGCGCCCATGGACTCTTCCTCCTCAACGGCCCCACCGGAGCAGGGAAGACCAGCGTGCTGGACGCGGTCTGCTTTGCACTGTACGGATCCGTGCCTGGGGCGCGCCAGGAGGGTAAGCGCCTCCGCAGCGACCATGCCGGGCCGGCGCTCGAACCGGCGGTCACCTGCGAGTTTTCCGCCCAGGGCCGCCACTTCGAAGTCACCAGGTCTCCGGCCTGGGATAAGCCCAGCGCCCGCGGAAAGAACGGCTTCACCACGCAGCAGGCCAAGACGCTCCTCCGGGAACGCATCAGCGGGACCTGGGCGGACAGATCCGGACGCAACGATGAGGCAGGCGCTGAAATCACCGCCTTGCTGGGAATGGACCGGGAACAGTTCACCCGCGTGGTGATGCTGCCGCAGGGTGATTTTGCCGCGTTCCTGAGGTCCAAGGCCGCAGACCGCCTCGAATTGCTGCAGAAGCTCTTCGGCACCCAGAGATTTGAGGCGCTGGAACAGGAACT
>DIZT01000340.1:28042-32380 GCA_002427975.1 Micrococcaceae bacterium UBA6021 | reverse complement strand
TTGATGATTCTGCGGCTCCTGCCCGGGAAGAATCCACTGCCCGGATCGCCTGGCTGCAGGAAACGGTGGCACACCGGGCAGCTGAACTGGCCGCCGCGGCGGAGGCAGCGGCGGCCGTTAGCCTGCACACATCAGGCCGGCTCGAGAGCGAGTCCGCGCGGCGGCAACGGCACCGCAGACTGGCAGCCGCCGAGGCCAGAAAGGCAGCCGCTGAAGCGTCCCTGCCGTCCCTTGAGCTGCATGCCGCGCGGCTCGAACAACACCGCAGCGCGGAGGTTCTCACCGGGCAGCTGCAGGCTGTCCAGTCCAGCCAGACCCAGGTGCGGCACGCGGCGGGAGCCATGGAATCCGCCATCACACTGCTGCGCATGGCGGCGGGCGAAGATGCCGAACTGGACCAGCTGGACCTTGGCGCCTTGGATGCGGACCAGGCCGATGCCGGGCTCTCCGCAGCCGGGGCCCTGGACATCGCCGGTGAGCTCAGCCGCCTCCGTTCCCTCCTGGCTGTTGTGGAAGCCAGGTTGCCGGACGAAGAGCGCCTCCATTCGCTGGTTGCCAGACGCAGTGCGCTCAGCACGAAGCAGCAGGAACTCACTCAAAAAGACATTGACCTTGGTGTCCTGCTGAAGACCCTCGGCACGGAGCAGGATGGCCTTGCAACGGGTCTGGAACCTTTGGAGCAACTGGCCTCCGGCGCCGTCCTGCATGCCAAGGAAGCCGCTGCGGCCGAGGAACTCCTTGACGTCGTGCGGCGCTACGCGGCTGCAGGGGAGGCGCAGGAAGCGGCCACGGACCGCCACTCGGCGTCCCGGGAGATCCAGCTTGAGAAGAAACGCCGCTGGCTGGACCTGCGCGAGGAGAGACTCGCCAACGCCGCCGCCGAACTCGCTGCCCAGCTGGCCGACGGGGAGGCCTGCCCCGTTTGCGGCAGTGAGGACCACCCGTCTCCCGCAGAGGCTGCGGCGTCCGCGCTGGGCCTCAGCCAGGCAGAGGAAGCCGCCCAGCAGGACCATGAGGCCGCCGAGGCTAATCTGGCGGCGCTGGCCCGTGAGTTAAGCGACGCGAACCAGCTGGTGGCTGTCCTCGCAGGTCAAGGCGGGGACATCCCCGAAGAGGAGGCTATTCGGGCCGTGGAAGCAGCCCGCATAGCCGCCGGACAGTCCCAGTTTGCGGTGAAGAACCTCGCGGACCTCCGGCAACAACTCGAGGCGGCGGAGGCCAGGATTGCAGCAGCCGATACCGCTAGGCGAAGCGCAGCATCCGAACTCGCGCAGGTGACCACTGAACTGTCGGGAGTGGAGGACCAGCTGGCGTCCCTTGACGGCGCCCTGTCCACGTTGCGTGGCTGTCACCGCAGCCTCACGCGCCGGCTGCGTTCGCTGCAGGATGCCGCCGCCACACTGGAGAAGGCCGTGGAGGCCCGGGCCATGTTCGACAAAGCCACGGGCCGGGCGGAGGAAGCACGGATCGAGCTGGAGCGGGCCCTGCCGGAGGCCGGTTTCAGCTCGGCGGAGGACGCCCGGGCACAGCTGCTGTCGGGTCCGGACGCGGCAGCGCTGCAGGCTCAGGTGCGGGCCGGCAATGACGAAAAGGCGCGGATCGCCGAGCTGTTCGCATCCGAAGATCTGCTGCTGGCACTGAAGGAGG
The DNA here is from genome assembly GCA_002427975.1 of Micrococcaceae bacterium UBA6021. GTDB lineage: Bacteria > Actinomycetota > Actinomycetes > Actinomycetales > Micrococcaceae > Arthrobacter. The sequence continues at coordinate 30,733 of DIZT01000340.1, read as the reverse complement.
CCACAGCCCATCCCGCGGTGGACGCGGCTCTGATAGCGGAGCTGGAAACCGCCGCCGCGAAGGCCGGGAAGGAGGCCCGGGCTGCCGATCTCGCCGCCGGGATGGCCGCGCGCTGCGTGGACTCGCTGGCCGCTGTCCGTCATGCCTACGAACAGCTGGCCGCTTCCGGGCAGGAGCCAAGGGAACACGCTCAGCTGCTGACAGCCCTCGCCGACACCGCCGCTGGCCGTGGCGACAACACGTACCGCATGAGCCTGAACAGCTACGTCCTCGCGGCACGGCTTGAACAGGTGGCGTTGGCGGCGTCCGAACGTCTGGTTTCCATGAGCGACGGCCGCTACCTGCTCCAGCATTCAGACGCCAAGGCCGCCCGCGGCGCGAAGTCCGGGTTGGGCCTGGAAGTGGTGGACCAGTGGACCGGGCACCGCCGGGACACCTCCACACTCTCCGGCGGCGAATCCTTTATGGCGTCGCTGTCGTTGGCGCTGGGGTTGGCAGACGTTGTGCAGCAGGAATCCGGCGGCATCCAGATCGAGACGCTCTTTGTGGACGAGGGTTTCGGCAGCCTGGACGAGCAATCCCTGGAACAGGTGATGGATGCCCTCGAAGGCCTGCGCGACGGCGGGCGCGTTGTGGGACTCGTCAGCCATGTGGGGGAAATGAAACAGCGCATCGGGACCCAACTCCAGGTCCTCAAGGGCCGGAACGGTTCCACCCTTCGTATTTCCGACTCCAGCGACTCTGCTCCCTGATTCCCGGTATGGCCCCGGCTTGAAGCCGGGGCCATACGGGACGTGTCGGGGCCGGCCTCCGGAACAACGTGGGGGAGGACTGCTTTCTCCGGAGAGCGTAGGACGTGGTCTGAGCGGTCAAGGCAGGACGCTCGAACGCGGAGGACGCTGATTCTCGCAGTCTTTCTGACAAGGACCTGCATCTTTTGGGAACAGCCGCACACCTGTTTAGTGGCTGGTCCATGGGGGCCAATGCCTACCAGGAAGAATCATGGCTCCCGACGTCGCCCTGTTGCCACCGTCGCCGGAATCGTCCTGTTTGACCGTCTCTGCTCCGCCCTCCAGCGGGCCGGGCCGAGGAGACGAGCGAAGTCGCTCCGCGACAACTCGAAAGGACTCCTCGTCAGGTACCGGACAGGATTCGCCCGAGGCGCCCACAAGTCCTTTCGAGCTGACAACGTCGCGTTCGCCCCATGCGTGCGGACACTGTGAAGTCCTTCCGAGGACATACAGGCCCCAGTTGCCCGACCGTAGGTATGGAATCCTGGCCAGATGGATGAGAATTTCTCGACGGGTGCCAGGAATAGGGTTTTGCGTTCGCTAGCGACGGAGATACTGGCACTTGAGAACGGACGACAGTTGATAGCCATCGATGGCGTCGATGGCAGTGGCAAGTCAACTTTCGCCCGGGACCTGGCCGCGGTCATCCATGAAAGGCCAGTCCTCTTAATTCATACCGATGACTTCCTTAATCTCCGGGAGATCCGACACCGGAGAGGACGTGAATCCGCGGAAGGATTCTGGCTCGACACCTACGATTATGAAACCTTGCACCGTCATGTCCTCGTGCCCTTGGGGAAGGATGGCAACGGGGCCTACCGGCCTGTGGCCACCGATCACCGGCGTAATGTCAGACTGAATCCGGGGCTGCTCCAGGCGCCGGACAACCTCCTCGTGCTGGTCGAGGGAATGTTTCTTCACCGTGATGAGCTAATCGGTATTTGGGACTATTCCATCTACCTCGATGTTCCGTTTCTCGAGACGGCCCGTCGTATGTCCCTGCGGGACGGGAGTCACGCCGATCCCGAGCATCCTTCGATGCTGAGATATGTCGGAGGGCAGCGTCTCTACTTCAAGAGTGCCCAGCCATGGAAACGAGCGACACGCGTGGTCGATAACACCCGCCCTGAGACGCCGCATATCCTGTCCCACAGCGCCTCCGCCGATTGATCCCAGTACACCGGTCCGACGGCCCTGGTCAGAGTAGCCTCCAATATCCGGGGTTCAGGGTGCCACCGCTGCACCAGTTCACCCCTCATAATCAGCAGCACAACCCCGCTATTGATGCTAATGGAGGGGAGCACGCGTATGCGGTTTGAACGAGACGCCGGCCGGACCTCGCGAGCGGCGAAGCAGATATGATGGAACAGTTACCGGGTCGCGCGCATCGGGAGGAGGGACGATGCGCACTACTGAACGAGCCCGGAACTTTGAAGCCAACACCTATGTCCTCCCAGCCTGCTTCCACGGAAGCGCTACTCCCGCCTGAGGCGGCGCCTTACTCCGCTACGGCCCTTTCCTCCAGCTCGGTTGCTTCTGCCACCGTCCCAACCCGGCGCCAAGTCCCGCCGTCGCGCCACGTCCTGCAGTCGCCGCCCAAGGGGCGGTTCGCCAGGCTGCCGCACCTCGCCGGCCGGAGCTTTATCCCCTTGGGCCTGTTCGCCCGGCTGCCCCTGGCCATGCTTACCGTGGGGGCCCTGACCCTAGTCACATCGGTGACCGGTTCCTACGCGTTGGGCGGGACTGCTGCCGGTGCCGTGGGGATCGGCTCCGCACTCGGAGCGCCGGTTTTCGGGGCGCTCGCCGACCGGAAGGGGCAGCGCCCCGTTCTCCTGGTCGCGGCGGCGCTCAACGCCTTGGCTGTCCTGGCGCTGATCGGCACGGCCTGGGCTGCGCCTGC
>DIZT01000340.1:20240-27895 GCA_002427975.1 Micrococcaceae bacterium UBA6021 | reverse complement strand
GCCGATGAGCTGACCTTTGTCCTGGGCCCGGCTCTGGTGGGAATCCTGGCCAGTCTCGTGGCCCCATGGTTGCCGCTGGCGCTGGCAGCGGTCCTGACCATCACGCTCGTTCCCGCTTTTGCCGTGCACCACACGCACAAGGCGGTGCCCCTTAACCGGGGGTCTGCATCGTCGCGCACGGCAACCAGGATTCCCGCCGCCGTCGTACTGCCTGTGCTGGCCATGGTGGCAATGGGCACCTTCTTCGGGTCCGCGCAGGCGGCCTTGAGCTCCTTCTCCGCCAGTTTCGCCACCTCCGAAATCGCCGGAGTGCTGTATGCCGTCATGGGATTGAGTTCGGCCGCCGCAGCCCTGTCCGTGGCTTACTGGCCCCGGCGCTTCACCCCGGCCGCCCGGTGGCTGGTCAGCGCGGCACTGATGACCGTGCTCGCGTTGTTGCTTCTGGTGCCGGGAACGTTGGGCGGTATGGTCGCGGTCCTGCTCGTGCTGGGACTGCCGGTCGGTCCCATGATGGTCACGGTTTTCGCCATCGGCGGGCTGGTGGCCCCGGCGGAAAGGTTGGGGACCGTGATGACGGCATTGGCCAGCGGGATCGTGGCGGGCACCGCACTGGGGGCCGCCGTTGGAGGCCAGCTCGCTCAGGCGTTCGGCTACCAGGCCGCATTCGCGGTGCCAGTTGTTGCCGCCGGAGGTCTGTTGGTGCTTGGTGCGCTTGCCGCCGTTGTTCTCCGCAAACGTCACCAGTGATCGACGCCGGCCAGGCCGCGTGGGCAGTGAGTCAGCCCAGCTGTGCTTCAATGCGCCCGGCGCCCGCCGTCAGCGCGGCGGCTACTTCGGCCGGGTCCTGGGCCGCCCGGATATAGACGACGGCGAGAGCGGCCGGACGGCCGCCGGGGACGTTGACCGGAACTGCCACGGAGGAGACACCTGTGATGACTTCATCATGGCTGGCGGCATAGCCCCGGACACGTGCGATTCCAGCCTCTGGCCGGTAGGGGATGGCTGGGGCAACGGCGTGCCATTCAGCTTCCGAATACGCCGACTGGATGGCAATTCCGGGAGCGCCGGCGCTGATGGGGTGCCGGGAGCCGGGGTGCTGGACAATCGCAGCGCCGGTATGGCGTGGATCCACGGTGACCAGGGTGACACAGTCATCGCGGTCCCAGACCGCAATGAAGGCGCTCATGGTCAAGGCATTTGCAAGCTGTGTCAGCTCTGGCAGCGCCGCCGTTTGCAGGTTGCGGGCAACCCCCCGCGCCAGGACAGCGAGCCCGGGCCCGGGCTGGACTTTGCCGGAGTCATCGCGCACCAGCAACGAGTGGTCTTCCAGGGTCCGCAGGATCCGGTAGGCCACGGAACGGTGAACGCCCATGGCGTCGGCAAGTTCAGCAATGGTCAGCGGCGCCTGCGCCGCCGCCAGGATTTCCAGCGCCCGGATTCCGCGCGAAAGGGTCTGTGACGGCGAAGCCTGCGTTGTTCCTGAGGGGACTGCAGCAGGGGTCATGGGTTTCCATCCAGCAGGCTGATGGCGTCGTCGTCGGTCAATTGCTCGAAATGCCGGTAGAAACTGCCCACGGCGCGGAACTTGCCGGGCAGGTGCAGGCACAGCACGGCATCGCACACCCTCGACACGGCCGCGTAGGCTTCCACCGAACCCACCGGTGCTGCGGCGACGACGCGGGCCGCGCCACCGGAACGGGCGGCCTCGACGGCGGCGCGCATGGTGGCTCCGGTGGCCAGGCCGTCGTCGAGCAGGAGGACGGTCTTGCCCGTGAGGTGGTTGCTGATCCCCGGGTAGGTCCCGGCCCGGCGGAGCAGCTCGGCCCGCTCGCGTTTCTCCACTTCGTCCAGCCACTCCTGGCGGACACCGTGGTCCAGAATGCGGGCGATCAAGGGACGGTTGAGCAGGCGAACTACCCGGCCTCCGGACCAGGCCAGGGCGCCGAACGCTGTTTCGTCGTGACCTGGGATGCCGAGTTTCCTGACAAGAACGGCACCCAGGGGCAGGTGCAGGGCCTTGGCTGCTGCGGCGGCCACGGGGATTCCGCCGCGGGCCAGCCCCAGGACTATGGTGTCGGGGCGTTCCCGGAACTGGGTGAGCACCGCCGCCAGCCGCTCACCGGCATCGGTGCGGTCTTCAAAACGCGTGCTCATTGGCCCCTCTCCGGCATTTTCGGCCCTGTCACCAGCGTACCTTCTGCCGCCGTGCCGGGATGCGGGATCCTGTCGCCCTGCGCCGTGGAGTCAGGAAAGGGCGGCGGTAACGGCCTTGGTGATGTCCTGGATCACCGCCGTCCGCTGGGGGATGTCGCTCAGACCGGTGCCCTTCGTGTAGATCACCAGCACGTAGCTGCCGGCGGACATGGAAAGGATGGCGGCGTCGTGGAGTTCGTCGTCGAGGAGCCCGTATTTGTGGAAGACGGTGACGCCGTCAGGGACCGCGGCCGGAATCAGGTACTCATAGTTCGTGTTCTGCATGTAGGACAGCAGCTGCTCCGTATGCTCCGGGTTGAGGAGCCGGCCCTCGAACAGTTCCGCAAGGATATGGGCCATGTCGGCGGTCGAGAGCGTGTTCACCTCGGGGTCGTACGAGACGTCGATGGAGGCGGCGTACTCCGAGAGTTCGGAATGGCCGACGGCGTCCATCAACAGGCTCCACGAATCGTTGTTGCTGTCCTGGACCATCGCCTGGATCTGGAACCCCGAGGTGAAGGCGCCCAGCGGATCATCGAGCGACGCCAAACCCTCCTCCACCAGACGGTAGTAAGCCGCGGCGGTCAGGATCTTGGCCGTGCTCGCCGCCTGGAACGGTTCCTCCACGCCGTACTGGTGCAGGTCTCCGCCGGCGGTATCCATCAGCGCAACACCCACCTGGTACTGGCTGTTGGCGCCGATGATGGCTTCGATGGCTGCGTCCAGACCCGCGTCAATCCGGGCGGAGGCTGTGCGGGTGCCAACGCCTGTCGAGGTGCGCAAAGCCGCTCCCTGCCAAGGCAGGGCATGGGCCAGCGTGTAGACGGAAGCGATCAGGACTACGGCGAGGAAAGCGGCGGCGGCAACCAGGACGGAACGGCGGCGTATGGCGGCCGACGTGCGGCGGGCGCACCGCTGGGAAGGATCGTGCATCTCCCGATCCAAGCAGTGGAACCTATGCGGGCGCTATGAAACTCCTGTCAGGGATCCCACACTCAGGGATCAGACACCCAGGAAAGCGATGGCGCCCTGTTTGAACGCCCGGCTGGTGATGGCGTTGGCGTGGTTCCGCCCGGGCAACGTCAGCTGTTCAGCCATGGACCCTGCCCGGATTCCGAGTTCGGCAAGCTGCGGCATGGTGGCCGCACGTTCATCCTGGTCGCCGGCCACCAGAAGCATGGGCATGTGCGGAACGGCTTCGGCAGGGTCGAAGGGTTCGGCCTTGATGGCATCCACCAGGGACAGCAGCGCGAAGATGTTGTTGCTCGGCAGGAGCATGGCCATCTTGAGCAGGCCCGCCGTGGACTCGTCGGCGATGGGGGTTCCGTCGGCGAGGTAGTGCTGGGCGGCGATGAGGTCGAAGGCAGCCAGCGGATCGGCGATGTTCGGTCCGCCCAGGACCAGGCGGTGGACGATCTCGGGCTGGGTGGCGCCGAATTCCCAGGCGAGCCGGGCACCCAGCGAATAGCCCACAACGTCCACCCCGCTGGCGGGGTCACCGTCGTGCAATGGCCGCACGCCGGCGTCGAACGCTATCTGCAGGAGATCCGCACGGATCCGGCTGGGGGAGTAGGAGTCCATGTCCTCGGGGGCGCCGCTGCGGCCGTGACCTGGCAGATCCACGGTGATGATGCGGCGGCCCGCCTCGAGCAGGGCCGCCACCCAGCCGGTGTCGTGCCAGTTGAGTTTGCTGGAAGAGGAGAAACCGTGGAGCAGCAGGACGGGCCGCAGCCCGGCATCCGAGGCAGGATCGTGCACCTCCACATAGAGCTGGGGGTCGGTGCCCTCAACGGTGTGGGAATGCATCTCGCCGGTGTGCCTGCCGCTCATCGTGTCAGTCCTCATCAAGTACGGCGCTCAGGCGGACCCGGCGCGTCGGTGCCTCATCCTTCGGGACCGTACCCACGATTCCGGCAGTGTTGTCCGGCACCTCGAACACGATCAGGGGTTCGCCGACTGTGATCCTGTCGCCTGCCCCACCGAAGGTACGCACCACTTTACCTGCCTGCGGACTGGGCAGTTCAACTGCGGATTTACTGGTTTCCACCTCCACCAGCGGCTGGTTGCGTTCCACCTGATCGCCGGGCGAAACCAGCCATTCCAGCACGGTCGCCTCGATCAGGCCCTCGCCGAGGTCCGGGAGCGGGAATGAAATTTCAGCCACGGCGGTACTCCAATACTCGCTGGATCCCGCTAAGGATCCGGTCAACGTTGGGGATGTATTCGTCTTCGAGGTCACCGGACGGATACGGGACATCGAAGCCCGTCACGCGCTCCACCGGTGCCTTGAGGGTGTCAAAGCAGCCCTGGGTGATCAGTTGCGCCACCTCCGCGCCCAGGCCGGAGGTCAGCGGGGCTTCATGGACGACGACGGCGCGCCGCGTCTTTCCCACGGACGTCACCAGTGCCTGGGCGTCGATGGGCTTGAGCCAGCGCACGTCCAGGACCTCAATGTCCACGCCGTCCTCGGCCGCCAGTTCGGCCACCTGCAGGCAGCGCGCCACCATGGCACCCCACGCCACGAGCGTGAGGTGGCGGCCTGCACGCATGACCTTCGCGCCGGTGGGGGAGCCGCCGCCCGCATCGGCGTTGGCGAGCCCAACCTCACCCTTTTGCCAGTAGCGCGACTTCGGCTCCATAAAGATCACCGGATCCGGGCGGGAGGCTGCGTACTTGAGGAGGTGGTACGCCTCGTGCGGGTTCGACGGCGACACCACCTTCAGGCCCGGTACGTGGGCGAAGAGGGCCTCGAGTGATTCGCCGTGGTGTTCGGGGGCGCGGATGCCGCCGAAGCTGGGTACGCGCAGGGTGATGGGCATCGGCAGAGTGCCGCGGCTTCGGTAGTTCATCCGGCCGATCTGGCACACGATCTGGTTGATGGCCGGGTAGGCGAAGCCGTCGAACTGCACCTCGGGAATCGGGTGGAAACCGGCCATCGCCAGGCCCACGGACATGCCCAGGATGCCTGACTCTGCCAGCGGTGTATCGAAGACCCGTGCTTCGCCGTATTTTGCCTGCAGGCCGTCCGTGATCCTGAAGACACCGCCGAGCCGGCCGCAGTCCTCGCCGAAGATGACGGCCTTGGCGTTTTCCGCGAGGACCTCGTCCAGGGCGCGGTTCAAGGCCTGCTGCATGGACATCACGGCCACCGGTGAGTGAGCCTGCCCCTCCGGTGAGTGAGCTTGCCCCTCCGGTGAGTGAGCTTGTCGAAATCCAAGAACCGAGTTAGACATGCTCGGACTCCTTCCGCCAGTTGGCAGCCTGGGCCTGCAGACCGGGCGTGATTTCCTGGAACACCATGCTGAACATTTCGCTGCCGGGGCGGGGACCCAAAGCCTGGAGGTCCTCCCGGATCTGTTCCTCTTCCGCCTTGGCGGACGCGAGGGCGGCGGCGAAGAACTCCTCATCGGCGACGCCGCCGGCGAGCAGGACCTGACGGAAGCGTTCCAGCGGATCCTGGCCTCCGCCGTCGTGCTCTTCCTCAAGCGTGCGGTAGCGGCCCGGGTCATCAGAGGTGGAATGCGGGCCGCGGCGGTAGGTCATGGCCTCGAGGAGGACGGGACCCTTCCCGGCCCGGCAGTGTGCCAGCGCCCGACGGGTGGCCTCCAGGACGGCCACCACATCGTTGCCGTCAACCTGGACGGCGGGGATGCCATAGCCCTCGGCGCGGGCGGCCACTGAGCCGCCGGCCACCTGGCGTTCGGTGGGCACTGAGATTGCCCAGCCGTTGTTCTGGACGAAGAACACCACCGGTGCCTTCAGGATGGCCGCGAAATTCATGGCCTCGTGGACGTCGCCCTGGGATGAGGCGCCGTCGCCGAAGTAGCTCAGGGCCACGCCTGTTTCGTCACCGGGGGCGGCAGCCAGGGTTTGGCCGTGCGCCCACCCGACGGCGTGAAGCACGGAGCCGGCCACCACGGCCTGGATCGGCGCGAGCCGGGATTCCAGGGGATCGTAGAGGCCGCCATGCCACGTGGCTTTGTGGGTGGCCATGTAGGCAACCATGTCCACGCCCATGGCGCGGGCCACGCCCATTTCCCGGTACGTGGGGAAGACAAAGTCGCGGGACAGGTCCACGGCGTAGCCGCTGCCCACCTGGGCTGCTTCCTGGCCCAGTTCGGGGGCATAGCCGGGGATGATGCCTTGCCGCTGCCAGGCGACGGCGGAGGTGTCCAGGTGCCGGACGGCCACCATGAGCGAATACAGTTCGCGGAGCTGGCCGGGGTTCAGAGGCGCCGTTTCGTTGCCGGATGCCGGCGGAGGAAGTGTGTCCATGCCTGTGACCCTAGTCACCGCCGGATGCGTGGGCAATCAGCACAGCGAAGGCTGGCCAGACTGCCAAAAACTGTCCCGCATCAGGGCCCGCGGCTTCACAATTTGTACAGTTCCAGCCGCCGCCGGGTTTTCTGTCCCCACCCAACTGACTCGCATTTAACGTCGCTATGGAGCGGAATGGCGACGTTAAATGCGACCTACTTGGGGGTGCGGCGGGAGTTCGTGAGCCGGGCGCCGAGCCAGCAGGCCGCAGCGAGCCCCGCGATGAGGGCGATGGTGCTGAACAGCTGACTGCGGCTGCTCTCGGCGCTGAAGCCCACGGCGAAGATCACGCCGAGCAATACCAGCCCGAAGATTGTCAGGCCCGGGAAGCCCTTCATGCGCAAGGACAGGGGTGTCCCGGAACGGTCCGCGCGTCGTCGGAGAATGAGCTGCGAAACCAGGGCAGTGCCCCAGACCACCAGGCACGTGGACCCGACCAGCTGGAACAGGGCAGGCAGGATCCGGTCCGGGAACAGGAGTTCAAGGACCGTGGCGATGAAACCGAACGCCACGGAGACGCCTACCGCCAGCATCGGCACGCTGGTGCCGCTGAGCCTGGCCAGGAAGCGGGGAGCCTCGCCGCGTTCGGCGAGCGAATACACCATGCGGGACGCGCCGTAGAGATTGGCGTTCAGCGCGGAGAGAAGCGCGACGACGGCGACGAGGGTGATTGCCGTGCCGGCACCGGGGATCCGGGCTGCGTCGAGCACGCCGGCAAACGGGGATGCGAGGCCGTCGGAGGTGACGGGCAGGACCGCCGCGATGACAAAGACGGATCCGATGTAGAAGACCAGGATGCGCCACACGACTGTCCGGATTGCTCTGCCCACGCTGTGTTCGGGGTCCTCGGTTTCCGCGGCGGCCACGGCCACGATCTCGGTCCCGCCGAACGCGAAGATCACCACGAACAGCGCCGTGGCGATTCCGCCAAGCCCCGCAGGAGCGAAATCAGTGGTGATGTTGGCCAGGCCGGGGGATGCCACGTCGGGAAGGATCCCCAGCAGCAGTGCGGCGCCCACCGCCAGGAACACCACGATGGCGGCAACCTTCAGGATGGCGAACCAGAACTCGAACTCGCCGAAGTTCCTGACTCCTGTCAGGTTGATGGCGGTAAACGCCACCATAAAGACCAGGGCCAGCGCCCA
>DIZT01000340.1:0-20173 GCA_002427975.1 Micrococcaceae bacterium UBA6021 | reverse complement strand
GCGATGACCACCACCAGCTGGAGCCACCACAGCCAGCCCACGGTGGCGCCGGCGGTTTTTCCAAGAGCCCGCTCGGCGTAGACGGAGAATGCGCCGCTTGTAGGGTTTGCGGCAGACATTTCCCCCAGTGCCCACATCACCAGGATGATGAGGGTCCCGGCAACCAGGTAAGAGACCAGGACGGCCGGCCCGGCGGCATGGACCCCGGCGCCGGACCCCAGGAACAGTCCGGCGCCGATGGCACTGCCCAGGCCCATCATGGTGAGCTGGCGGGGTTTCATGGTGTGGCCGAGGTGGGATTCCGGCCGCACTTCCGTGGACTTCAACGTCATGCCTGTGAACCTTCTTGGAGCGTAGGGGGTGTCCGCGCAGGGACCATTTGAATTTACCCCCTGGGGAACTGGTTGGTGGGGGGTGCCCGTGCAACGATGATGACAGTTTGAATCACCATGACGCTGTCCGGATAGCAAAATGCTGGCCGGTCAGCCGGATCTCGAGGAGATTGATGAACATCGACGCCCTGGACGCCAGGATTGTCCGATTCTTCACGGACACACCGCGGGGGTCGGTGCTGGAGGCCTCCAGGGTCTTGGGCGTTGCCCGCGCCACCATACAGTCCCGGCTGGACCGGATGACGGTGGCCGGCGTGATCAGTTCGTGGGTTCCCCGGCCCGATCCGGCAAAGTTTGGCTTCCCGGTAGTGGCGTTCTGTTCGCTCACCATCAACCAGGACCTGGGCCACGATGCCGTGGCTGAGGCGCTGGCTGCGATCCCGGAACTGATCGAGGTCCACACCGTGTCCGGCAGTTCCGATCTCATGGCGAGGATTGCAGCGCGGTCAAATCCCGATCTGCAGCGCGTTCTTGATGCCATGATCGCCACCAGGACCGTGCTCCGTGCGTCGTCCGTGATTGTCCTCAACACCCACTTCCAGGGCCGGACCCTGAACCTGCTGGAAGCCGCGGCTGTTATGCAGCCGGAGTAGCAGCCTCCGGGGAGCCGCCCCGGGAGCTTCGCCAGTGGCGTGGGGCGGCGAAACATTTTGAATCAGAGGAAAGTGGCCGTAGAATCAGTTCTAGTCAAAATGACTTTAACTAAGCGATGGCAACGAAGCAGCGGAGAGCGGGTGAGCAACCGTGTACAGCAATTCAGCGAACGTCTCCGAACGGGCCACCGCCGCACCCCCGCTCGCCATCTCCACCGTCATCTTCGCCCTGCGGCCCAGTGAATCCTCGGGCCGGCCCACGCTGTGGCTTCCACTGGTCCGCCGGATCCGTGAGCCCTACAAGGACCTGTGGGCGCTGCCCGGTGGACCGCTCACGCACGCCGAGTCCCTGCAGGACGCGGCCTCGCGGAACCTCCGGGAAACCACGGGGCTTGCGCCGAGCTACCTTGAACAGCTCTACGCCTTTGGCGGGCTGCACCGCTCACCCACCCAGCGCGTGGTGTCGATCGTCTACTGGGCGCTGGTCCAGCCCACCGAGGCCGCCCTGGCCGACGAATCGGAGAACGTGAAGTGGTTCCGGGCGGACAAGGTGGGGGACCTGGCCTTCGACCACAACGCCATTGTTGACTACGCGCTTCGGCGGCTGCGGGACAAGCTGGCCTACGGCTCGGTGGCTTACCACTTCCTGGGGGAATACTTCACGCTCGCCCAGGTCCGGGAAGTCTACGAAGCCGTCCTGGACACCCTGCTGGACCCGGCCAACTTCCGCCGCCAGATCAAATCCACGCCGGAGATCGAAGAAACCGGCGAATACCTCCAAGGCGGCAAGCACCGCCCGCCACGTCTATACCGCTTCACCGGCCGCCCCGGCCTTGACCCCGATAACAGGAGCACACCATGAGCAGCGTCAATACAGCCATCCAGCTGATCACGCGCGAACAGGCCGAAAGCGCGGCCCGAAGCAAGACAGCAGCCACCTGCAGCCCGGCGCTCGCCAAGGGCCCGTGGGAGTATGACCTTGCCGAGGCCCTCGCCGGCGCCCCTGCTTATGGACCCGGCGCCTCGAGTGCGGACGTCGCCCCGGCTGCGACGCCGCGCCAGGGGCAACTGCCGGAGGAGTACAAGCTCGCCGGCGATGCCGAACTCGATGTGCGCATCCGTGCGGCCAAGGAAAAGCTCGGCGACCGGGCAGTGGTCCTGGGCCACTTCTACCAGCGCGACGAGGTCATCCAGTACGCCGACTTCGTGGGCGACTCCTTCCAGCTGGCCAACGCCGCCCTCACCCGGCCCGACGCCGAGGCCATCATCTTCTGCGGCGTGCACTTCATGGCAGAGACCGCGGACATCCTCTCCACCCCGGAACAGGCTGTCATCCTGCCCAACCTCGCCGCCGGCTGCTCCATGGCGGACATGGCGGACACTGACTCCGTGGAGGAGTGCTGGGAACAGCTTGAAGAGATCTTCGGTTCGGAGAAGGACGACGCCGGCCGCGTCCCGGTCATTCCGGTCACCTATATGAACTCCTCCGCAGCCCTGAAGGCTTTCTGCGGCCGCAACGGGGGCATCGTCTGCACCTCCTCCAACGCCAAGGTAGTCCTGGAATGGGCCTTCGAACGCGGCCAGCGGGTCCTGTTCTTCCCCGACCAGCACCTGGGCCGCAACACCGCCAAGGCGATGGGTGTGCCGCTGGAGCAGATGCCCATGTGGAACCCGCGCAAGGAACTGGGCGGCAACGACGAACAGACCCTCCTCGATTCCCGCGTCATCCTGTGGCACGGCTTCTGCTCGGTGCACAAGCGCTTCAACGTCGGCCAGATCGAAAAGGCCAGGGCCGAGTTCCCCGGCGTCAACGTCATCGTTCACCCCGAGTGCCCCATGGAGGTGGTGGACGCCGCCGATTCCGCCGGCTCCACCGACTTCATCAAGAAGGCCATCGCAGCCGCCACCGAACCCACCACCTTCGCGATCGGCACCGAGATCAACATGGTCAACCGGCTCGCGGCAGAGTACCCGCAGCACACCATCTTCTGCCTGGACCCAGTGATCTGCCCCTGCTCCACGATGTACCGCATCCACCCCGGCTACCTCGCCTGGGTCCTGGAAGAACTCGTCGAAGGCCGCATCGTCAACCGCATCAGCGTGGACGATTCCGTCCAGGACAACGCCAAAACCGCGCTTGAGCGTATGCTCGCCTCGCGTCCGCTGTAGCCCGCCCGCTGTAATACCGGAAATCGAAACGAGCCCCACATGAGCGCAGAGAGCCCAGCCGGTGGTCCGGCACCCCGGCGGCTGATCGTCGTCGGGAGCGGCATTGCGGGACTGTACTCGGCACTGCTTGCCGCCGACGCGGGTGCTGAAGTGGTGCTGCTGACCAAGGGCGCGCTCGCGGACAGCAACACCTACTACGCGCAGGGCGGCATTTCCGCAGTCCTGGACGAGCCCTCGCCCGGGGACACCGTGGCCGCGCACATCGCGGACACGCTCAAAGCCGGGGTCGGACACTGCGACGAAGAGGCCGTCCGCGTCCTCTGCACAGAGGCCCGCCTGGACATTGCCGGCCTGGAACGCTTCGGCGTGCGTTTCGATATGGACGACGACGGCGACCCCTCGCTCGGGCTCGAAGCCGCCCATTCCGCGCCGCGCATCCTGCACGCCGGCGGCGACGCAACCGGTGCCGGCGTGGCCCGGGCGCTCATCAGGACCGTCCTGGACGCGCAGGCCGCCGGGAAGATCGAGGTGATCGGGCGTGCCCTGGTGACCTCTCTGTCGCAGAGCGAGGGCCGCGTGGCAGGCGTGAATTGCCTCCACGACGGGCGGGAACTGGGCGTCCACGGCGATGCCGTGCTTCTGGCCACCGGGGGAGCCGGCCAGCTGTTCGCCCAGACCACCAACCCGGCCGTGGCAACCGCCGACGGGCTGGCGCTCGCCTGGCGGGCCGGAGCTGCCGTGGCGGACCTGGAGTTCTTCCAGTTCCACCCCACCTGCATGGTGCTGCCGGCGGATGCCCTCGAGGCCGCCGGCAACGGAACTGAACCGCTGCTGATCTCCGAAGCCGTCCGCGGCGAAGGCGCCATCCTGCTGGACGCCCACGGCGAACGCTTTATGCCCGCGTACCACCCGGACGCCGAACTCGCCCCGCGCGACGTCGTTTCCCGCAGCATCGCCCTGCACCTGGCCGCCCTTGGGGACCCCAACGGCCACGTGTTCCTCGATGCGATGGCGGTGGAAGTCCGGCACGGCAAGGGCTACCTCGAAAAGCGGTTCCCCACGATCAGCGCCCGCACCCGCCAAGCCGGCGTCGACTGGACCCGGGAACTCGTCCCGGTGGCACCTGCCGCGCACTACTGGATGGGCGGCGTTGTCACTGACCTCTATGGGCGGACTTCTGTGCCTGGGTTGCTGGCTGCCGGGGAGGTTGCTTGCACCGGGGTTCAAGGTGCTAATCGGTTGGCGAGTAACTCATTGCTTGAGGGACTTGTCTTCGGGCGGCGGGCCGTTGAAGGGTTCCTTGCGTCCGGTCCGTCGCGGGACACCGATGCTCCGCGTGCTGTCTCGGCCGCGGGCGGCCTCCCCTTGACGCACGCTTCCGCACCGCTGTCCCGCGACTTCGTGGAGGACGCGCACGCTACCGGAGCGCCCTCAGGCGACTACGGGACGCTCACGTCAAGTGCAACTATTGAACCGCCGGCGCTCGCGGTGCCTGCCTGGAAGGTTGATGCCGTTCCTGCGACTGGGTCCTTCTCCCGCACGGCACTTCGCCACTTGATGACAGCTAAGGCCGGAGTGATCCGCTTCGGGGAGGAACTTCGTGAGGCCGCTGCGGCACTCAACGCGTGGGCCGCCGTCGAACCTGCCGAAAGCAGTCCTGACTCCTTGGATCCTCGGGAGCATGAGGATGCCAATCTTTTGTTGGCTGCGCAGTTACTCGTGCATGCCGCCCGGGAGCGGCGGGAATCCTTGGGGGCGCATTACCGCAATGACAGCGGTCCCGCGCCCGCCGTCGTCGAATATTCTGACAAGCGTTACACCATGAGCCGGAAAGCGAGCCTCGTTAATGACTAGCCTGACCCTCCCCGCAGCACCCGTCCGGGACATCCTGGAGCGCGCCTTTGCCGAGGACGCGCCCAACGGCGACATCACCTCGCAGCTGCTGATCCCCGCCGAAGCCCGCGCCACCGCTGTCCTCAATGCCCGGGTGCCAGGCGTGTTCAGCGGCGGAACCGTGTTCCGAGACGCCATGAAGCTCGTGGACCCGGACACCGACGTCGAGTTGCTGCTCGCCGACGGCGAGGCGTTCGACGCCGGCACGCACCTCGCGCGCGTCACCGGCAACGCGCGCTCGGTGCTGCTCGCCGAACGTGTTGGCCTGAACCTCGTGCAGCGGATGAGTGCCATCGCCACCAAGACCGCGGAATTCGTCCGGCTGGTCGAAGGTACCAGGGCCCGCATCACGGACACCCGCAAGACCACGCCCGGCCTGCGGGTGCTGGAGCGCTACGCCGTCCGCTGCGGAGGGGGAGCGAACCACCGCTACAGCCTGTCCGACGCCGTGCTGGCCAAGGACAACCATCTGGCCGTGATGACCGGGGGCGATTCGGCAAAGCTGACCGAACTCCTGGCCGCGGCGAAGGCCCAGCTGGGGCACACCACCCACTTCGAGGTGGAGGTGGACCGGGCAGAGCAGATCGAACCCGTCCTCGCCGCCGGCGTCGACACCATCATGCTGGACAACTTTTCCCTTGAGGATCTGCGGGCAGGTGTCCGGCAGGTGGCCGGGCGCGCCCGGGTCGAGGCCAGCGGCAACGTCAACCTCGGCACCGTGGCGGACATCGCCGCGGCGGGAGTGGACGTCATCGCGGTCGGCGGACTCACCCACAGCGTCGCCGCCCTGGACCTCGGCCTGGACGTCGAACTGAGCGCCGGCTGACGCTGCCATGATCTTCCTCGACGCCGCCGCCACCACGCCTGTCCGCCGCGAAGTCCTCGAGGCCATGTGGCCCTACCTGAGCGGCGAGTTCGGCAACCCCTCCAGCCACCACACCCTGGGCGAGGCCGCCGCGTCCGCCCTTGCGGGCGCCCGCGCTGCCGTGGCCATGGTGCTCGGTTGCCGCCCGGGCGAGATCACCTTCACCTCCGGTGGCACGGAGGCTGACAACCTCGCGGTCAAGGGCATCGCCCTGGCCCGGCAGGCGGCAGACCCTGCGCTCAACCGCGTGGTGATCAGCGCCGTCGAACATCCCGCAGTGGAGGAGTCCGCGCTGTACCTGGAACGGTTCCACGGGTTCACGGTGGATGTGGTTCCCGTGGACGGGACCGGCCGCGTGACGCCCGAGGCGCTCGCCGCCGTGCTCAGGCCGGAGACCGCCGTGGTCAGCATCATGTACGCGAATAATGAGGTGGGCACCATCCAGCCGGTCGCCGAACTGGCTGCCGTTGCCGCTGAGCATGGCGTGCCGTTCCACACCGACGCCGTCCAGGCCGCGGGCTGGCTGCCCCTGGACGTCAGGGCGCTGGGCGTGGATGCGCTGAGTATTTCCGGCCACAAACTGGGGGCGCCCAAGGGCTGCGGTGTGCTGTATGTCCGCGGCCGGACCCGCGTCGAGCCCCTGGTGCACGGCGGCGGCCAGGAACGGGGGCGCCGGTCGGGGACCGAAAACGTGGCCGGGGCCGTGGCGCTGGCCACCGCCCTGACGCTTGCCCACGCTGAACGGCCGGAACTGGCCACCCGCGTGGCCGGGCTCCGCGAACGATTCATCGCCACCATTCTGGACACGGTTCCCGGCGCACTGCTCACCGGACACCGCATGGAACGGCTGCCGTCAGTGGCGTCCTTCTGCTTCCCCGGCACCAGCGGCGAGTCGGTTCTGCTGGAGCTGGAGCGGCAGGGCGTGGTCTGCTCCAGCGGTTCGGCATGCGCGGCCGGTTCGGATGCGCCATCGCCGGTGCTGACAGCGCTGGGCTATGACGCCGAAGTGGCGCAGACCGCCGTGCGGTTCAGCTTCACCTCGACGGTAACCGCTGAGGAACTGGAGCAGGCAGCGGCCGCCGTGGGCGCCGCCGTTGGAAGCGTCCGGACTCTGGGCCGCAACTGACGCCCAATAGCCCATCTGACTGGCACTTAACGTCGTCAAAAGCGCGAATGACGACGTTAAATGCGAGTCAGTTGGGGGAGGGGGTCAGATGTGGCGGGCGCGGCGGAAGATCCAGTGCCGCAGCATCGTGAACCGCACGGCGGTGGCCGCGAAGCCTGAGAGTGTGGTGGTCCAGAGCTCATCGGACACGGTGGCGTCCGGGTGCAGCCAATGCAGCACGCCCAGGCTGCCGCCGGTAATGACCAGCGCCACGGCGATGACAATAACACCGTTCAGGTGGTCACGGGCCATCCGGCGCTGCCCGGAGATCTTGAACGTCAGCCTGCGGTTCAGCGACGTGTTCATCAACGACGTCAGCACCAGCGCGGCAGCGTTGGCCGGCTGCGGTCCAAGCCAGGGGCGCAGCAAGGCATACAGCGCCAGTGACGTGGCGGTGCAGATAATACCGACGCCGGTGAAACGAAGGAGCTGCCGGACCACCGGAAACCTGAAGATTCCGCGGTAATGCTTGGTGGCCGGCGCACCGCGGGTGGGCTGCTGCGTCAGCTGGGCGGCGGGCGCAGCAGGGGTCTCCATAGGTTAAGCCTGACATATCAGGCCGGCGATTCCTCCCAGGACGCAGCCGTGACCGGGTTGCTGAGCTCGCCAATGCCCTCCACGCGGCACACCACCGTGTCGCCGGGCTGGATGCGGGCACACTCCGCCGGGAAGCCGGTGAGGACCAGATCGCCGGCATGCAGGGTCATGAAAGAGCTCAAGTAAACGAGGATTTCGTCCACCTTCCAGCCGAGGTCGGCGCTGCTGGCGGCCTTCAGCTCGGTGCCGTTGTGGACGATGCCGATGGACAGGTCCGAGACGTCAAGGTCCGTGACGATCCACGGTCCTGCGGGAGTGAAGGTGTCCTGGCTCTTGGCGCTGATCCAGAGTTCGTCAGACTTCTGCAGATCGCGCGCTGAGACGTCGTTGCCGATGGTGAATCCAAGGATGGCGCCGCGGGCAGTCTCCCGTGTCAGCCCACGGACCGTGCGCCCGACGACGACGGTCAGTTCAGCTTCCGGGTCCACGTAGCCCACCGTGGAGCTCAGTTCGATGGCGTCGCCGGGGCCGACCACGCTGGATGCGGCCTTGTGGAAGGCCTGCGCCGGGAGGTCGCGGCCGGGCTGGCCGGTGTTGTGCGCCATGCCGAAGACGTTGACCGGAATCGAGGGCGCCAGGAACGTGAACGAGTCCTCGTTTACCACCGTGCCGGACTCCCAACCGGGCCGGGCCGGGCTGTTGGCGTTTGCACGGGACGCGGCGAAGGGGGAAGCAACAACCGTCCAGGACCGGCCGGCGTCGGAACCGAAGTCAGGAGCGTCATTGGCCACGAAGAAATGCTCGTCGGCAACAGCCGGGGACAGGGGACGGACACGGGCAAGGCGACGGGAAGCGCTGGCAGTCATGATGACATCCTACGTCCTCCGGTCGGCCGTCTCAGTACAGCTCGCCCACCGGGATCTCCACGGCCAGGCGGTTGGACGGGCCGGGCAGCGGGCAGGCCCAGGCCTCGTTGTACGCGCAGGACGGGTTATAGGCAAAATTGAAGTCCAGGACAAACTCGGCGCCGGGCCCGGAACCCTGGACGCCGTGGAACGCGCCCTTGATGGTGTCCAGGAGGTACCGGCCGGCGCCATAGGTTCCGCCGGGCTTGCCGGCCGTGGCGTCCCGGAAGGGAACGAATATCCCGCCGCCGTAACCGTGCAGTTTCCACACACCGAGCTGGCCCATTTCGGGAAGATCGAACGTGCCCAGCCGGACAAAACGGACCACGCCGTCAGTGGCGGTTTCCACTGTCATTTCCCGGCCGGCACCTTCAAGGGTCAGCGGCACGTAGAAGCGGTAGATGGGATCGTAGTCGGCCGTCTTCAGGCCGGAGAACTGGGCCTTGTCTTTGGCCGTAAGGGCTGAGGCCGGATGGGTCGCGAACATCCGGTCGCGTTCATGCCGCCAGAGGGAATGGGCCTCGGCGGGGTTATCCGCGGCAATTTTCCGCACGGTGTCGTATAGGGCAAACGTGCGCAGCCGCCAGTCCGCAATGTCGAGGGCAGAGATGTCCGCCAGGCTCTGTTCGTCCGCGCCGTACTGCTCTTCCGCCATAGTCCCCAGCCTAGCGCCCTTGGGTGCGGGGAATGTCCGACGGCGACACGGGGCTCCGGCCCTTGGCCGCCGTCGTCCGCCGATAGGCTGGCACCATGACACACAAGGCGACATCGTGGGGACTGCGGACGGCGGCACTTCTGCTGGCCGGTGCCCTGGCGACCGGGTGCAGCGCCCCTGGCGGCAGCGGTTCGGCGTGGACGGCACAGCCGGACACATCGGCCAGCCCGGGTGCCGCCGCGGACTCCACCGGAACTACCGGTTCCCCGTCGTCAAACCCTTCTGCACCCGACGCTTCGGCTTCCGTATCTCCCGGCCCGGCAGCAACTTCTGCGGCCTGGAAAACTTTCACCGATCCGGCGAAGACGGTCAGTTTCGACTTGCCGGAGGAATGGATCGCCCAGTCCGTCGCGCCTGAGGACGGTGCCATGCCTGGTGCTCTGAAGATCGAGGTAAAGAAGCAGGACGGCACGTTTGTGGCCGCGCTGCGGACGGGACTGCCGCCGTCGTCGCCGTCCGCGTGTCCCGACGGTGCCGGGAAGCCGTACGTTGTGATCAGCAGTGTGCCCGTGGAGCTTCCTGGCCTGACGGGGGAAGGCACCATCGCCCCGCACGCGGTGTTCCGCGTCATCCAGGGCTACCACTACTTCGGCTCCTACGGCATCACCAACATTGTGGGCGGGGCAGACCGTCAAGCCTGCGAACTGCTCAATGTGGTCCGTGGCCCGGCAGGAAAAGGGGATTACTCGTTCGGTGACCTGGGCGCGCTGAAGGCCTTTGCGCCGGATGAGAAGGTGGCTCCGGCCAAGGCATTCGACACCCTGGGCCAGGCAGCAAAGTACGTGGAGGAGAGCCCGGAATTCGCGAACGTCCAGCGGATGCTAATGTCTCTGAAGATCAAAAACTAGTCCTGCCTCCGGCACCATCAGCGCCGGGCCGGGCGGGAAGTTTTGCCACTACCTCACACCCCGGAGATACATGGAACGCACCGTTTCCGCACGCATGGTCTTTAGGACCATCGCCGACACGAAGGCAGCCCTGGCCATCGCCGTAGCAAGGAATCCCGGCTACACCTCGTTTGATGAATCCCTGACTGTGACCGCCGACGGGCAGCGGGTTCCGTTGCAGGAACTCGCGGACCATCATGGCGGCCGCCTGCACTACATGGAGTTCGCCGATCCCGCCGAGGTCACCGTTGAGTACGCGGCGACGGTGGCAGGGCAGGCGGTCCCGGAAGAGGCCACCCTGGCGGAGCTCATCCGCTACGTGCGGCCGAGCCGCTACGCGGAGTCGGACCGGCTCCTGCCCACGGCCTACGCCGAATTTGGCGGCCTGCACGGTGCGGAACTGCTCCAGGCAGTGCGGAGCTGGGTATTTGGCGAATTGCGGTACATCAGCGGTTCGTCCAGGGGCACCGACGGCGCCGTGGAAACCCTCCTGCACCGCAGGGGAGTGTGCCGGGACTTCGCGCACCTGGCCATCGCGCTGCTGCGTTCCAAGGACGTCCCGGCCCGGCTTACGGCCGTGTACGCACCGGGGCTGAGCCCCATGGATTTCCACGCGGTGGCGGAGGCCCATGTCAACGGGGCCTGGCACGTCATCGACCCCACGGGGTTGGCCCCGCGGGAGTCGATGCTGCGGATCACGGCCGGCCGGGACTCGTCCGACACCGCGTTCCTGTCCACGGTGGGCGGGCGCCTGACGCTGAACGAGTTGCGCGTCACTGCTGTGGTCAACGGCCAGCTGCCGTCGGAGGATCCGGCCAGGCTGGTCGTGCTGGGCTAGTTTCCCGGAGGGCCCAGACGGGGCCCAGACACTGCCCGGGAGGTTACTTCGCCGGCCGTGCCCCCACGGAATGCCGGAGCTTCTCGGTGAGCCGCTGAAGTTCCTTCTGCTCGGCGGCCGTCAGGGCGGGCCCCACCAGGCTGGAGATGTCCCGCACATGCTCGCGGCCGATCTCCTTCTGGAGGGCCGCGCCCTCCTCGGTGAGCTTCAGCAGCACGCCGCGGCCGTCGTTCGGGGCCGCCATCCGGACCACGAGCCCCCGCTTCTCCAGCCTCTCAACCAGCCGGCTGAGGCTCGACTGGCTCAGCAGGACATGGTCATTGAGTTCATTGAGGCGGAGCCAGCCGGAGGGACACCGGGACAGCGTAAACAGAACGTCGTATTCGTTCATTGCCACTTTCCGGAAAGCCGGGCCGGCCTGCAGCCTGCGCATGACGGCAACCTGCGCCCGGAACAGGGATTCCCAGGTTTCCGCTGCCAGGCGGATGGGTGATTCGTTTCGGTCCGCAGCCATCACGCCTCCGAAGGGGTCGTTTCCGACGCCTGCGCTGCCATGAGGGCGGCGACGCGGCCGGCGTGGGTGGGTGGATCCGGCACGTGGGCCGGCTTGAGGGCAGCGTATTCCTTGCGGAGCACCGGGAGGACTTCCTCGCCGAACAGGTCAAGCTGCTCCAGGACGGTCTTCAGGGGCAGGCCGGCGTGGTCGATCAGGAACAGCTGGCGCTGGTAGTCGCCGAAGTATTCGCGGAACGTCAGGGTCTTTTCGATGACTTCCTGCGGGCTGCCCACGGTGAGGGGCGTCTGCGAGGTGAAGTCTTCCATCGACGGTCCGTGGCCGTAGACCGGGGCGTTGTCGAAGTAGGGCCGGAATTCCTTGACCGCGTCCTGGGAGTTCTTCCGCATGAAGAACTGGCCACCGAGGCCCACAATGGCCTGGTCCGCCTTGCCGTGGCCGTAGTGCTCGTAACGCTCACGGTAGAGGCTAATCAGCTGCTGGTAGTGCTCCTTGGGCCAGAAGATGTTGTTCGCGAAGAAGCCGTCGCCGTAGTAGGCGGCCACTTCGGCGATCTGCGGCGTCCGGATGGAGCCGTGCCAGACGAACGGGGCGACGCCGTCGAGCGGGCGCGGGGTGGAGGTGAAGTTCTGCAACGGGGTGCGGAACTTGCCGGACCAGTTCACTGTGTCCTCGTCCCACAGCCGCCGCAGCAGGCTGTAGTTCTCGATGGCCAGTTCCACGCCGTCCTGGATGTTCTTGCCGAACCAGGGGTACACCGGAGCCGTGTTCCCCCGGCCCAGGACCAGATCCACGCGGCCGTCGGCCAGATGCTGCAGCATGGCGAAGTCTTCGGCGATCTTGACCGGATCGTTGGTGGTGATCAGCGTGGTGGCCGTGGAGAGGGTGATCCGCTCGGTCTGGGCTGCGATGTACGCGAGGGTGGTGGTGGGCGAGGAGGAGAAGAACGGGCGGTTGTGGTGCTCGCCTATGGCGTACACATCCATGCCGATTTCCTCGACCTTTTTGGCGATCGCCACGGCCGCCTTGATGCGCTCGTTCTCCGTGGGCGTCCGGCCGGTGGTGGGGTCAGTGGTGATGTCGCTGACGCTGAATACGCCGATCTGCATGGTGTGCCTTCCGTTCCTGGACTTCTCTGGGCTTGCTTCCACTATACCCGATTTTCATGCGTTTGCATGTATCGATGGGTATAACGCATCCCCGGCGAGAATATTCCAGACGTTACCCGGGGTCGCCCGCGGCGGCGCGGCGGCCACTGACACGGGGCACCGTACCGGTGGTCCAGTCCCGGAACTCGGCGTCGACGTCGTCCGTTTCCGCAAACTCAGGACGCTCCTTAATGGCCCGGAGCAGGGCATTCTTTTCCCTGCGTCCCTCCACGAGCCGGTACAGCACCGGAACCAGCACCAGTGTCAGCGCGGTGGACGAGACCAGGCCGCCGATCACCACAACGGCCAGCGGCTGGGAAATGAAGCCACCGCCCCCGGTCAGGCCAAGAGCCATGGGTGTCAGGGCAAAAACAGTGGCCAGCGCGGTCATCAGGATGGGGCGGAGGCGCTGCCGCGCGCCGTGGGTGATGGCGTCGGCCACGCTCATCCCGGCGCGGCCGTTCCGGGGTGCGCGGTACTGGTTGATGAGGTCGATCAGCACAATGGCATTGGTGACAACGATTCCCACGAGCATCAGCATGCCGATCAGCGACGGAAGGCCCAGGGGAACGCCGGTAGCCAGCAGCAGGGCCACGGCACCGGTGGCAGCAAAGGGAACCGAGACCAGCAGGATCAGCGGCTGGATCAGCGACTTGAACGCGGCCACCATAATGACGTAGACAATGGCGATCGCCGCGAGGAGCGCCAGGCCCAGCTGCCGGAAGGACTCAGCCTGCTGGGTGGTGGCGCCGCCGAGTTCGGCCGTGACTCCTGCAGGGAGGCTGACGTCTGTGAGGCGCTTCTGCACCTCCGCGTTCACTGCTCCAAGGTTGGAGCCCGACGGCGTGACTGACACTTTGGCGGTCCGCTGGCCGTTGCTGGCGGTAATGGAGACGGGCACGTCCACCTGTTCCACGGACGCGATGCTGCCCAGGGTTACGGGTGCGCCGGCAGCGGGCAGGGGGATGCTGCGCACGGCATCGATACCGGTGAACCGTGTGCCCTTGCCGATCTGTACCGGGAAATCGTTGGTGTCGATGCGGACTTTACCGGCGGGGACGGGGCTGATCGTGGCAGCCAGGACACCGGCCACCTGTTCCTCATTCAGTCCGGCCGCGGCGGTTTTGGCCCGGTCAACCTTGACCTGGACCACCGGCTGGTTTGCTGCGAGGTTTGTGGCTACTTCGCTGGTTTCCGGCACGCCGGTCATGGCCTGGACCATGGCGTCACTGGCCGTCCGGAGGTCCTGCGACGTTGCCGCCTTAATGGTGATGTCCACGGTGGAGGACGTCCCGAAGCCGCCCTGCTGCGATCCGACAGTAATCTTCCCCGAGCCGGCCACCGTGCCCACTTCGGTACGGACGGTCTCCTGGAGTTTTGCCTGGTTCGCCCTCTCATCCGTCACCACGGTGAAGGTGGAGTTGGCCGCGCCGGATGACGTCAGGGCTGCAAAACCCGCCTGCGCGTTACCGGACGTGACTTGGACATTCCTGACGCCCTCGATGCCGCGGAGGACTTCCTCGACCCTGATGGCGGCAGCGCTGGTGTCGGCCAGGCTGGTCCCCGCCGGCATCACCTGGCGGACAGTCATGCTGTTCTGGCCGGAATCGCCCAGGAGGTTGGTGGCAAGAAGCGGCGTCATTGCCGCCGTCCCGCCGAGCACCAGAACGGCGGCGACCAGAGTCCACACCGGATGCTTCTGGGTCTTGCTGAGAACGGGAAGGTAGGCCCGCTGAAGCCGGCTTTTCTGTTCGGCCTCCAGTGCCTGGGCCCGGGCAGCAGCAGCATCACGGGCGGCAGCTTCGCGGGCAGCGGGCGAACCGGCGCCGGCACTGCCGGGGCTCTTGAGGAACCAGTAGGCCAGGACCGGGACAATGGTGAGGGATACCAGCAGGGATGCCAGCAGCGCCATGGTGACTGTCAGGGCGAACGGCCGGAAGAGTTCGCCGGCGAGTTCGCCCACAAAGGCAATGGGCAGGAAGACCGCCACAGTGGTCAGTGTGGAGGCAGTGATGGCGCCGGCCACCTCCCGGATGGCGGTGAGGATCGCCGCGACTTTCGCTTCCCCGTAGCTGAGGTGGCGTTTGATGTTTTCGATCACCACAATCGAGTCGTCCACCACCCGGCCGATCGCGATGGTGAGCGCGCCCAAGGTCAGGATGTTCAGTGAATAGCCGGTCGCGGACAGACCAATAAATGTGATCAGCAGGGAGAGGGGGATGGACACCGCGGTGACAAGGGTGGAGCGGGCGGACATCAGGAACACAAGGATGACGGCCACAGCGAAGCCCAGCCCGAGCAGGCCCTCGCTGGTGAGGTCCTTGATGGATTTCTCGATGAACGGGGCCTGGTCGAACACGGGCGTGAATTTGGCGTTGGAGCCAAGGTCCGTCTCCAGTGCGGCCAAGGAGTCCTTCACGGCGTGGGAGATTCCCACGGTGTCGCCCTCGGGCTTCTTGGTGACGGAAACCGCCAGCGTTTCCTGGCCGTTCGTCCGGGTGATGGAGGTCCGTTCGTCGTCCCGCAGGTTGACGTCCGCCACCGTGCCGATCGTCGCGGCATCCTTTGCCCCGCCCAGGGGCAGCGCCCTGATGGTGTCCAGGGAATCCACGGGACTGCCGATCTGCAGGGACAGCGTCTTGCCCTGCTCCTCGATGGTCCCGGCCGGGACCAGCGCGCCGTTGTTACTCAAGGCGTTCCGGATGGACTGGATGGTTGCGCCCTTGGCCGCCATCGCGTCAGGCCGCGGGAGGATCTCGATGTGCTGGGTCGCCCCGCCGGTCACATCGGCTCCGCGGACGCCGTCGATCTTCTGGAGCCGGGGGACGGAAAGCCGCGCCAGGTCCGCGTTCAGTTCGCTGAGGGGCTTGTCCGAGGACACGGCCAGGAACACGATGGGGAAGTCGCTGATGCTGCCCGCGATGGCCTGCGGCTGCACGTCCGCCGGCAGGGAACGCTTGGCGTTGGAGATGGCCCGGTCGATCTGGTTCCGGGCGCGGTCAAGGTTTGTCCCGTAAGTGAACACCAAGGAAATCTGCGAGACGCCGTTGCGCGACGTCGAGGAGGTGGACTCCAGCCCCTCGACACCGTTCAGGGCCGTTTCCAGCGGTGCGCTGACCTGCTTGTCCACGACCTCCGGCGACGCCCCCGGCATGGCGGACAGGACGGTGATCTGCGGGAACTCGATGGAGGGGATGAGTTCCTGTTTCAGCGATGACATGGTGATCACGCCGAACACCGACGCGAAGACGGTGATCAGTGCGATCAGCGCCCGGTTTGCCAAAGAAAGTTGTGCCAGCCGGAACATCGCGTGTGTCTCCTGTGGGGTTGACGGACTCCTGCGGACCGGGCGTTACCGCCCGCCGGACCGGCTGGCCCGCCGGGCTGCCGGGGGTCATTGGTTGGCGGAAACGCTCTCCAGCTGGAGAGCCTTGGCGGTTGCCGCTTCGAGTTCCGCAGCCAGTTCCGGATTCTCATCGAGCTTCACGCCGTAACCGGGCATCATGTCCTTGAGTTTGGCCTGCCAGCCCTTGAAGTTCTTGGGGAAGGACTTCTGCAGCAGTTCAATCATGATGGGCACCGCCGTCGAGGCGCCCGGCGACGCGCCCAGGAGCGCGCCGATGGAGCCGTCGCGGCCGGCAATGACTTCAGTACCGAACTGGAGCACGCCGCCCTTCTTGGGGTCTTTCTTGATGATCTGCACACGCTGGCCTGCAGTGATCAGTTCCCAGTCGCCATCCTTGGCCTCGGGGTAGTACTCGCGCAGCGCCTCGACCTTGTCGCTGTGGCGCTTGGCCACCTCCTTGATGAGGTAGGCCGTGAGGTCCATGTTGTCCTTGGCCACAGCCAGCATCGGAATGATGTTGCTGGGACGGATGGACAGCGGCAGGTCAAGGTACGAGCCGTTTTTCAGGAAGTTCGTGGAGAAGCCGGCGTAGGGGCCGAACAGCAGTGAACGCTTCCCGTTCACGTAGCGGGTGTCCAGGTGGGGGACCGACATGGGCGGCGCGCCCACTGAAGCCTGGCCATAGACCTTGGCGCTGTGCTGGGCGGCGAGTTTTTCGTCGGTGCAGCGGAAGAACTGGCCGGACACGGGGAAGCCGCCGTAGCCCTTGCTTTCCGGAATTCCGGAGGCCTGGAGGAGGTGCAGCGCGCCGCCGCCGGCGCCGACAAATACAAACTTTGCGTGGATTTTGCCGTGTTCCCCGGACGCCGGGTGTTTGATCGAAAGGTCCCAGCCGCCGTCGGCCGCCTTGGAGATCCCGGTGACGTCATGGCCGTAGTTGATTTCGACGCCGTTGTTCCCGAGGTAGGTGGTCAGCTCACGGGTCAGCGCGCCGAAGTCGACGTCGGTGCCTTCTGCTGCGCGCGTGGCGGCGATGCGCTGCTTGGGGTCTCGGCCCTTGACGATCAGCGGCGCCCACTTGGCGATCTGCGCGTGGTCCTCGGAGTGCTCCATGCTGTTGAACAGCGTGTGGGACTTGAGCGCTTCATAGCGGGTCTTGAGGAATTTGGTGTTGTTCTCGCCGATCACAAAACTCATGTGCGGGACGGTGTTGATGAAGCCCTTCGGCGAGCCGATCAGCGACTCGTCGATGAGATGGGACCAGAACTGCCGCGACAGCTGGAACTGTTCGTTGATGAGCAGGGCCTTGGCGGGGTCCACCGAGCCGTCTTTGGCTGCGGGGGAGTAGTTGAGTTCGCACAGGGCGGCATGGCCCGTTCCGGCGTTGTTCCACGGGTCGGAGCTTTCCAGCCCCGGCTGGTCCAGGCGTTCGAACAGGGAGATGGTCCAGTTCGGTTCAAGCTGCTTGATGAACGCACCCAGGGTGGCGCTCATGATGCCGCCGCCAATCAGTACGACGTCGGCATGATGGGTCTTGGATATGAAGGTCACGATCAGTCTCCGATAGCAGCGGCTCTGGCTGTCAAAGAATATCCCCGCGCAGCCCGCATACTGAAATTGGGCCGGACAGTCAAGGCTTTAGCTGCACCTTCGTGAAAACTTCATTCAGCACCGGAGACGCCGGGTAGCTGCTGACACGGTCCGAGAGGGCAAGGGCCGAGATGGGGAAGGCGATGGGAACGGCCGGTACCGTGGCGGCGATCTGGGCGTTGATGGTGTGATACAGCTCGTCGCGGTCCTTGCCGGCCGGCAGGCCGCGGGCGCGGTTGATCTTGGAAAAGACCTGCGGGTCCTGGTATCCGAATTCGCCGTTCTTTTCGCCGAACAGCGGGCCCACAAAGTTATCAGCGTCCGCATAGGCACCGTTCCAGCCGAGCAGGTGGAGGCCATGGTCCCCGGGTGACTGCACTTTCTGGAGATAACCGTCGGACCAGTTCACCGGGACAGGCTTGATATTAAGCCCGACGGCGGTCAGCTGCCTGCTGATTTCGGCGTAGATCTTCTCCGGCGTGGGCAGATAGGGGCGGGTGGCGTTGAGCGGGTAGTAGAACCTGAGCTCTTCCCCGTTGTAACCGGCCTCCGCGAGGTAGGCCTTGGCTTTGACCGGATCGTGGCCCAGCGCGGGAGCGTCGTTATTGAAGCCGCTGATCTTGGGCGGGACGAACTGTGAAGCCTTGGCCGTGTTGTCGATGAAGAACTTGCGGATCAGTGTTTCCTTGTCGATGGCCAGCTCAATGGCTTGCCTGACTTTCAGGTTCTGGAGGACCGGAACTTCCTGGTTGATGCCCAGATACATCACCGAAAAAGGATCACGCTGGACAATCTGCATCCCCCGCTTGACCAGCTGATCGAAGTTGCCCACCGTGACGGCGTCGTAACCGTCGATCTTGCCGTCCAGGAGGGCCTGCAGCCGCGTCTGCGGGTGGTCATACGTGACGAAATTGATAGTGGAGATCTGCCCGCGGTCACCCCAGTAATTCTTGTGGCTGACGAGCCGGACACTGGCTTCGTCCCAGGCGGCCAGGCTGAACGGTCCGGTTCCTACCGGGTTGGTGGCGAAGCGGGAGACGGTGTTGCCGCCCCGGGGCTGATCAAGGACATCCGCAGTGCCCGCGGCGAGGGCTGCCGGGGACGCCATGGCGAAAGCCGGCAGGGTGAGCGCCTGGAGGAATGCGGTGAAGCGCTGGGTCAGGTCGATCCGGACAGTGTCAGCGGACAGTGCCGTGCAGCTTTTGAAAATAGAGAGTGCAGCATCGTCGGAATGTGCCTTGAATACGCTCTTGAACGAGCTTCCGGGCGCCTGCCGGCGCAATTCCGGGGAGAAAGCGAACCAGCGGTTGAAGTTGGCGCACACGGCGTCGGCGTTAAAGGGCGTGCCGTCCTGGAAGGCGACACCGCTGCGGAGCGTGAACGTGTAGGAGCGGCCTTCGTCGGATTCGGTCCATTCCGTTGCCAGCAGCGGGGTGGGTTTGCCGGTGGTCTGGTCCACCCCCACCAGGCCTTCGAGGATCTGCCGGGTGATCCGGTAGCTTTCCACATCACTCGAGAGCGCCGGGTCCAGGCCCAGGGGCTGGGACGCCGTGCCGAAGGTAAACGTTTCGGTGGGCTCAGCGCCGGCGGGCGACGCTGAGGGTGAGGTTGGCGAGGGCGAGGGACCAGGGACGCCGGTACAGGATGTCAGGCTTAACGCCATAAGAACGGCGCCGGTCTTGATGACCGTTCGCCGCGAAGTACTGCTGGGCACTCGTCTATCACCTCTGGCTGCTTCTGGCCGGCGCCGCCGACTGCGGGCCAAGGACACAGTCTAGTTGACACACCCTACTGCTCCCTGGCACACGCCAGAGGCCCGTTCCCCGCGGAACGGGCCTCTGGCTTGAAGGCAGGACTACTTGGGCATCAGCACCGAGTCGATCAGGTAAACGGTGGCGTTCTTGGTCTTGACACCGCCGCAGATGACGCTGGCGCCGTCAACCACGAGGGCATCCTTGCTGCCGGTCACCGTGACTGAACCGCCCTGGACCGTGGCGTGTGTGCCGGCGATCTTGTCCGGGGTGATCTGGCCGGGGACCACGTGGTAGGTCAGGATCTTGCTCAGCAGGGCGTCGTCGGTCTTCAGCGTTTCAATGGTGGCCGCGTCGATCTTGGCGAAGGCGGAGTCCACGGGCGCGAAGACAGTGAACTCGCCGCCGTTCAGGGTGTCCACCAGGTTAACCTTGGGGTTCAGCTTGCCGGAGACGGCCGCCGTCAGGGTGGTCAGGATGGGGTTGTTGGACGCCGCGACGGCTACCGGGTCAAGGGCCATCCCGGCCACTGAGCCGGCGCCGGTGGGGACCTTCTCGGCGTAGCCTGCGCAGCCTGCGCCAACCAGGTTGGCCGCCGGATCCATGGCGGCAGCACTGGCGGAGGGCGACGGAGCCATTTTCGAAGCCGACGGTGCAGCGGACGGTGCGGCGGAGCTCGGGGAGGTTGATGCGGCTCCACCACAAGCGGTAAGGCTCAGCAGGGCTGCAGCTGCAACGCCTGCGACGGTGAAGGATGTGCGCTTGAATGACTGCATTTCGGTTCTCCTTGGTTGTGCCGATTTCTTGCCTGCCGCAGACGTTGTGTCTGCCACTTGGCCTTTGGCGACTGTTGGGCACCTGCCCT
>DIZT01000266.1:1725-11324 GCA_002427975.1 Micrococcaceae bacterium UBA6021 | reverse complement strand
AGCTCGTGGAAATCGCCAAGGCGCTCTCCAAGGAGGTCAAGCTCCTGATCCTCGACGAACCGACGGCGGCACTCAACGACGAGGATTCGGGCCACCTGCTGGACCTCATCCTCCACTTGAAGGGCCAGGGCGTCACGAGCATCATCATCAGCCACAAGCTCAACGAAATCCGCAAGGTGGCCGACGCCGTCACCATCATCCGCGACGGCAAGACCATCGAGACACTCCGTATGGACGAGGGACAGATCACCCAGGAGCGGATCATCCGCGGGATGGTGGGCCGGGACCTTGAGAGCCTGTATCCGGACCGCGAGCCAAAGATCGGCGAGGAAGTCCTGCGGATCGAGGACTGGTCGGTACGGCATCCCCAGGACCCCACGCGGATGGTAGTCAGCAACGCCAGCCTCAACGTCCGGAAGGGCGAAGTCGTGGGCCTTGCCGGGCTGATGGGAGCCGGCAGGACCGAGCTCGCCATGAGCGTCTTCGGGCGTACCTACGGCACCGCCACCTCGGGGAAAGTGTTCAAGCACAACAAGGAAATCAATACCTCCACCGTTTCTGCCGCCATCAAACACGGCATCGCGTACGCTACCGAGGACCGCAAGCTTTATGGCCTGAACCTCATCGAGGACATCAAGCGCAACGTCTCCATGGCGGCTCTGCGAAAGCTCACCAAACGCGGTTGGGTGGACAAGAACGAAGAGACCGTCGTGGCCAACGGCTTCCGGAAGAGCATGAACATCAAGGCGCCCTCGGTGGCTGCCATCACGGGCAAGCTGTCGGGCGGGAACCAGCAGAAAGTGGTGCTGAGCAAGTGGATGTTCTCCGATCCGGACGTGCTGATCCTCGATGAACCCACCCGTGGAATCGACGTCGGCGCGAAGTACGAGATCTACACGATCATTGCCAAGCTCGCAGCCGAAGGAAAAGCGGTCATCGTGATCTCCTCGGAGCTGCCCGAACTCCTTGGCATCTGTGACAGGATCTACACCCTCTCCGCCGGACGCATTACCGGGGAAATGCCCATCGCCGAAGCATCCCAGGAAACCCTCATGCATTACATGACCCAAGAGAAGGAATAGGCACCATGTCCGCCCTACGAGAATCCCTCGGCTTCCTGACAAGCCGCCTCCGGCAGGTTGGCATCTTCGTCGCCCTGATCCTGATCGTCCTGCTGTTCCAGGCGCTCACCGGCGGAATCCTGCTGGAACCGCAGAACGTCACCAACCTCGTTGTCCAGAACAGCTACATCCTGATCCTGGCAATCGGCATGGTGATGGTCATCATCGCCGGCCACATCGACCTGTCCGTCGGTTCGGTCGCCGGATTCATCGGCGCCGTCGCAGGCGTCATGATCGTGCACTGGGGCTGGCCGTGGTGGGCCGCCATTCCGGCTTGCCTGCTGGTCGGCGCCCTGGTGGGGGCATGGCAGGGTTACTGGATCGCCTACGTCGGCATTCCTGCCTTCATCGTGACCCTCGCCGGTATGCTGATCTTCCGCGGCCTGACCCTGATCACCCTGAAGAACCAGCAGATCACCCCGTTCCCCGCCGAACTGCGCGCCCTCGGCGGCGGCTTCCTGCCCGACATCTCCGGCGGCACCTCGGCGCTGGAATGGCTCACCGTCATCCTGGGTGTGGGAGCAACCGTTGCCCTGCTGATCCAGGCGCTCAAGGAGCGCCGGATCCGCAAGAAGTTTGACCTTGAAGGCGAGCCCCTGGTGTGGTTCGTCATCAAGACCGCCTTCACCGCCCTGCTCATGCTGATCATCACCTTCCTGCTCGCCTCCTACCGCGGCACCCCGATCGTCCTCATCGTGCTCGCGGTCCTGGTGATCGTCTACACGGCCCTCATGAACAACAGCGTCTTCGGCCGCCACACCTACGCCATCGGCGGCAACCTCCACGCCGCGGAACTCTCCGGCGTCAAGACCAAGGCCGTCACGTTCCGGCTCTTCGTGAACATGGGCGTCCTCGCCGCACTGGCCGGCCTCGTATTCACTGCCCGCCTGAACTCGGCGCAGCCTGCGGGCGGAACCGGCTTCGAACTGGACTCCATCGCGGCGGCCTTCATCGGCGGCGCCGCCGTCACGGGCGGCATCGGAACCGTCGCCGGGGCCATGATCGGGGGCCTCATCATGGGCGTCCTCAACAACGGCATGTCCATCCTGGGCCTGGGCACCGACTACCAGCAGCTCATCAAAGGCCTGGTACTCCTCCTCGCCGTCGGTTTCGACATCTTCAACAAGAACCGCAGCGGCCGCGGTGGCGGAGCCACCATGGGCAAGCGCTTCAAGCTGAAGACCACACCGCCCGCCAACACAGAGAACACCACACCCGCCGCCAGCCAGCCAGTCTCCGACCGGGCCGGCACACGGCAGGCAATGCCCGCAAAGAACCCCTGAGATCCACGAAAACGACAGGACTCCGAAATGAGTTCCGTCAGCGAAACATTTGAAATCCACTCACCAGCCCGAATCTGCTCAACGAAAGGCTTGAGGCCGCGGGTGCGGAATCTCCAGAATGCCGCCGTGCGCACCGGAACACGAACACAGGGCATCCTCGTGACTCATCACCAGCCCGGACGCTACACCGCGGCGCCTTCCGACCAGGTTCCTTCCGGAATGATCCGCGAACTCATGCACTGACATCACCCCGTCCCGCGGCCACGGCACCGCGGGACGGGTCCGGAAGGAGCCCCATGCCAAAGGGAAGTGAAGACTGGAACCGGCTGGTGGGGCGCACCGTCGAGCTCCGCCAGGACGGACGCCTCATCCGTGCCGGTGAAGTTGAAGACGCGGCCAAAGACTCATCTGTCATGTGGCTCAGATTCGACGGAAATCACGGCCGCCAACTGATAGCCAAATCCGACAACTATGAGGTCATCCTGCGCGAGCGACTGGGCCAGGACGGGTGAGGCTTTTTGACACGGCGAGGCACAGATGGGGGAACATTGAATTTTTCGAGGACGCCCTCCCGGGAGCAGTGAGGCACGTCGGCCAGGGACTGCCCCCGCCGGCCCGTAGCCCTGATCATCAGAGTGTCAGCCTCAAGCAAGGCACTATCAATTGGTGAGGGCTGATAGCGGCTATGTGTAAGTTTGCCCAAGAAGGGCACCTACTTGCCGCATGGGTGTGGCTGTTAAGTAAGAAATGGCGGCTATTTCGCAGTTTGGAATGGCGGTTTTTGCTGCCAATGACGCGGGGATCCCGGCACTGGCCGGGGCCTGGGGGTCCGGAACCGCCATTTGGCACTGAAGGAAAATCGCCAAACCAAGCTGAAAGTCACAGCCAACACCCGCGACGGCCTCGCGGCCGCCCGCGCCCGCGGACGAACCGGAGGAAGACGCCCCAAACTCGCCCCCGACCAGGCCCACCACGCCCAACAGCTCTACGACGCAGGCGACCACACCGTTCAGCGCATCGCCGATCTGCTTCAGGTCCCGCGCTCCACGATCTACGGCCACCTCAACAAAACAAGAATCGGACGACGCCCCACCCCAGCGCCATGACCCGGCGTAACCGCGGTGCCGACCAGAACCTCTACTACCTGGCCCCACCGGCTAGCGTGACTTTCCCGAGCAGTGGTCCTCAAGCCCCGATACCGTGCAAAACGGGGAGCAGGTGCCGGCTATTTCGTTGGTTGACCGGGCGTGGCACTCCAAGCCGGAACTGTCCGACAGGCGAACCAGTAGTCAGCGTTCGATGGGCTTGTCGATGGTGCCCACGCTGCGCTTCCCTCGCGGGCCACTTCTACTCGGCTACCCCACTCACGGGGGTGGATTGGGAGAGCATGGTTTTTCCGGGCTTTACCAGCGTGAATGGATTGTCTCGCGGAAGTACTTGTCGTAGATTTCCCTGACGTTGTTCTCGAAGTTCGCCTCAAGGTTGTCCAGCATTTCGGCGGAGGCGGCGTTGGAGCGGGCTTGTTCGCGGTTCCTGGCCCCTGGTATCACGGTGCTGACCCCGTCTTGTGCCGCAATCCAGGCGATAGCGGTTTGGGCTGTGGTTGCTCCGGACGGGACAAGATTCCTGAATTCTTCTACCGCCTTGAGGCCTTGTTCGAAGTCAACGCCGGAGAAGGTCTCCCCGACGTCGAATGCAGCTCCGGTCCGGTTGTATTTCCGGTGGTCATCTTCCGCAAAGAATGTGTCCTTGGAATACTTGCCAGAGAGCAGGCCGGAGGCAAGAGGCACCCTGGCGATGACGCCCACTCCGGCGTTCTTCGCCGCGGGCAGGACCTGATCCAGGGGTTTGAGTCTGAAGGCGTTCAGAATGATCTGGATGGTGGCCGTGCCGTGTTTGATGGCTGCGAGTGCTTCATCGGTTCGTTCGACGCTGACGCCGTAGCACCTGATCGCGCCTTCACTGACGAGCGTTTCCAGGGCGTCGTAAACTTCCGGTCGGCTGTAAACCGAGGTTGGAGGGCAGTGCAGTTGCACCAGGTCCAGGCAATG
Organism: Micrococcaceae bacterium UBA6021; assembly: GCA_002427975.1. Classification (GTDB taxonomy): domain Bacteria; phylum Actinomycetota; class Actinomycetes; order Actinomycetales; family Micrococcaceae; genus Arthrobacter. The sequence continues at coordinate 6,869 of DIZT01000266.1, read as the reverse complement.
TGTCTGGAGGTTCCGCCGGGAACGATCAACCCACTGCCGGAAGTTGGCCAGTGTGTAGTTCTCCGGGTTCTGTTCCAGGCGCCGTCCGATCTTGGTGGCGACCGTGATGTCCAGTCCAGGGTTGGCGGCGAGGTACGCCCCGATGGTTTGCTCGCTCCGCCCGTCGCCGTAGACATCGGCGGTATCGAAAAACGTCACACCGGAATCCACTGCGGCGTCCAGGATGTCGCTGGCTTCCTTTGGGTCCACGTTGCCCCAGTCGGCACCGAGCTGCCATGTGCCCAGTCCCACAAGAGAGACAGTCCGCCCTGTCTTGCCCAATACTCGCTGCTTCATCCTTCGACTATAACCACGACCCCACGGGACCGTCGTCGCGGAAGGGGGCCGGTTGATCCTAGGACCCGCAGGGCCAGCCAGGCCTGGTCAAAAGGTGCTTTCGGACACGTAGTCTCAGAACTGGTAAATCGACGTCGGCAGCCGCTCCTAGAACACCCGCATCAGGGCCCGCCGACATCACGGACAAGAGAAAGCGCGTCAGTAAAAATGGAATTCAGGTACCTTGGGAACTCCGGCTTCAAGATCTCAGAACTCACCTTCGGCAATTGGCTGACCCACGGCTCCCAGGTGGAGAACGACGTCGCGACCGCCTGTGTCCGCGCAGCGCTCGACGCCGGAATCAGCACCTTCGACACGGCAGATGTCTATGCCAACACCGCGGCGGAGACGGTGCTGGGCAACGCGCTGAAGGATGAGCGCCGGGAGTCGCTGGAGATCTTCACGAAGGTGTTCGGTCCGACCGGGCCCAAGGGCCACAATGATCTTGGGCTGTCCCGCAAGCACATCATGGAGTCCATCAACGGCTCCCTAAGGCGGCTGCAGACCGACTATGTGGACCTCTACCAGGCCCACCGCTACGATTTCGAGACCCCTCTGGAAGAGACCATGCAGGCCTTCGCGGACATCGTGCGGCAAGGCAAAGCCCTGTACATCGGCGTCAGCGAATGGACAGCGGACCAGATCCGTGACGGCCACGCACTAGCCAAAGATCTGGGATTCCAGCTGATATCCAACCAGCCGCAGTACTCCATGTTATGGAGGGTCATCGAGGCCGAGGTGATCCCGACGTCCGCAGAGCTTGGACTCTCCCAAATCGTGTGGTCTCCCATGGCCCAGGGCGTCCTAAGCGGCAAGTACCACCCCGGAAAACCTGCTCCCGAGGGCAGCCGCGCCACAGACACCAAGGGCGGCGCGCAGATGATCGAGCGTTGGATGTCCAACGAGGTCCTGACCGGGGTCCAGAAGCTCAAACCGATCGCGGAGGAAGCCGGACTGACCATGGCCCAGCTCAGCATCGCCTGGGTGCTGCAGAACAAAAACGTGGCCTCGGCCATCATCGGCGCCTCCCGACCGGAACAGATCGCAGTCAACGTGGCCGCCGCCGGAGTGAAACTCGATCAGGAGATCATGAACAAAATCGACACCGCAATCAGCACCCTCGCCGAGCGCGACCCCGCCCGGACCCAAGCTTCTTCACCTGCCACCCGGGAAGCATAAGCACCAAACGCCGGGGGCGGCCGCTCGGCGGAGCACTTGTTGCCTCGGCGCGCGACCGCGGCATCGGCGTCGTCTACGGCGCGCCATACGGCGCCCATGGCCTGGTGCGGGCCTCGTTCGTGCCTCCGCCGCCAATCCGTGAACTTCGTGACCTGACCCGGGCCAGGACGGTCATCACCCGCGAACGGACTCGGGAGATCCAGCGGCTGGAGAAGCTCCTGGAGGATGCCTGCATCAAGCTCTCCTCGGTGGCCTCGGACATCACCGGGGTCTCCGGACGGTTGATGCTGCAGGCCATGATCGAGGGACAGAACGACCCGGCGGTATTGGCTGAGCTCGCGCACGGACGGATGCGTTCGAAGATTCCAGAGCTCACCAACGCGCTGACGGGCCGGTTCAGCAGCCATCATCGTTACATGGCGGAACTGTATCTGCACCGGATTGACGCCCACACTGCCGACATCGAGGACCTGAGCGCCAGGATCGAGGAGGCGATGGAACCCTTTCGTCTCGCCCGGGAGCTCCTGATCAGCATCCCGGGATTCAGCACGACCGTCGCGGAGGTCTTCATCGCCGAAACAGGTGCCGACATGACCGTGTTCGCTACCGCGGGACACCTGGCGTCCTGGGCCGGCGCGTCCCCGGGATCCAACGAATCCGCCGGACGCGTCAAATCCACCAAAACACGGCCCGGCAACCGATACCTCAAAGGAGCCCTCGGCGTCGCCGCCCTCTCGGCAGCACAATCGAAGAACACCTACTTCTCCGCAAAATACGCGCGTATCGCCGTCCGGCGCGGACCGTCCAAAGCACTCGTCGCAGTCGAACACGCGATGCTCACCGCGGCCTGGCATATGCTCACCACCGGCGAACTCTACAAGGACGCAGGGGCCGACTACTTCACCGGACGAACGCCAGCTAAAACCAAGGCCCGTGCAATCGGACAACTTGAATCCCTAGGCTACCAAGTCACCCTCGAGCCCCTGCAACAGACCGGATAAAACCAGCCTCATGACGGTGACCCGCGAGATCCCCCAGCCGGGAGGACAACGTCACCGCTATTTTCATGTCAGACCCGGGCGAGCCCGGCAACCTCCGCGAGGAGCTCCACGGAGCGGATCCTTGCCTCGGTGCCGGTGTTCTGGTGCGCCACGATGAGTTCGTCGGCGTCGGAGTGCTTGGCGAACCCGTCCAGATAATCGATCACCACGTCCGGGGTGCCGATGGCCGAGTACTTCACCATCTGCGAGACGTGCTGGCCCTGGGGGGAGTCCAAGACTATGTCCGCTTCATCGTCGGTGAACTCGCGCCCGCCGCCGAAGAACAGCGAGACGCGGGCGCGCAGGGTGGCCCGGAAAGCTGCCTGCGCTTCGGCAGCGGAGTCGGCTGCGATCACGTTGACGCCGGCGATCACATGCGGGGCGTCGAGCTGGGCCGACGGCTTGAATTCGCGGCGGTAGAGGGCCACGGCATCCTGCAGGGCGTTGGGCGCGAAGTGTGAGGCGAAGGCGTACGGCAGGCCCAGCTGGGCGGCCAGGCGCGCGCCGAACAGCGACGAGCCCAGGATGTACAGGGGGACGTCGGTGCCCTTGCCGGGGGTGGCCTCCACGCCCTGGATCCGGGTGGGTCCGGTGAGGTAGCCCTGCAGCTCCAGGACGTCCTGCGGGAAGGTGTCTGCGGACATCGGGTCCCGGCGCAACGCGCGCAGGGTGTTTTGGTCGCTGCCGGGGGCGCGGCCCAGGCCGAGGTCGATCCGGCCCGGGTGCAGCGTCTCCAGGGTGCCGAACTGCTCGGCGATGGTCAGCGGCGAGTGGTTGGGCAGCATGATGCCGCCGGCGCCCAGCCTGATGGTCTGGGTGTGGGCGGCCACGTGGGCAATCAGCACGCTGGTGGCCGACGACGCGATGGCGGACATGTTGTGGTGCTCGGCGTACCAGATCCGCCGGTAGCCCAGCTCCTCTGCCCGCTGCGCCATGGCCACGCTGCCTGCGAAACTCTCGGCCGCCGTCTGGCCCCTGCCGATTGTTGCCAGATCAAGGATGGAGAGGGGAAGCGTCACGTTGGTGCCGGCCTTTCAATGCGTTGCGTAGCGGTGGGCCGGCCGGGATGCGGCGGGCACACTGGGGACAACGACGGCGGCGCCCGGGTTATTTCTGCGGGCCGCGGTTCCGGTGGTACACGCCGCGAGGTGGGAGACGGCGGCGCGCATGGGTAAGGGCCTAGCCTTAACCCAACGCGGGGTCACATCGCGCCGGTCCCGGAGGACTTTATGGGCGCGACGTGACCCCGCGTTGGAGTAATTGTTGTTGTGCCGCCTACTTCAGCTTGAAGTTGGCGCTGATGGAACTGCCGTCGGCCGCCTTCATGGTGAGCTGGTAGCAGGTGCCCGCTCCGGTGGGCGTCTTCCAGTTGTAGATGAACTGGCCGGCCGTGATGTCGTAGCGAAGGGACGTACTGCCGGTCACCGTCGTTTCAATGTCGTCCTGAAGAACAGTCAGCGAGCAGGTGATCCTGGCCATCGAGAACGACATCAGGCTGGGATCGGTGATCTCAGTGGCTCCCGCAAACACTTCGAACTTTGCCGGAACGGTGCTGCCGCCCTTGACGGTGTTCAGAATGCCGTTCATATCGATCGGCTGGTAGAAACCCTTGAGGGTCCAGGCCAGGACTTCGTAATTCTGGGTGATCGTGGTGGTGTTGCCCGCCTTGTCAGCAGCGGTGGCAGTCAGTGTGTGGGATCCGACCGAGGTGCCGTAGCCGCTGACAACGCAGGTTCCGGCGAGCCCGGACAGGCTGTCCGATGCGACGCACGTGGGCGCCGCTGCCGTGGAGCCGAAGTAGCCAGTGGGCACCACGGAGCTGAAGTTGGCCGTCGGAGCAGTCTTGTCGATCTTGAAGGTGCCCTGGTCCGCTCCAGCCGGGGTCACGTTGCCGGCCACGTCTTCGAACGCCGGGCTCTGGACCACCACAGACTCACCCTCGCCTGACGAGGTCACGGTCTTCGTTGCACTCAGCGGGCCCGACGTATCATCGGTTCCCGTGAAGGTGGCTACCACATCACTGGTGTACCAGCCGTTGGTGCCGGCCGTTCCTGTCACGCCGGTGTAGGAGACTGCGGGGGCCGTCTTGTCGATCTTGAACGACTGGCTCACGGCGCCTGCCGCGGTGGTGTTGCCCGCGTTGTCCGTGAATTCAGGGCTCAGAACGACGACGGCGGCTCCCTCACCGCTGGAGGTCACCGTCTGCGTGGCCGAGGCCGGGCCTGACGTCGCATCCGTGGCGGTGAACCGGGACGCAACGTCCGAGACGTACCAGCCGTTGTTGCCGAGGGTGCCGGTTGCATCGGTATAGCCGACAGTGGGCGCGGTTCCGTCCTTCTTGATGGACACGGTGACCGGGCCGGCGCTGCCGCCACTGCTCGTGGCGGAGCAGCTGTAGTCTCCGGGCAGTTGGTCCAGCGTGATGGTCNNGGGCTCAGAACGACGACGGCGGATCCCTCACCGCTGGAGGCCACCGTTTGCGTGGCCGAGGCCGGGCCGGAGGTGGCATCCGTCGCGGTAAACGTGGCGGTGACGTCCGAGGTGTACCAG
>DIZT01000266.1:0-1624 GCA_002427975.1 Micrococcaceae bacterium UBA6021 | reverse complement strand
TGATGCTGTAGGTCACCGAACTTGTTGCGGTGAGTCCGCCCTTGTCCGTGTAGCTGCAGGTGGCAGTCCGGGAACCGACGCCCGTGGCAGAGTCGGGGCCGGTGATGGCACCGGGCGCGGCCGCGAACGAGCTGGCGCCGTCTTCGGCGTCGGCGACGTTGCAGACCGTGGTGGGCACGGCGCCCTTGGCGTACGAGTCGCCAGTTGCGGTGCCAGTGATGGTGAGGACAGGGGCGGTGTTGGACGGCGCCGGGGCTGTGACGTTCACGGTGAATGCTGCCGGAGCGAGATTAAAAGTCCCGCCGGTATCGTTGCTGACCTGTGTTGCCGTGATGCTGGCCGATCCGGCTCCTACCGGCGTGATGGTCAGTAGGTGCGTATCGCCGCACGAGGTGAACGTTGTCGTGGCAGGCGAAACAGTTGCGACCGCCGGGGTGCTTGACACAAGGTTCAATTTCAGGGTGGTCGACCCTGTCAGGTTACAGCCGTTCTTTCCGTCCCCGCTGGTGGTTTCCACCGCCAGCACGGTGCTGCCGTTGGCCCCGCCCACATTCAGGGGCATGACCTCCGCAGTCGAGTCGATGGTTCCATCAAGATTGTTGTAGATGTTGTCCGCGTTCGCCACGCCCGCACTTGCCAGCAGCAGGCTTCCTGCGGCCATGGCGGCTGCGGCCCTGAAGGCTCTCCGCTTAGGCAATTTCTTCCGCGGCCTCGTGTCTTTACTGACGTCTGAAAATGTCATGTCATGCCCCTCCCTCATGGCACTGCGGCCGGCCTTGGACGCAACGTAGCTCAACCGTATTTTGGGCATCCTCCCCAGCACACGCTTAGTTGACACCTGTCTTTTTGGCGTGAGTACTCGTTTTTCGGGGGAACCGCCGGGCCACTACTCGTTTTTGTGACCGCCGGGGACGCCCCGTTAACCGCCGTTACCCCTCGTATCGCACCGTTTCGGCGCCCTTTGATCCCGCGCCCGCGCTCCCGGATAGTTGCTGCCAAGAACACCATTCCGTTCCGAAAATCAACAACTTCCAAGGGGCAATCATGACCAGAGTCAAGACAAAACAGGCTGCCGGTGCAGCACTTGCAGCAGTCACACTGCTGGCGCTGGCAGCCTGCTCGGACCCGGGCGCGACGGCGGCGACAGCACCGTCGTCGGGCTCTACCGCGAGCGCAGCAGGCAAGACGTTCAACCTGTCCCCGCAGCAGGACCGCGTCAAGGTCACCGTGGACTCAGCGGCCGCAGCGCTGGTCCCCGACGCCATCAAGGCGGACGGCAAACTGACCGTGGTCAGTACCGGCGGCACAGCCCCGTTGAGCACGTTCGCCACGGACAACAAGACGCTCATCAGCAGCGAGGTGGACATCGCCTACGCGGTCGGAGAAACCCTGGGCCTTCAGGTTGAGGTCCTGCCCGTGGCGTGGGCCGACTGGCCCCTGGGTGTTGAATCCGGCAAGTACGAGGCTGTCCTCTCCAACGTCACCGTCACGGAGGCGCGCAAGGAGAAGTTCGACTTCGCCACCTACCGCAACGACCTCCTGGGCTTCTATGCCAAGACCGACTCGACCATCGGCGAGATCAAGGAAGCCAAGGATGTTGCCGGCAAGCGCATCATCGTGGGCT
>DIZT01000262.1:6430-6740 GCA_002427975.1 Micrococcaceae bacterium UBA6021 | reverse complement strand
TCCTCGACGGTGATGACGCCTTCCTTGCCCACCTTGTCCAGGGCTTCGGCGATCAGGGCGCCGATTTCATCGTCACCGGCGGAGATGGAAGCGGTAGCCGCAATCTCTTCCTTGGTTTCGATTTCCTTGGCGGAGGCCAGCAGTTCAACCGTGACGGCCGCTACAGCCTTCTCGATACCGCGCTTGAGGGACAGCGGGTCAGCGCCGGCCGCAACGTTGCGCAGGCCTTCCTTGACGAGGGCCTGGGCCAGCACGGTAGCCGTGGTGGTTCCGTCGCCGGCGACGTCATCGGTCTTCTTGGCAACTTCCT
>DIZT01000262.1:3397-6349 GCA_002427975.1 Micrococcaceae bacterium UBA6021 | reverse complement strand
TCGTTGGTGATCGTGGGGGCGCCCCACTTCTTTTCGAGGACGACGTTGCGTCCACGCGGGCCGAGGGTGACCTTGACGGCGTCGGCGAGGATGTTCAGGCCCCGCTCAAGGCCGCGGCGTGCCTCTTCATCAAATGCAATGATCTTGGCCATAACGGCAGTAGTCCTTTCGGGACAGTCGTTAAGAATGAACCTCACTGCAGTGCCCGCGACGGACGATCCTTCACCGGCGGCCTCTGTATGCCGCGGCTGGGGATCTCACTCCAGCTAGGTATTTCTCTCGCTCCACCACCGCCACCAGGCTCCGCAGCCGGTCTAAACCGGACGTCGCCTTAGCAGTCGGTACGTAGGAGTGCTAACTCAATAATTAGCACTCCCTAGGTGAGAGTGCAAGCGAAAGGCCCTGTAAATGACTCCCCAGGCCCGCGGGGCGGGCGGCCTGTTCGCCGCTGGCGATCAGCCCGCTGCCCGGACTGCCGCCTCGCGGCCGCTAAGCACCGCTCTGTTGTCTGCGCCGTAGGTGAACACCATGAAGTTGGCCGTGGTGATGTCACCGTTGGAGTCGAAGGCAACCGGCCCCGATTCGCCGTCGTAATTAATGTCCGCTCCGGTCTTCAGGACCGCGAGGCAGTCCGCGTAGGACAGGCACGGCTTGGTGGCCGGGGCGGAGGACTGCGCGGCGGATTGCCCGGCGGCTACCCCGCCGGACACTGCGATCAGGTTGGTGGCGATGGAACGTCCGGCGTCGTCGTCAGCCTTCGCTGCCGCCAGAACGGCCAGGTTGACGGCGTCGTAGGTCTCGGCGGCGAAGGACAAATCCTTCAACGCCGGGTTGACTGCCACCAGACGGGATTGGAAGTCCACCGACGGGAAGACTCCCGGCACCACCGCACGGGCACCGTCGAGGGCCTTGGACCCGAGCCCCGAACCGTACTGGGCGAACGCGCCATCGCTCAGGATGATCTTCTTGCCGGAAAGCCCTGCATTGTTCAGCTCCGCGATGGCGCCCTGGGCGTCGTCGCGGGCGATCAGCACCACGGCGTCAGGCTTGGCCGCCTTGGCAGCGGCCACTGCTTTACCGGCGTCGCCGGGCTTGAACGCGCTGCTGGAGGCAGCATCCAGGCCCACGTCCTTAGCGGCGGCGGCGACGGCGTCCGCAACTTCCTTGCCGTACGCATTGTCCTGGTGGACCACTGCAAGGCTCTTGGCACCGCCGTCCTTGGCCAGTTTCACCAGCACCGAGGCCTGGGCGATGTCCGCAGCCGCCGTCCTGAAGTAATAGCCGCCACTCTTGTAGCGGGACAGGCCGGCAGCGGAGTTGGCCGGCGAGATGAGCGGGACGCGGGCCGCGGAGAGAACGTCAATAGCGGCGGCAGCATGGCTCGAATCCGTAGGTCCGATCACCACGTCAGCTTTCGCCGCAGCCAGGTTCCTGGCCTGGGCCCGGGTGTCATCTCCGGCCCCGACCACCAAGTCGACGGGCCGGCCCTTGTGACCGCCGGCGGCGTTGATTTCCTTCACGGCCAGCTGGGCCGCGGCAAGCTGGGAGTCGTTGAGGAAGGCCTGCTCTCCCGTGTTGTCCTGGATCAGGCCGATCCGCAGGGTACCGTCACCGGATGCCTCAGCGGACTCAACGCGGGCGTTGCCTCCTGCTCCGCCACAGCCGGCCAGGGCCAGCAGGAGGGCCGCCCCTGTCGTTGTGCGGAAGATTGTGGAACGCAAGCTGCTGGAGATCACTGCGCGGGCCGGACGTTTTCTGCCTGCGGGCCTTTCTCGCCTTCGCCGACTTCAAGCTCCACGCGCTGCCCTTCATCCAGGGCCCGGTAACCTTCGCCCTCTATCGCCGACCAGTGTACAAAGACATCGTCCCCGGAGCCGTCCACCGTAATAAAGCCGTAGCCCTTTTCGGCGTTGAACCACTTAACCGTTCCCAATGCCATGATGTCCGCTCTTTTCGGTCGTGCCGTCGGTCCTCTTCGGAAGTGTGCCGCTTGTTACGGACCGAAGCCTGAAATCACTCTAGCCATAAGCCATCCAGCGAGCCGAGCCGCACGGCCGCTGAGGTGCCCGAAAGTTATTCAGGCGTAACCGGGAGATGTCAGCGGTAGTCCGGCCCGAGGACCACAACCAGCGGCACCTGGAATTCCTGGCTGTTGACGAGCGTGGGGATGCCCAGGAGCACGGACACTGCGTCGGCGTTGGCTTTCTGCGCCGCGCCTGAATAGAAGATCACTGAAGTCTTCTGCGGTGCGCCGCCCCAGTTCCCGACGTGGCCCAGCGTCCAGCCGCCTGTCTGGACCATCGAGCTGACGCGGCCAGCGAGCCCGGCCATTCCGGCAGCGTTGTAGATGGCAACGCCCTGGGTCTTGTCCAGCACAGCAGCGGACGGAACGGCAGAAGGCGAAACGCTGTGCTTGGCGTCCGGGCTCACCGACGGCTCCGCGCTCGGGGAAGATCCCGTGGTGGCCGACGGTGCCGCACTTGCTTCCGGTGCAGCGGTCGATTCCAAGCTCGTGGAGGCTCCGCTGCCGGCCTGGGTGAAGCCGAGTTTGGGCAGGATCAGGAACGAGACCAAACCGAAGGCCAACGCAGCAATCCCCACCGCCAGGATGGGCCACAGCTTGCGCCGGACGGGCGCCGATCCCGCGCGGTGGACACCCTGCCGCGAGGCGGTCTCCGGAACCTTGTCGAATTCATCCCGAGCGTATTTGGTCATGGTGCAAAGACGTCCTTGTTGATTGCTGCTGATGGCTCAGCACTAGCTTGGTCAGGCGTCGGAACCCAGGCGTCGTGCAGTGCGTGCCCGGTGACGCGACGTACGTAGTCTACGCAATCTCTTGACCAACATGGGATCGTGGGCCAACGCAGCCTCGGTATCGATAAGGGCATTAAGCAGCTGGTAGTAATGTGTGGCGGATAGGTCAAACAGCTCCCTGATGGCCTGTTCCTTGGC
>DIZT01000262.1:0-3316 GCA_002427975.1 Micrococcaceae bacterium UBA6021 | reverse complement strand
TGCCGTTCCAGTGCCAGCATCTGCTGGTCGCGTTCGCTCAGCGGGGAGTCGCGAAGCGTGAAATCCGCCAGCAGCGAGCCGCCTTCGTCAGGTTCCGGCAAGTGTTCCCGAGCAGGTTCCGCCACGGCACACCCCTTCGCTGGTTCGGTAGAAAGTCTCCTGCCCATGCTACGGCGTGAATAACACCGATGTCATTTCCACCCCTCGGAGTTTTGTCCACTTATTCGGGGTTTTACGCCTGCCCCGAAACGCCCGTTATCTGGACAAAAACTCCGAGGGGCGGCGGAGATGCCTGCGAGAATGGGAGCGTGTTTGATTCTGACGCGCTGTTCGAGCTGGCGGCCGACCCCGCGGAGGCCGTCGGCTTCGCCGAGATGGCCACGCTGCCCCTCAATGAGCTGATGGCCGCTGACTGGGCGGAGGCACTGCGCCCCGTTGACGGTCAGCTCCGCGGCGTCCTCACCTTCCTCGCCGCGGAAGTCGCCGCCGGGCACCAGGTGCTGCCGTCGCCGTCGAACGTTCTGCGCGCCTTCCGGCAGCCGCTGGCGGATGTGAAGGTGCTGGTGGTTGGCCAGGATCCCTATCCGACGCCGGGCCACGCCGTGGGCCTGTCCTTCGCCGTCGACGCGCGGACGCGTCCCATCCCGCGGAGCCTGGCCAATATTTACCGCGAGCTGGAGTCCGATCTCGGCATTCCCGCCCGCGTCCACGGCGACCTGTCCGCCTGGGCCAGCCAAGGCGTCCTGCTGCTGAACAGGGTCATGAGCGTCCGCGCCGGCGCTGCGGGCTCCCACCGGGGCAAAGGCTGGGAGGCCATCACGACGGCGGCAGTCACCGCGGTTGCCAACCGGCGCCTTCCCGACGGCGGCAGCGCGCCGCTGGTTGCGGTGCTGTGGGGACGGGACGCAGAAGGCGTCCGCCCGCTCCTGGCCGGTGCGGCGGTAGTGTCCAGCGCTCACCCCAGCCCGTTGTCGGCGTCGCGCGGGTTCTTCGGCTCCCGGCCTTTCAGCACCATCAACCAGCTGCTGCGGGACCAAGGCTGTCCGGGCGTAACCTGGGAGCTCCCCCCGGTCCCGTAGCTTAGGGTTGCCTTATGAGCACAGTTCCCGCCGCCACCAGCGCCACCAAAAACACGCGTCCCCAGATCGACCTCACGGTCATCCGGCGGGAGGAACTCTCGCCGGCCATGGTCAGGATCGTGGCAGGCGGCGAGGGCTTTTCCGCCTACGTGAACAACAGTTTCGTGGACCGTTACGTCAAAATTGTGTTCCCCCAGACCGGCGTTGACTACGCGCAGCCCCTTGATCTGTCGACCATCCGCGAAACCATGCCCCGGGAGCAGTGGCCGTTCACCCGGACGTACACGGTGCGCTGGGTGGACACCGCGGCCCAGGAACTCGCCATCGACTTTGTGATCCACGGCGACGAGGGACTGGCAGGCCCGTGGGCGGCTGCTGCGAAGCCCGGCGACACTTTCACCTTCACCGGCCCCGGCGGTGCCTATATCCCGGCGTCCGACGCCGACTGGTACCTCTTCGCCGGGGACGAGGCCGCGCTGCCGGCCATCGCCGCCGCTATCGAATCGTTGCCCGTCCAGGCGCGCGGCCTGGCGTTCATCGAGGTGGACAGCGACGCCGATATCCAGCCGATCGCGTCCCCGTCCCGCCTGGACGTGACGTGGCTCCGCCGGAACGGCGCCCCGGCCGGCTCCGGGGACCTCCTCGTCTCAGCGGTGGCGGACACCGAGTGGCCGGCCGGACGGGTTGACGTTTTTGCCCACGGCGAGCGCGGCTACATGAAGGGCCTGCGGGACGTGTTTTTCGTCCAGCGGGGCCTTGCACGGAGCCAGGTCTCACTGTCCGGCTACTGGGCCACGGGCCGGGTGGAGGACGACTTCCAGGCCGAGAAGAAACTCCCCGTCGGGAAGATCTGACCAGGCCGGCCAGGCTGGCACCCTACCCTGCACCCCCTAACCCCTAAGCCATCCCCTAAATGATGGTCCGGAACCTTGCCGGGCTCGGCGCAGAGGCCTACGCTCACCCTAAATAGCACGCTGGCAGCCGCTGATCAGCTGCCGCTCACACCGTTCGAGCGTCCCGGAGAGCCGACATGAATCAGCGAGCAAAAGATTCCTCAGCCAGGTTTTTGCCTTCTGCCTCGCAGTGGCGGGAACCGCGGTGGTCACCTCAACAGTTGCCCAGGCCGCGACCACCTACGGCACTGCCAGCATCACAGGCTGCCCGGGCTGGAAGGCACTTACGGTACGCAGTGGTACGTCGACGTCCCCCAAGACCGGCCGCTGGTGAGGTTCATCCTTATTTCTCCCGGCATTAATTTCCCCGGCGGGCCGCTGGACTATTCACCGGGCAGCGACCGCTGGCGCTGGACCGAATCCGCCATCGACGGCGCCCGTGCCGCCAACATCCCATGGACTGTAGTGGGCATGCACACCCCGTGCTTCAGCATGGGACACTACGGCTGCCAGGCCGGGGAGCAACTGACGAACATGCTGGTGGGCAAGGATGTGGACCTCGTGCTCACCGGCCACGAACATGTCTATCAGCGGACCCGTCAACTCGGCCTGACCGCGAGTTGCCCCGTTCTGGTCCCCGGAGAGGCCCGGGAGCAATGCGTGGCCGACGCCGACAACAGCCTGGTTCAAGGACACGGAACGGTCTTTGTCACGATCGGTGTGGGCGGCGTCGGGCATCACGACGTCCAGGCGGACGATCCTGAGGCCGGCCTGTTTGCCGTCTGGTCAGGAAACAACCACGACCCCGCACTGGGAACCCTGGACGTGATGTTGACGGCCTCCCGCCTGGACGCACGTTTTGTGCCGGCCGCCGGGTTCACCTTCACCGATGCCTTCGCGATTGAGCGTTAGCGGCGGTCAGCGGCGGCGGGCACGGCGGCGCTCGTTGCTGGCCAGGCTCCGAGTCAGTGGCCGCGCGAGGGTGTCGCCGAGCACAATACCGGCTGCCGTGCCCAGGACGATCGCGCCGGCATTGAGCATGCCCCCTGCACCGAGGAGGATGTCGGATTCCTCGATGGTCAGCACATACATCGAGCGGAAGATGGTCAGCCCGGGCAGCAGGATCAGTGCCGCCGGGACGGCCACTACCAGCTGGGGAGCACCCATCTTCAGCGCCACCACCCTCGCCAGCAGCCCAATTACGACGGCGGCGACCGCCGGGGAGAACCGGTCACCGATGCCCAGGGTTCCGGCACCGAGCAGCACCAGATAGCCCACCATCCCCACGGCCGCGGTGGGCAGCAGCAGCTCCCACGACGTCTGCTCCGTGACGCCGATGGCCAT
>DIZT01000320.1:22196-25177 GCA_002427975.1 Micrococcaceae bacterium UBA6021 | reverse complement strand
CCTGCTGCAAGGAAGGACCACGCTGGCCTATCTGCGCGGACACCTGCCAGGCAACCGGAACGGCGCCGCCCGCAGGGTCCTTGACCTTGTGGACGGCACGGCCGGTTCACCCATCGAGGTGGTGGCCCGGCTTCTGTTTCGAAGCGAGGGCATCTTTGTCCAGACCCAAGTGGACCTGCCCGGGATTGGAATCGTGGACTTCCTGCTGGAGGGCTTCCTCATTGTGGAGCTCGACGGCGAAACCCATCTCCAGCCCAGGCAGGTTAAGAAGGACCGGCTACGGAACAATGCGAGCACCCTGGATGGCTACGCTGTGCTCAGATACGGCTACGCGCAGGTGGTCTACAACCCGCAGAAGATCGTGGACGAGGTGTGGCAGGTGCTGCGTGGCCGGGTGGTCCGCTGAGATTCCCCGGCTTTGTTTCGAGACCGGGCCGACACTCCGGCGGATTGGGCAGACTCGCCGGGCGGACCGGCCAAACCTGGGGAATTCCGGCAGCAGACAGGCCAGGGGACCAGGGAAACTCTAGTCTTCCTCGTCGGTGAAGGCCCACTCGAACATGTCGAAGACGAACTCGGAGAAGGTGCCTTCTTCGCTCTTCCACTGGCCGCGGGCGTTGTTGCGGCGGTACACGATGGGATCCGGGATGCCCAGGTCGCCGACGCGGAAACCCCAGGTGAACTGTTCTTCCTCGTCCTCGAGGAACATCAGGAAGCCTTCGTCATCCACTTCCAGCTCTTCAGGGTCCCAGAAGTAGTGGTAGGCCTCCATCAGGTCCTCGCAGCCGCCGACTGCCATGTAGAACTCGCGGAGGACCAAGGGAACCTGGAACTGGTGTTCGGCGATGGCGGCGTCCAGCTCGTGCGCGGGCAGGCCATCCTCTTCCTGCCATTCGTCCTCGAGATACGTCGGAACAAGCGCGCGGAACTTCTCGAGGAACATGTCAGTCATGGTCACAATCCTAGCTAATCGCGGCGACCCTCAAAGCCGCCGTCAGGGCCGCCCCCGGACCCGCCGTCAGTGGCCCCGAAAACCCCGCGCCGGTGCCAGCCGTGCACGGCCAGCGGCGCCTGCCAGGAGCGGCGCCACGCCAGGACCCGGAATGTGAACACCACCGCGGCAACGCCCACCGCCGTCAGGACATTAAAGACGCCCGCAACCCACAGCACCGCGGTCAGCCCGGCCCCGGCAAATGCCGGCAACGCGTAGATGTCTTTGGGGTTGAAGAGCTCCGGCACCTCATTTGCCGTGACGTCCCGCAGCAGACCGCCACCCACCGCTGTCATCACCCCCAACATCACCGCCGCCCAAGGATTCATGCCGGCAGCAAGCGCCTTGAGCGTCCCGGTCATGCAGAACAGGGCCAGGCCGCCGGCGTCGAACAGGACCAGCAGCGAGGTGTACCGCTGGACACTGGGGAACAGGAAATAGACCAGGCCCGTGGCCAGCAGCGGCGGGAACAGGTAGGCGGGGTTGCCGAAGGCGGCGGGCGGACCGGTGTTGAGGATGAGGTCACGGATCACTCCGCCACCCAGGCCCACCAGGGAGGCCAGGAGCAGTGAACCCACAATGTCGATCTGCTTCCGGGCCGCCAGGAGGGACCCGGATACGGCAAAGAAAAAGACGCCCAGCAGGTCCAGCCACACGGGGGCGTTCTCAAAGGCGAATGTCATGGGCGTCCCGGCGGTTTCAAGGTGGGTGGACAGGGCGGCTCCAACGTTACGCTAGCCCCTATGAACCCCATCATGATCGCCTGTGCCCACGGGACCTCCAGCACCCAGGGCGCCGCGGAGGTCAACGCCCTGCGCGCCGCCATCGCCGCACTGCGCCCGGGACTGGACATTCGCGAAGCCTACGTGGACGTCCAGGAACCGGACCTTGTGGACGTGGTGGCGGGCCTGCCCGCGGGGGCGCCCGCCGTCGTCGTGCCCTTGCTCCTGAGCGTGGGCTACCACGTCAAGGTGGACATCGCGCGGGCCGTGAAGAGCCGGCCGGGGAGCCTGGCCGCCGCGCCGCTCGGCCCTGACCCGCGGCTCGCGGCCCTGCTGGACCAGCGCCTCCGCGAAGCCGGCGTGACGGAGCGCGACGCGATCGTCCTCGCCGCTGCCGGGTCCTCCAATCCCAACGCCGCCGTCAGCGTCGAAGAGCTCGCTGACCAGCTCAGGGCGCTGCGCCGCAACCGGATTCAGCCCGCCTACGGCGCGTCTGCCCAGCCGTTGGTGCCCGACGCCGTCGCCATGCTTAGGCTGGAGCTGGAAGGCGGTGCCGGGGCGGGGGAGTCCGCGGGTGCCGTGGACGACGGCGGACGCGTGGTGATTGCCTCCTACCTGCTCGCGCCGGGGTTCTTCCACGACCAGCTGGCCAAAGCCGGTGCCGACCTCGTGGCGGAACCACTGCTGCCGTCCCCGGTGCTCGCCGAGATCGCGCTGGAACGGTTCGACGCCGCCGTCGCACGCGGTCAATAACCGCCCGCACGGGAGCCACAACCAAGCACAGCGGGCAGCCTTCTTCAAGGGCCGACGGCGGTTCGTGACGAATTGTTTCCCTAGGTGACCTAGCGTTTCCAGACCTTTGTGACGCGCTTCGGCAGGCACCTACAGTCGATGCATGACTGATACAGCTCTAGCCGGAGCGTCCGTGGACTCCGCCGCCGCCAAGCGCCCCGCGCGTGCCCCCCGCCCCGCTGCAAAGCCGCACGGACAGTGGAAAGTGGACGGCAAAACCCCGCTGAACGCCAACGAAACCTGGAAACAGGAAGACGACGGCCTCAACGTGCGCGAGCGTATCGAGACCATTTACTCCAAGGACGGCTTCGACGCCATCCCCAGCCAGGACCTCCACGGCCGCTTCCGCTGGTGGGGTCTGTACACCCAGCGCAAGCCCGGGATCGACGGCGGCAAGACCGCAACGCTCGAGCCGCACGAGCTGGAAGACAAGTACTTCATGCTCCGGGTCAGGATCGACGGCGGCGCGCTCACCA
>DIZT01000320.1:19954-22034 GCA_002427975.1 Micrococcaceae bacterium UBA6021 | reverse complement strand
CTGGAAGGTGTTGGCCTGTCCACCACTGAGGCCTGCGGCGACGTGCCCCGCGTCATCCTGGGCTCCCCGGTGGCCGGCATCGCCAAGGACGAGATCATCGACCCCACGCCGCTTATTGCCGAGCTGGGGGAGCGGTTCATCGGCAACCCGCTGCTGTCCAACCTGCCGCGCAAGTACAAGACCGCCATCACCGGCCACCCCAGCCAGGACGTGGTCCACGAGATCAACGACTTCGGCCTGGTGGGCATGGTCCACCCCGAGTTCGGCGCCGGCTACGACCTGTGGGTGGGCGGCGCGCTGTCCACCAACCCCATGCTGGCCAAGCGCCTGGGCGCGTTTGTGAAGCCCGAGGAAGCTGCCGACGTGTGGCTCGGCGTCACCAGCATCTTCCGCGACTACGGCTACCGCCGCATGCGCACCAAGGCCCGCCTGAAGTTCCTCATGGCGGACTGGGGTCCGGAAAAGTTCCGCCAGATCCTTGAGGACGAATACCTCGGCTACAAGCTGGCCGACGGTCCCGCCGCGCCCAAGCCCACCACTCCCGGCGACCACATCGGCGTGCACGAGCAGAAGGACGGCAAGTTCTTCATCGGCGCCACCCCGCTGGCCGGCCGACTCTCCGGCGCCCAACTGGTCAAGCTCGCGGACACCCTGGAAGCCCGCGGCTCGTACCGCCTGCGCACCACCCCGCACCAGAAACTCGTGGTCCTGGACGTGCCCAAGGACAACGTGGAGCCGCTGGTCGCCGAGCTGGACGCCCTGGGCCTCTCAGCCCGCCCGTCCGTGTTCCGCCGCGGCACCATCGCCTGCACCGGCATCGAATACTGCAAGCTGGCCATCGTGGAAACAAAGGTCACGGCCGCCACCGCCGTCGCCGACCTGGAGCGCCGCCTGGCGGACCTCGCGGAGTCCGGCCAGCTGCCGCACGCACTGTCCCTCCACATCAACGGCTGCCCCAACTCCTGCGCCCGCATCCAGACAGCGGACATCGGCCTCAAGGGCATGATGCTCCCAACGCCCGACGGCGACCCCTCCCCGGGTTTCCAGGTCCACCTGGGCGGGGGGCTGGCTTCCAGCACCCGCGAAGAGGCCGGCCTGGGACGCACCGTCCGCGGCCTGAAGGTGTACGTCCACGACCTGCCGGACTACGTGGAACGAGTGGTCCGCACGTTTGTTGCCCAGCGCGCCGAAGGCCAGACCTTCGCCGAGTGGGCCCACGCAGCAGACGAGGAGGCCCTCCAGTGACCCCGGTGGTTGAGCCTGGGCCCACGGCCGCAGGGTTCCCTGGCCGAGCTAGCGAGGTTAGGGAGCGGCTGGGGAGCGAAACCCCTGCCAGCCTCCGCACGCACGACGAACTGAAGGCCCTGGCCGAATCCGGCGCCGCCGAGCTCGGCTGGGACGCCCCGGCCCGCGACGTCATCGCCTGGGTGGAGCGTAACTTCGACCTCTCCGCCGTGGCCGTCGCGTGCTCCATGGCCGACGCCGTCCTGCCGGCGCTGGTCGCGGACCAGATGCCCGGCGTCGACGTCCTGTTCCTCGAGACCGGCTACCACTTCCCGGAAACCTACGCCACACGTGACGAGGTGGCCGCGAACCTCCGCGTCAACGTGGTGGATGTCCTCCCCGAGAACACGGTGGAGCAGCAGGACCGGCTCCTGGGCAAGGACCTCTTTGCCCGCGACGCCGCCCAGTGCTGCGCCCTCCGCAAGGTGGCCCCGCTGCGCCGCACCCTGGCCGGCTACGAACTCTGGTTCACGGGCGTCCGCCGTGACGAGGCCCCCACCCGGACCAACACCCCGCTAATCACCTGGGACGAGACCAACGGCCTGGTCAAGGTCAACCCGGTGGCCGCGTGGACGTTCGACCAGCTGGTCCAGTACTCCGATGACAACCTCCTGCCCGTCAACCCGCTGCTTTCCCAGGGTTACCCCTCCATTGGCTGCCAGCCCTGCACCCGCAAGGTGGCACCCGGCGATGACCCCCGCGCCGGACGCTGGGCAGGCACCGACAAGACAGAATGCGGACTACACGTATGAGCGCTCTTAATGACACTTTGGTTTCGACAAGCTCGGTTTCGACA
>DIZT01000320.1:18990-19899 GCA_002427975.1 Micrococcaceae bacterium UBA6021 | reverse complement strand
AACCACCGAGCCGGTGATCGAGCCTGTCGAGATCCACACGCGCCTTTCCAGCCTGGACGCCCTTGAGTCCGAAGCGATCCACATCATCCGTGAAGTCGTGGCCGAGTTCGAGAAGCCTGCGCTGCTGTTTTCCGGCGGCAAGGATTCCGTGGTGATGCTGCACCTGGCCACCAAGGCGTTCTGGCCGGGCAAGGTACCGTTCCCCGTGCTGCACGTGGACACCGGCCACAACTTCCCCGAGGTCATCGCCTTCCGCGACCGGACGGTGGAGCGGCTGGGACTTAAGCTCGTCGTCGGCTCCGTCCAGGACTTTATTGACAGCGGTGAGCTGGCCGAGCGTGCCGACGGCACCCGGAACCCGCTGCAGACCGTGCCGCTGCTGGACGCTATCCAGCAGAACAAGTTCGACGCCGTGTTCGGCGGCGGCCGCCGCGACGAGGACAAGGCCCGCGCCAAGGAGCGCATCCTGAGCCTCCGCGACGAGTTCGGCCAGTGGGATCCGCGCAACCAGCGCCCCGAGTTGTGGAACCTCTACAACGGCCGCCACACCGTGGGCCAGCACGTCCGCGCGTTCCCCATCAGCAACTGGACCGAGCTGGACATCTGGCGCTACATCGAGCGCGAGAACATTGAGCTGCCGGGCCTGTACTACGCCCATGACCGCGAAGTGTTTGCCCGTGACGGCATGTGGCGTGCGGTGGGCGACGTTTCCCAGCCGCTGCCGCACGAGGAAGTCATCGTCAAGACCGTCCGCTACCGCACCGTGGGCGACATGTCCTGCACCGGTGCCGTTGAGTCGGACGCAGCCACCGTGAGCGACGTTGTGATCGAAGTTGCCGCCTCCACCATCACCGAACGTGGCGCCACCCGTGCAGATGACCGCATCTCCGAGGCCGCCATGGAAGACCG
>DIZT01000320.1:0-18973 GCA_002427975.1 Micrococcaceae bacterium UBA6021 | reverse complement strand
CAGCCCTGCCCACCACCCTTTTCCGGTTCGCCACCGCCGGATCGGTCGACGACGGGAAGTCCACTTTGGTGGGCCGCCTCCTGCACGACTCCAAGGCGATTCTTGCTGACACGCTCGACGCCGTTGCCCGCACCTCCGCGGACCGTGGCTTCGGCGGCGCGGGTGCTACCGGCACCCAGGCGATCGACCTGGCACTCCTGACCGACGGCCTGCGGGCCGAGCGCGAGCAGGGCATCACCATCGACGTGGCCTACCGCTACTTCGCCACGGACCAGCGCAGCTTCATCCTGGCCGACTGCCCCGGGCACGTTCAGTACACCAAAAACACGGTGACCGGCGCGTCCACGGCGGACGCCGTCGTCGTACTCATTGACGCCCGCAAGGGTGTCCTGGAGCAGACCCGCCGGCACCTGTCAGTGCTGCAGCTACTGCGGGTGGCGCATGTGATTGTGGCCGTGAACAAGATCGACCTGGTGGACTTCAGCGAGTCCGTGTTCCGTGAAATCCAGGCCGACGTGCAGAAGGTTGCCCGTGAATTGGGTATCGGTTCCGCTGAGCTGGGCACGGCTGACCACATCGATGACCTGCTGGTGATCCCGGTGTCCGCCCTCGACGGCGACAACGTGGTGGACCGTTCCGAGCGCACCCCTTGGTACGACGGACCGGCTCTCCTGGAGGTCCTCGAGACCCTGCCGGCCGCGGACGAGATAGACACGCAGCTGGAGAGCTTCCGCTTCCCGGTGCAGCTGGTCATCCGTCCGCAGGGTGCGCTTGCCCCGGACGCCGTTGCCGGTGGCCTGGACGTTGAAGCCTTCCGCGACTACCGTGCGTACGCCGGCCAGATCACCGAGGGTTCCGTGAAGGTGGGGGATTCCGTGTCAGTGCTCACGCCCGGCCAGGCGCCCCGGACCACCACGGTGACCGGCATTGACTTCGCCGGTGAGTCCCTGCAGGAAGCGTTCGCCCCGCAGTCCGTGGCGATCCGCCTGGCCGAGGAATTCGACGTTGCCCGCGGGGACACCATCGCGGCGGCAGGAACCTTCCGCGAATCATCCGCTGACTTGTACGCCGCACTGTGCTGGCTGTCGCCCAAGCCGCTGCGGGAAGGTGCCAAGGTGCTGGTCAAGCACGGCACCCGCACCGTCCAGGCGCTGGTCCGCAGCGTCAGCGGCAAGCTGGACCTGGCCACGTTCAAGCTCGAAGGCGCGTCCAGCCTTGAGCTGAACGACATCGGCCACGCGCAGCTCCGGCTCGCCGCGCCCCTCCCGCTGGAGAACTACCTGCACCACCGCCGCACCGGCGCGTTCCTGGTGATCGACCCGCTGGACGGCAACACGCTGGCCGCGGGCTTGGTCAAGGACCACCCGGGCGACCACGAGGACGAGCGCTACTCGATCTGAGCTTCCGTTCGAACTGCCCTGCCCCGCATGACCGGTGTTGCCCGACACCGGTTATGCGGGGCAGAGCCGTCCCTGGCCTTCGTCGTTCCTGGTCCTTGCGGGCCGGTATGCGCCAGACCATGATCGTGAGTGGGAGGCCGCGGCATGGAAACCATCAACAGCAAGCTCATCAGCTGGGCCTCGATCCTGGACGCCAAGACCCGCGAGCAGGCGCTGGCGACGTCCACGCTGCCTTTCATCTACCCGCACCTTGCCCTGATGCCGGACGCGCATCTGGGCAAGGGCGCCACCGTGGGCTCGGTGATTCCCACCCTGCACGCGATCATCCCGGCCGCCGTCGGCGTCGACATCGGCTGCGGCATGATCGCCGTGCGGACCCAATACTCGGTCAAAGACCTGCCCCGGGACCGCAAACGGCTGCGCGAGGACATTGAACGGGCCATTCCGCTCTCCGCAGGCCACAACAACAGGCGGATCGTTGCCACTGCCGAACCGCGCCTCGCCGAGCTCCGGAAGCTGGCTGCCCAGGCCGGCTTCAACCCTGCCCAGTATCTGGCCAAGTGGGAGCTTCAGCTGGGCTCGCTGGGATCGGGCAACCACTTCATCGAGGTCTCCGCCGACGAGACCGACGCCGTCTGGCTATTCCTGCACTCCGGCTCGCGGGGCATCGGCAACAAGATCGCGCAGCACCACATCGGCGTCGCCCAGCAGGTGACGCGGAAACGCGGAACCAGGCTGCCCGATCCGGACCTTGCCTACCTTGAAGAGGGCACCAGCGAGTTCACCCGGTACATCAAGGAACTCCGCTGGGCGCAACACTTCGCCCTCCTGAACCGCGAGGAAATGATGGACCGCGTCATCACGCAGTTCGGCCACTGGGTGGGCGGCCATGTCAGGGAGCGCGAGCGGATCAACTGCCACCACAACTTCACGCAGCAGGAAACCCATTACGGCAAGTCCGTGTGGGTGTCTCGTAAGGGGGCCATCAGAGCCGAGCCCGGCGATCCGGGACTTATTCCCGGGTCCATGGGGACGGCGTCGTACGTGGTGGAGGGGCTCGGCAACCCCGTCTCCCTGAACTCCTCCCCGCACGGAGCCGGCCGCGAGTACTCCCGGACGGCTGCCCGCAAGACCTTCTCGCTGACCGAGCTGAAGACGGCCATGCTGGGCATCGAGTTCCGCGCCACCGAGGCATTCATCGACGAGATTCCGGCGGCGTACAAGCCCATCGACCAGGTAATGCGCGACGCCGCGGACCTCGTCAGGGTGCGGCACAAGCTCCGGCAGCTGATTAACGTCAAGGGGGACTGAGTCGGCCAGTTCGCCGGAACGCTGCCGGCTCGCATGGTACGGAACGGCGTGCGGGCACCGTTCCGGCGAGCTCGGCGAACTGCGTCCCGCCGGCCCGGAATGTGACGTTGCATGAACCCGCGTGACCCCCCGTTTCTGCTTCATTGAATGGGTTTATGTCACTCCCTATGGTGAAACAATGACTAGTTCCAAGCCGGGGATGACCCGAATCGTGGCAGGCGAAAGCGCAGTACCTCGGCGCAAGCGCGCCATCGAGGCGGCCCTGGCCATCGGGCTGGTCTTCCTGATCGCTGCCGGTGCCGTGGTGGCGTCCACCATTTCCCGTAACACCGCGGCAGAGGCAGCCATCCCATCGTCCACTCCCGCCGCAGAACTGAAGCTGGGCTACTTCGGAAACCTGACCCATGCCCCCGCATTGGCGGGCGTGAAACAGGGGATCCTGGCCCGGAACCTGGGCAGGACAAAGCTCAGCACCGAAACTTTCAACGCCGGGCCCGCCGCGATCGAGGCCCTGAACGCCGGCGCCATCGACGCCGCGTATGTCGGCCCGAACCCGGCGATTAACTCCTTTGTCAAGAGCAAGGGCGAATCGATCAGCATCATTGCGGGCGCCGCCGCGGGTGGCGCGCAGCTGGTGGTGCGCCCCGGGATCACGTCAGCGGCGGATCTGAAGGGCAAGACTCTGGCTTCGCCGCAGCTGGGCGGCACGCAGGACGTGGCGCTCCGCGCCTGGCTGTCATCGCAGGGCTACAAGACCAACGTGGACGGCAGCGGCGATGTCGCGATCAACCCCACCGAGAACGCACAGACGCTGAAGCTCTTCCAGGATGGAAAGCTCGACGGCGCGTGGTTGCCTGAGCCGTGGGCCTCCCGCCTGGTGCTCCAGGCCGGAGCCAAGGTCCTGGTGGACGAAAAGGACCTGTGGGACGGTTCGCTCTCCGGCAACGACGGCGAGTTTCCCACCACCGTCCTGATCGTGAACAAGAAGTTCGCCGCCGCGCACCCGGACACCGTGAAGGCGCTGCTGCGCGGTCACGTTGAGTCCGTTGACTGGCTGAACACCGCGGCTGCCGGCGAGAAGGCCAGCGTCATCAACGCCGCCCTGCAGGACGCGGCGGGTGCGGCCCTTCCCGCTGATGTCCTGGAACGGTCCCTGAAAAACGTTGTCTTCACCGTGGATCCGCTCGCTGGAACTTACCCCAAGCTGCTCAAGGACGGGGTGGAGGCCGGCACCACCAAGCAGGCCGACATCACCGGTTTGTTCGACCTCCGTGCCCTGAACGAAGTCACCGGAAAATCCATCTCCGCCGCCGGCCTCGGCCAGGACTGATTTCCACACGCCGCACCACCACACACCGCACCACTAACTTAAGGACGGGACCATGCCAGTCGTACTGGAAAACCTGGGCAAGCGCTTCGGCGACGGCGCCCCGGTGCTGGACGACGTCAACGCCACCATCGCGTCGGGCGAGTTCGTCGCCCTCCTCGGTGCCTCCGGCTGCGGCAAATCCACCCTGCTGAACATCATGGCGGGACTGGAGCTCCCGACGTCGGGCGCCCTGGAAGTCCCCAGCGACGGCGCGGCGTTTATGTTCCAGGACGCCGCCCTGTTCCCGTGGCTTACGGCGCGGGAGAACATCGAGCTGGCCCTGCAGCTGCGCGGTGTGGGGAAAGCCGAACGCCGGATCAAGGCCAACGAGCTGCTGGACCTGGTGCACCTCGGTGAGGCGGGGGACAAGCGTCCGCATGAGCTCTCCGGCGGCATGCGCCAGCNNGTGGCGCTGGCCCGGTCGCTGGCCCAGGACCGGCAGTTACTGCTCATGGACGAGCCGTTCGCCGCGCTGGACGCCATCACCCGCGACCTTCTCCACGACGAGCTGGAACGCATCTGGAAGGAAACCGGGCGCACCATCGTTTTTGTCACGCACAACGTCCGCGAGGCCGTGCGGCTGGGCCAGCGGGTGCTGCTGCTGTCGTCCCGCCCGGGCCGCGTGGTCCAGGAATGGGCCGTCACCGAGGAACACCGAACCGACGCCGGCCTGGCCGGACAGCTGACCGGGGTCATCACCGCCCGGCTGCGGGAGGAGATTCGCCGCCATGCCAAATAACCCCACGCCCCTCGCCGAGAGCAACCCGCTGGTCGAACAGCAGCCGGTGGTCGAGCCTGGGGCCACGCCCGCCGGGTTCCCTGGCCGAGCTAGCGAGGTTAGGGAGCGGGTGGGGAGCGAGACCGGGCCGGAGTCCCGCAAAGTCCACGCCGCGCTGACCCGGACCTCCACAGGCAACGAGGACCTGCGCGAGCTCGAGGCCGGGCTCGATTCGCTCCAGTCCGACGCCGCACGCAAGCACCGGATCGACTGGAGCCGTGTGCTCCTGCCCGTCGCCGCCCTGGTGATCCTGGTCCTGATCTGGCAGTTCTACGTAACCCTGGGCCTCAAACGCCGCGACCTCGTTCCCGGCCCGCTCGACGTGCTGGGCCAGATCGGTGTCCTTTGGGGCGAGGGGAAACTGCAGGAAGCGGTGTGGACATCGCTGCAGCGCGGGCTGGTGGGGTTCCTGATCAGCGTTGCCATCGCCACCCCTGTGGGGCTGCTGCTGGCCCAGGTTGCGCCGCTGCGCCGTGCCTTCGGACCGCTGATTTCCGGCCTTCAGGTGCTCCCGTCCGTGGCCTGGGTTCCCGCTGCCATCATCTGGTTCGGCCTTACAGATGCCACGGTTTACTTCGTGGTGTTTATGGGCGCCATCCCGTCGATTATCAACGGGCTGATCTCCGGTGTGGACCAGATCCCGCCGCAGTACCGCCGGGTGGGCACGGTCCTGGGCGCGAACCGGCTTCAAATGGCTCTCCAGATAGTCCTTCCAGCGGCACTTCCGGGCTACCTGAGCGGCCTCAAGCAGGGCTGGGCCTTCTCCTGGCGATCGCTCATGGCCGCTGAAATCATCGCAGTTGGCGGCACCATCGGCTTCGGCCTCGGCTCCATGCTGAACCAGGGCCGGGACCTGTCGGATATGACCATTGTGATGGCCGCGATCCTGCTGATACTCGCCGTCGGCATTCTCATCGAGCTCCTGGTGTTCGCCCCGATCGAGAAGCGCCTCCTCCGCAGTCGCGGCCTGCTCGCCGGCAGCACGCGCTAACCCGGCAGTATCCAACCCGGCAGAAACGGCACAGCAGAGCCCGATGGCGAGTCCCGCCGTCGGGCTCTGCTGTGTTCCGGTTCGTGGTCAGCCTTGAGGATTAGGCCTCAGGGAATGGCGGCGGCCCCAGGATCTCGATACCGCCGTTCAGCTGCCCTGATTCGCGGATGCGGTCAAAGTCCACCACACCGGTGCCGCCGTCAATGAGCGGTTCGCTGGCGCCGAAGTAGAAGGCCTGGGCGCCGCCGGGGGTGTGCAGGCACAGCACGCGGGTCCCCTCCCTTAGGACTTTGAACGCGTGCGGGACACCCCTCGGCGCAATGACCACACCGCCCGCGGCAACCCGGTGCTCGGTGCCGTCCATGTGCATCAGGATCTCGCCGGCCAGGATGTACATCGTCTCGTCGGAATCCGGGTGCGTGTGCAGGGGAGTGACCTTGTTGAGGGCCATCTCATCTTCGAAAAGCAGGAATGCCCCCGCAGTGTCTTCCTCCGTGGCCTTCCAGGTCTGCACGCCGCCGCCGAAGAACCAGCGCCTGGCCCCTTCGCCGGGTTGCCGGACAATTGCAGATGCTGAGTTCTTCGTCTTCATGGTGGTTGCCTCGATGCTGGTCGGAAGACTTATGGGATTGATGTCCCATAACAAGACTGATGTACCATGAAATGTATGTCAAGACCTTATGCCGACGTCGGACGCACCGGCCAGAAGCGCCGCACCCTTGATGCCCTGGTTGCTGCGGCGCGCCAACTTGTCGCGAATGGCGCCACGCCTTCGGTGGACGATGCCGCACTGGTCGCCGGGGTCGCCCGCAGCACCGCGTACCGGTACTTCCCTAGGCAGCGTGAACTGCTGGCCGCCGCCCACCCGGAAACCGGCGCCACGTCGTTGCTGCCCGAAAACCCGCCGGCCGACGTCGCGGAGCGGCTGGACGCAGTGGTTACCCAGTTCACCAGGATGATTCTCGAGACCGAAGCGCAGCAGCGGACCATGTTGCGGCTTTCGCTGGAGCAGACCGTCGAGGAGCGCCGAAGCCTGCCGCTGCGCCAAGGCAGGGCGATCATGTGGATTGCCGAGGCGCTCTCCCCGCTCCAGGGGAAGATGACGGAGACGGGCATTCATCGACTGGTCCTGGCCATCCGCAGTGCCACCGGCATTGAATCGCTGGTCTGGCTGACGGACATCGCCGGCCTGAGCCGCGAAGAGGCTGTTGCTTCCCAGCGATGGACGGCCAGTGCCCTCCTCCAGCAGGCATTACAGCAAGGTCCGCCGCCCGGTGCGTGACTGACCCTTTGTGACGCAGAGTTACCTTACGTGAACTGGTGTTTCCCCTGCCGTTGTTGGTGAAACTGCGCGGCCCTACCGTTGATTCATGGCAATTCAGGATATTTACCCCACAGCGCTGCGGCTGCTCGGCCGCCCCGTGCTGGTGGTGGGCGGCGGCCCCGTGGCAGCCCGCCGCGCCAAGGGTCTGCTCGACGCCGGTGCGCGGGTCACCGTCGTGGCTCCGGTTGCCTCCGCCGCGCTCCGCGAACTGGCCGACGCCGGCCTCCTCACCTGGGAGCCGCGCACTTACCGTCCGTCCGACGTCGACGGCGTCTGGTTCGTCCAGACGGCCACCGGCGATCCCGCCGTGGACACCCAGGTATCGGCCGACGCCGAGGCGCAGCGCATCTGGTGCGTCAACGCCTCCGATCATGAAGCCTCAGCTGCGTGGACGCCCGCCGTCGCCGTGGTGGATGACGTGCAGATTGCCGTGAACGCCGGGGGAGACCCGCGCCGCGCCATGGCCCTGCGTGACGCTGTCGCAACCGCACTGGAAACGGGCGACCTCCCGCTGCGCCGCCGGCGTGTTCCCAAGGATTTCGACAAGCTCAATCACCGGGGCTCTGTGGCCCTTGTTGGTGGCGGACCGGGCGACACCGGCCTCATCACTGTCCGTGGCCGCCGGCTCCTGGGCCAGGCCGACGTCGTTGTGGCAGACCGTCTCGGCCCCCGCGAACTGCTCAACGAACTTGCCCCGGACGTCCGCGTGCTCGAAGTGGGCAAGACCCCCGGCCACCATCCCGTGCCGCAGGCCGAGATCAACCGCATCCTCGTCGAAGAAGCCCTCGCCGGGCACCGAGTGGTCCGGCTCAAGGGCGGCGACCCGTACGTCCTGGGACGCGGCGGCGAGGAAGCCGAATTCTGCCGGCAGCACGGCGTCGGGGTTGAAGTGGTCTCCGGCGTGACGTCCGCGATCTCCGTCCCGGCCGCCGCCGGCATCCCCGTGACGCACCGCGGCCTGGCCAAGGGCTTCAGTGTTGTCACCGGCCACGAGGAGCTGTCCGAGGTCCCCGCACGGGCCGACCACACCATCGTCCTGCTGATGGGTGTGGCCGCTCTTCGGGATTCCGCCGCTGCCCTGGCCGCCGCCGGTTTGCCTCAGGACACTCCAGTTGGCATCGTTGAGAATGGCTATCTGCCGAATCAGCGCGTGACTATCGGCACGCTCGGTTCCATCGCCGACCAGGCGGAAGCCACCGGCGTCGCAAATCCTGCCGTGATTGTGATCGGCGACGTTGTCCGCGTCAGCCCGTTCGCGCCGTCGCACTTCAAGACCGCCGACTACAGCACCACCACCCCGAACAAGCCCCGCAGCCCCCGCACCACCGCAAGAGCCCTCACCACCTAGCCCCACCCACGTTCTAACCCCCTGAAACCCATCGATTGCTCCGCAACTGCCCTTATGAAGGCTCAAAAGGGCACCTACGGAGCAATCGATGCAGAAGATAAAGGAACACAGCCGTGTCATCAAGCACCTCCGTAGGATCTGCCGAGCGTCCGCTGCGCGTTGCCGTCGTGGGCTCCGGCCCGGCCGGCGTCTACGCCGCGGACATCCTCACCAAGAGCGAACCCGTCAAGAGCGGCGAGCTGACCGTGAGCATCGACCTCTTTGACCGCTACCCGGCACCCTACGGCCTGATCCGCTACGGCGTTGCCCCGGACCATCCCCGCATCAAGGGCATCGTCAACGCCCTCCATAAGGTCCTGGACCGCGGCGACATCCGCTTCTTCGGCAATGTGGAGTACGGCACGGACCTCTCCATCGAGGACCTCCGCACGCATTACGACGCCGTCATTTTCGCCACCGGCGCCATCAAGGACGCGGACCTGAACATCCCGGGCATCGAGCTGGACGGCTCCTACGGCGGCGCGGACTTCGTCTCCTGGTACGACGGACACCCGGATGTGTCCCGCGAATGGCCGCTGGACGCCAAGGAAATCGCCGTGATCGGCAACGGCAACGTGGCCCTGGACGTGGCCCGTGTCCTGTCCAAGCACGCCGACAACCTGCTCGTCTCCGAAATCCCGGACAACGTCTACGCCGGCCTGAAGAACTCACCCGTCACGGACGTGCACGTCTTCGGCCGCCGCGGCCCGGCCCAGGTGAAATTCACCCCGCTGGAGCTCCGCGAGCTGTCCCACTCCAAGGACGTGGACATCATCCTCTACGCCGAGGACTTCGAGTTCGACGAGGAATCGGACCGCCAGATCCAGAGCAACAACCAGACCAAAACCATGGTGGGCACGCTCACCAACTGGATCGCCGAGCAGCCCGAGGACCTCTCCGAGCTCACCGCCTCCCGCCGCCTGCACCTGCACTTCCTGCACAGCCCGGTGGAAATTTACGACGACGCCGCTAACCCCGGCCGCGTTGCCGGCATGAAGTTCGAGCGCACCGAGCTGGACGGCACGGGCAATGCCCGCGGCGCCGGCGAGTTCGTGGACTACCCCGTCCAGGCCGTGTACCGCGCCATCGGCTACTTCGGTTCGGCGCTGCCGGAGATTGAATTCGACCACAAGAAGGGCGTGGTACCGAACGACGGCGGCCGCGTCGTGGATGCCGCCGGCACCCACGTGCCGGGCATCTACGCCACGGGCTGGATCAAGCGCGGCCCCGTGGGCCTGATCGGCCACACCAAGGGCGACGCGCTGGAGACCGTGACGTACCTGCTGGAAGACCGCGAGAACCTTCCGGTTGCCGCCGTTCCCGAGGCGGACGCCGTCGTCGAACTCCTCGACGCCCGCGGCGTGAAGTTCACCAGCTGGGAAGGCTGGCTGGCGCTGGACGCCCACGAACTCGCGCAGGGCGTGGCCGCCACAGAGGCCGGTGGATCCCACGGCGTTGAGGTCAAGCGTGAGCGCATCAAGGTGGTGCCGCGCGAGGACATGGTTGCCATCTCCCGCGACGGCGTAGCAGCGAACGTGTAGTTTCTGTACAAACAGGCAAGGCGGGGTCACTTCGCGCCCATTAACTCAGGTTTTATGGGCGCGAAGTGACCCCGCGTTGTTTTAAAGCGCTCGGGTTAAGTCCCGTCCCGCCGACGTCTGCCGCCTCGCTGAGGGTGGATTCCATGCGCTAGCCGTTCATGGGTCCTTCGGCATGCAGTCTGTCCGCGCCGGGTCCGGTCACGTGGACGGTGCAGCGGACCACCAGCCGGCCCAGGGCGGTGTCCAGCTCCACCAGTGTCTCGTCCCCGTTCAGGACCGTGAACACTTCCGAGCCTGCCTCCACGGCAACACCTTTAGCCTCAGCCGTCCGCCGGGCGTTGCCCAGGGCCTCGCGACGGAGCCCGTCGACATACGCTTTGTCGCCTTCGCGGGCGGTATCGCCGAAGGCCCAGCCGAACAGTGTTCCTGTGGTTTCCATGGCGACGATATTACGCGCAACGATGCCCAACGTCGGGCTTTCGCAATATTGCTAAGTGTGCTTACGATTGGATGACCCTGACGGTAATGGGACACGACCAGCGAAGGCCGCAGCGGCGGCATTTCGGAACCAGTTCGACGATAGGAAAACACATCATGGCAGGAAATCTTGTTGCCCGGTCCGTGCACGACCTGAGCGCCGCGGCATGGTTCGGCGGCTCGCTGATGGGGGCCATCGGGCTGAACGGAGCGACCGCCCAGGCTAAGGATCCGGCCGAGCGCACCCGGCTTTCCAGCGCAGGCTGGATGAGGTGGGCTCCGGTCCAGACTGCGGCTTTCGTCTCGCACCTGGCGGCTGATCTCGCCATCGCCTGGGAGAACAAGGGACGCATCGCGAAGCAGGACGGCGTGGCCCGCGACACCGCAATCAAGACGGCAGTTACCGTTGCCGGGGCGGGCGTGACGCTTTACGCAGGCATCCTGGGCAAGAAGGTGGAGACGCTTGCGGACCAGGGCGGGCGGGGCGCCACGGAGCCAAAACCCGGTGCGTCGGAGGAGCTGAAGTCGGCGCAGCAGCAGCTCAAATTGCTGCAGTGGGCCATCCCGGCCTTCGCGGCGGCGGTCATCATCCTCGGCGCCAAGCACGGCGAGATGCAGCGGCCCAAGAACGTGTTCCAAGGCCTCCGCCCTTAGCGGGGACAATTCAGGGGCAGCGGCAAACCGCATTACCGCCCGACGGCGGTCCGGCACCCAGGTGCCGGACCGCCGGTGGGCGTTCCCCCCTGAGTTTTTGTCCAGATAATCGGCCAAAGAGCCGGGCAAAGGCGCAATAAGTGGACAAAAACTCCAGCGGCCGGGACTACGCCCGCAGCCACTCCGCGCAGGAGTTCAGGTTCTGGTTGACGCTGGCCACGGCGGCGGCGGGGTCGTGCGCCTCGATCGCGTCCACCACGGCGTCATGGCCCTCGGACGTGAGGCCGTCAAGCCGGCCCCGGCGCTGCTGTTTCACCAGGTCCTGATGGAACACGTCTCCGAAGCTGACGTAGAGCTCGTGCAACAGCGGATTGCCTGAGGCCTGGGCAACGCGCGCGTGGAATTCCCAGTCCGCCCGGGCCCAGCCCTCGTAGTCCGCCGCGTTCCAGGCGACCTCGCGGGTGGCCAGCACGGCACGCAGGGAGGCGACGTCGTCGGCCGTTGCATTCCGGGCGGCAAGGCGCGCCGCCTGCGTATCCAGGCCCAGCCTGACCTCGAGGATGTGTTCATCCGTATGGTCCTGGTACATTCGCCGGGCGGCGCCGGACATCTCGCTGGTGGCGCGCACGTACGTGCCGTCGCCGCGGCGGACCTCCAGCATCCCGCTGTGGGCCAGGGCCTTGATGGCCTCGCGGAGAGTGCCGCGCGAGACTCCCAGGCGCTGCATCAGTTCGGATTCGGAGGGGATGCGCAGGTTCAGGGGCCACTCGCCGGACTGGATCATCTGCCGCAGTTTGGCCGTGACCTCGTCGGCGAGGGGCTGGCGCTGTGAGGTGCTCAGGGTCATGGCGTCCTACTTCTTCAGGCCGGTCAGGGGGCCGCGCGAGATCAGGTGCGCCACCACCACTTGGACCACGGCGAGGCCCAGCAGCAGTGCGAGGGGAAGGGTCCAGCCTCCAGTAGCGCTGAACAGCAGGCCGGCGCCGAAGGGGCCGGCAGTCGCCAGGAGGTAGCCCGTGGACTGCGCCAGGGTGGACAGGGCGGTGGTCTCGGCCGTGCTGGTCCCGCTCCGGCTGATCATCACCATCACCAGCGGGAAAATGCCCAAGCCGAACCCGAGCAGGACGGACGGAATAACCGCCAGGCCCACCGGCAGGAACAACAGTGACGCCAGGCCCGCCACCATGGTGACGCTGACCAGATACAGCGCCGGCCGGAGCATCCGCGGCCGCGAGCCGATGGCGATGATCACCATGCCGGCCGGCACGGAAACCAGCTGCATCAGCCCGTACATCAGGCCGCTGTCCGCTGGACTGAGGCCCATGCTGATCAGCATGGACGGGAACCAGCTGATGAGCGCATACGCCAGCAGGGCCTGGAGGGCGAAGATGGCCGTGAGCAGCTGGCCCTTCCTGGTGCGCAGCAGGGGCCACGGCGAGATGTGGGCAGCGGTACTGCGGACGTTGTTCCGGTGCGTGTGCAGAACGATGGGCAGGAAGCCCACGAACGCAGCCACCGCCAGGTATCCGATCGCGCCTACCGCGGATGAAGGCGAGCCGAGCGCCATGGCCAGCGGGACCACGGCCACCGCCGTGACCGTGGCGCCGGTGGTCATGGTCACCGTGTACAGCGCCGTCATCACCGAGGTGCGGTGGGCAAAATGCGTACGGATGAACGACGGCATGGCCACGTTGCAGACCGCCAGGCCGGACATTCCCACGATGGTGCCGCCCACCAGCATGCCGGTTGCCGGGATCCCGCGCAGCAGCAGCCCGCCGGCCAGGAATGCCAGGGCCAGCAGGATGGCCTTCTCCACGCCCAGCCGCCCCGTCAGCCACGACGTCGCGGCCCCCGCCACCGCAAAACAAAGCGTGGGGATGGACGGGATGATCGCGGCCACCAGGGGTCCGTAGCCCAGGACCTGCTGAAGGTCGTGGAGGAGGGCGGACGCGCCGGCGATCCCGGCCCGCAGGTTCAGCCCGATCAGCACCAGCGCAATGACCCCGAATACGACGGCGGTGCGCGGCCTGGGCGGTGCGTCGGACAACGCGGGGGCAGCGGAGGGGGAAACAGTCATCTCTTAACGTTAGACGTTAGACGTTTGATGTCTAGGGTTCTGTGGTCAACCTCTCGGCTGTTAATGTGGCGGGCATAGACTCGGGCCAGCACACTTTGTTCGGCTCCGGCCTGAGCAGGGAAGATGCGGCGCCCATCAACGTGGAAGGACGGCTGGTCATGGCTTCCCAGGAAGTTGAGGTCGAAAAGAAGTACGACGTCGGCGAAGACGCCCAGGTGCCCGCACTCGCCGAGATCCCGGGGGTAGCCACGGCGGGGGAACCCCGCGTTGACACGCTCGAGGCGGTGTACTTCGACACGGCCCGCCATGTTCTCGCCGCCCGCGGCATCACCCTTCGCCGCCGCACCGGTGGCGCCGACGCCGGCTGGCACGTGAAGCTGCCCGACGCGGGTTCGGGGACCGGTTCGGAACCCCAGCGGCGCCGTGAGCTGCACGCGCCGCTGGGCCAGCCCGGCGTCGTTCCTGACAGCCTGTTGGCGAACCTGCACGTGTACCTTCGCGGCGAGGACGCAGCCCCGGTGGTCCGGCTGGACACGCAGCGCACCACCTATCCGTTGTATGGCGCCGACGGCGTCCACCTCGCGGATCTGGCCGACGACCGCGTGAGCGCAGAGGTACTTGGCGCTGCGGGCACCGCCGCTGCGCCCGGCGGGGAGGCCCGGACGCAGCGGTGGCGCGAGTGGGAACTCGAACTGGTGCACGGGAGCCCTGACCTGTTCCCGGCCGCGGCGGACATCCTGGCCGCCGCCGGGGCACGCCCGGCCAAGCACCGGTCCAAACTGGCCAAAGCCCTGGCGCAGCGTGGTGGGGAAACCGCTGCGCCCGTGCCTGGCCCAAAACCTGGCGGCGACCTGGACCGTCCCGGTAAGAAAGACCCGGTCTCGGACCTCCTGACCGCCTACCTGGGTGCGCAGGTCCGTGAGCTCCTGGCGCATGATCCCGGCGTGCGCCTGGAGGAACCCGAAGCGGTGCACAACCTGCGCTCGGCCACCCGCCGGGCCCGTTCGGCGCTGCAAGCCTACCGGCGGTTCTATAACGCCCTGGCCGTCCGGCACCTCGGGACCGAGCTCAAATGGCTTGGCCGTGTGCTGGGAGTGCCGCGGGACGCCGAAGTCATGCTGGATCGTCTCCGCGGGCACATGGCGGAACTGCCCCCGGGACTGGCCTCGGCGGTGAAGGACCGGCTGGACGAGGAACTGGGCGCGAGCCGGGACGCAGCCCACCGGAAACTTCAGGCGGCGATGGTTTCCGCGCGCTACTTCCAACTCCTGGACGGCCTCGAGGCGTTCCTTGACAGCCCGCCGGTCCGGCCGGACGGCGCAGCCCCTGCCCGCAAGGCGGCCGGCAAGCTGGTGGCCAAGGCAGCCACGAGGCTGGAGCGCGCAGCCAGGACAGCCAATCGATCACACAGGGGCGCCGAGCACGAGACGGCCGTGCACCAGGTGCGCAAGGATGCCAAACGGCTGCGGCACGTGGCGGAATCCGCGGCGCCCGTCCACGGCAAACGTGCCACGGAAATCGCCAAAGCCGCGCACCGCCACCAGCAGATCCTTGGCGATTTCCAGGACAGTATTGTGGCACGGGATCTGCTGGTCAGCCTGGCCGCGGCGCCGGAACTGCCCGAAGCCGTGGCGTCGGCCTACATCACGCTCCACACGCGGCAGGTCCAGCTCGCAGCTGACGCGGAAGCCGAGTACCGGAAGGAACGCAAGAAGTCCCGCAAGATCCTCCGGGGGAAGATCCTGTAGCGCAGGAGGGCCGGACGCGTCAGGTGGCGTTCCGGCCGCCGAGACGCGACACGGCCAGCGCCAGCCACAGCTGCACCCTGTCCGCCGTGACCGACGGATCGTAGCCGGTCAGCTCGGTGATCTGCGCCAGCCGGTAGCGCACGGTGTTCCGGTGCAGGGTCAGGGCCTCGGCGACGGCGGCCACCGAGCCGTTGTTGTTCAGGTAGCTTTCCAGGGTGGTCACCAGTTCGGCGCCGTGGGCAGAGTCGAAGGCGCGCAGCGGGTCCAGGGACTCGTGGGCCATGTCGGCGAGGGGAACGTCTTCGCTGGCCAGCAGCAGGGAGGTCAGGCTCAGGCGCTCCGGTTCGTTCACGGGCAGGCCGTGGCTGGCGGCGTCGCGCGCCTCGAAGTAGCTCCAGCGCAGGCCGTTCGGCTTGGTGTACGCACCGCCGATCCCGATCGTCGCGTGGATCCCGGCCTCGGACAGGTGGTCGCTGAGGTTCCGGGCCAGCGCAGGTGCCGCGCCGCCGTCGTCGTTAATCACCACCACCAGGTCCCGCCCGACGACGGCGGCCACCGCGTTCGCCAGCGTCTCCGGGACGGAGGTGCTCACTAGGGCCTTGTTGTGGGCGGCGGACACCGCAAGCAGCACCACATTCCTGCGGGTGCTGTTCACGCCTACCCCCGCGAGCCGGCGCTGGGCCTCGCTGGTTTCCAGGGCGCCGTGGATGACGTCCTCCAGGACCTGGCCGCACAGGGCACGCTGGGCCTGCCGCTGCTTGACCATGTTGTTCAGCTCCACGCTGATCAGGTTCTGGGCGTAGCCGATGATGCCGGAATCCTCGAACGGCTGGCGGACCCACAGCGTGCAGGCATCGCGGCGTCCCGTGGGAATGGGGTAGGACGCCCACGTGTCCGCGGCGGGATGGTCCATGGCGCTGTTGTACAGGTGGGCGGTGAACTGCGTGAGGGCAATGTCGGTCCGCAGCATGCCGCCGAGGTGCTTCAGGAGCTCGGCCAGGCCGCCGCCGGTCAGCAGCGCACGGGCCAGGACCTGGTGCCCGGCAATCAGCCGTTCCAGCTTGGCGTAGTGGTCTGCCGACTGGGCGTCCGCCACCAGCTTGCCGATCGCGATGAACGGGGTCCCGTACGGGACCTGGACCATCGGCAGTCCCCACCGGTTGGCCTCGGCGACCATGGCCGGCGGGACCGCCTCGTGCGAGAGGCCAATACCGAACCCGATGCCCACCGCCCCTGCGCGCTGGACCTGCCGGACAAACCGGCGCTGCTCCGGCGCGGATTTCAGGCGCAGTCCGGTGGTGAGCACCAGTTCGCCGCCGTTGATGAACCGCTGCGGGTCCTCCAGTTCCGTCACCGCCACCCAGTTGATGTCCTGGTGCCAGGTGGTCTCGGCGAGGCCTGCCTTGGACAGGTTGAGGGACTTCACACCAAGGAGGACAGCGAGGGAAATGGCCATGGCTCAAGGATAGGCAGACGCTGGTCAATCGCACTAAACATTTCGTTCAAGGGTGTGCAGGTGGCTATTCCCTGGGTAGGGGCACTGGCATAGGCTCAAAGCAGTCACAACCATCCGCTTCGCAGCTGATGTTCCCTATGAAAGAGGTTGTACACCGTGGTCCAAACCTTGCAGAACTTCATCAACGGCGAGTTCGTCACGCCCGCCGGCACCGGACTGCTGGACATCGTGAATCCCACGAACGGTGAAGTGGTGGCGAAGTCACCCATTTCCGTCCATGCCGATGTCGATGCCGCCATGACGGCCGCCAAGGATGCCTTCAAGACCTGGAAGCACACCACGCCCGGCCAGCGCCAGCTGATGCTGCTCAAGCTTGCCGACGCCGTCGAGGCCAACAGCGACGAACTCGTCGAGGCCCAGCACCGCAACACGGGACAGGTGCGCTCGCTTATCGCGTCCGAGGAAGTTGCCGCCGGCGCCGACCAGCTCCGCTTCTTCGCCGGCGCCGCACGCATCCTGGAAGGCAAGTCCGCGGGCGAGTACTTCGAAGGCCACACCTCCTACGTGCGCCGGGAGCCCATCGGCGTCGTCGCCCAGGTGGCACCGTGGAACTACCCGTTCCTCATGGCTATCTGGAAGATCGGTCCCGCCCTCGCGGCCGGCAACACCGTGGTCCTCAAACCGTCCGACACCACCCCCGAGTCCACCCTGGTGCTGGCCCGCCTGGCAGGGGACATCCTGCCCGCCGGCGTGCTGAACGTGGTGCTGGGAACAGGCGAAACCGGCGCGATGATGGTGGAGCATAAGGTCCCCGGCCTGGTGTCCATCACCGGCTCGGTCCGGGCCGGGATCGCCGTGGCTTCCGGAGCTGCGAAGGGCCTCAAGCGCGCCCACCTGGAGCTTGGCGGCAAGGCCCCGGCCATCGTGTTCAAGGACGCCGACATCAAGAAGAGCGCCGCGGCCATCGCCGAGTTCGCGTTTTTCAACGCCGGCCAGGACTGCACCGCCATCACCCGCGTGCTGGTTGAGGATTCGGTCCACGACGACGTGGTGGCGGCCATGGTGGAACACACCGCAACGCTGCACACCGGCTCGCAGAACGATGAAGAGAACTACTTCGGCCCGCTGAACAACGTGAACCACTTCAACGCCGTGACCTCCGTGGTGGAGCACCTGCCGGAGAACTGCAGGATTGTGACCGGCGGCCACCGCGCGGGGGAAAAGGGCTTCTTCTTCGAACCCACCATCGTCACCGGCGCCAAGCAGACCGACGACATCGTCCAGAAGGAAACCTTCGGGCCGGTCATCACGGTGCAGAAGTTCTCATCCGAGGCGGAAGCGCTGGAGCTGGCCAACGACGTCGACTACGCCCTCGCGTCCAGCGTCTGGACCAGCGACCACGGCACGGCCATGCGGATGAGCCGTGACCTGGACTTCGGCGCGGTCTGGATCAACACGCACATCCTGCTCACCGCCGAAATGCCCCACGGCGGCTTCAAGCAGTCCGGCTACGGCAAGGACCTCTCCATGTACGGCGTCGAGGACTACACGCGCATCAAGCACGTGATGAGCGCACTCGACGCATAACGACTTTTCCGGGGTCTCGACAGGCTCGATCACCGGGCACAAAAATCCGGTGGTCGAGCCTGTCGAGACCCCGCCACGCAGAAAGAAGACCCCCATGAGCACCACAGCAAGTGAAATCACCTTCCGCCTGGAACAGAAGCGCCGCGTCCAGGCCGACTTCCCGGGCCCCAAATCCGTGGCCCTGACCGAGCGACGCAAAGCAGTTGTCGCAGCGGGCGTCGCCTCCAGCGTTCCCGTCTATGTTGCGGACGCCGACGGCGGCATCATCCACGACGTCGACGGAAACTCCTTCATTGACCTCGGCTCGGGCATCGCGGTGACCAGCGTCGGAGCATCCGATCCCGCCGTCGTCGGGGCCGTGAAGGAAGCCGTGGAGCACTTCACGCACACCTGTTTTATGGTCACCCCGTACGAAAGCTACGTGGCCCTCGCCGAGCAGCTCAACCGCCTGACCCCGGGCGACCACGAGAAGCGCACCGTGCTGTTCAACTCCGGCGCCGAGGCCGTGGAGAACGCCGTCAAGGTGGCCCGCCTCGCGACGGGGCGTGACGCCGTCGTCGCCTTTGACCACGCTTACCACGGCCGCACCAACCTGACCATGGCACTGACCGCCAAGGCCATGCCGTACAAGACCAACTTCGGCCCGTTCGCGCCCGAGGTCTACCGCACGCCCGCGCCGTATCCGTTCCGCGGCGTCAGCGAGGACGACGCGATCGCCGGGCTGAAGAAGCTCTTCAAGGGCGACGTCGACCCCGAGTCGGTCGCATGCGCCGTGCTCGAGCCCGTGAAGGGCGAGGGCGGCTTCATCCCGATGCCGCCGGAGTTCATCCGCGCGCTGAAGGAGCACTGCGAGCGCCACGGGATCCTCTACGT
>DIZT01000319.1 GCA_002427975.1 Micrococcaceae bacterium UBA6021 | reverse complement strand
CGGGCGGAATATTTGCCGAGCTTGAGGTCAGAGGCAACCCGGTCGGCGATGACGAACGTGCCCTTGCCGGTATGCGTGGCGGTGAGCCCGAGTGCGGTGCATGAACGCAGGGCTTCCCGGACCATGGTACGGCTCACCCCGTACTGCTTGGCCAGCGATGTCTCCGAGTCCAGGCGCGTACCGACGGGAATCTTGCCGCCTTCGATGGCCCCCCGGAGGGAGGCAAAGACAGCTTCAGCGGCGCCTACCCGCACCACACGATCTTGTCTAGCTGTCCAGCTGTCCAACAGGTCCATATGAAGACTATGGCATCTGTCACTATGTTGTGTCAAGGACGCGGATTGTGGCGGCTGGCCCGGGGCCTGTGCCGCCCGAAGCCGCCGCGTAACGCGGGGTTTCGCGGTTCATTCGGCCTGCCGGTACGTTCGTGCCGGTTTCCCCTGTTCGGCAGGCATGATCCGGCGTACGCTTCCTAACAGGGGGACAAAACGGCACGATCGTACCTATTGGAGCACCATGACCGGACCCATTACGGACCTGTTGGCTGCGGAGGTCCGCTTGCGGCGCTCGTCGCTGGGGCTTACCCAGCAGGATCTCGCGGACATGGCGGGCGTTTCCGAGCGCTTTGTCCGGTTTGTCGAGCAGGGCAAGCCGAGCGTGCAGTTGGATTCCCTGCTGGCCGTACTTGACGCGCTGGGCCTGGAGCTCCGGCTCGGCACGAGGACCAGCCACGCTGCCCGGACACTATCCGCCCTCGCTAATATGAGGGAAACGCGCCAATGAAGCACCGCGTCGCCGACATCTACAAGGCCGGGGTGCTGGCCGCCCGGCTGGGAAGGCACGACGGCGGCACCCGGTTCAGCTACCTCCCGGCCTACCTCGCGACCGGGGGACCCGCCGTCGCCAGTTCCCTGCCGCTCTCCAGTGAACCGGTCGTCTCTGCTGCGGGGGCGGCGCCGCCCTATTTCACTGGGCTGCTGCCGGAAGGACGGCGGCTCAATGCCCTGCGGCGTTCCATCAAGACCAGCGCCGACGACGACCTGTCCCTGCTGATCGCCGCCGGCGGGAACCCGGTGGGCGACGTCCAGATCGTCGGCCACGGCGAACCGCTGGACCCGGACGAGCACGCTGTCCAGCTGGATCCCAAGCTGCCGGTGGACTTCGACCAGCTGCTGGGCGACCCGGACCTCATCGACCCAGTGGCTCTGGCCGGAGTGCAGGACAAGCTGTCCGCCGGCATGATCTCGTTGCCTGTCGCCAGCGCGGGGAGGCGGTTCATCCTCAAACTCAACGCGCCCGAATTCCCGCACGTGGTGGAGAACGAGCTGGTGATGTTCCGCTACGCGGCCAAACTGCGGATTCCCGTGAGCCGGGTCCAGCTGATCAGGGATGTCGCGGGCAGGCCCGGGCTGTTGGTGGAGCGCTTCGACCGCATCCCGGTCCCCGGTTCAGGGCTGGACGACGTTCAGCGGCTGGCTGTGGAGGACGGGGCTCAGATCCTGAAGCTCTACCCGGCGGACAAGTACAACGTGGGCTACGGCCAGGTCTGCCACGCACTGGCCGACTACTGTTCGGCACCGCTGCCGGCCCTCAGAAACCTGGCCATCCAGGGGGCGTTTGCCTGGCTGAGCGGCAACGGGGACCTGCACGCCAAGAATGTCTCCATGGTCCAGCAGCCGCACGGGGAATGGACCATCGCGCCGGTCTACGACATCCCCTCCACAGTGGTCTACGGGGACAAGACCCTTGCGCTGACCCTGAACGGGAAGCGGAGCGGGATTTCGCGCCGCCACTTCCTGGGCTGGGCCGCTGGCCTGGGACTCTCCGAACGAACGGCGGCCCAGGTGGTGGAGCTCGCCCTGAAGGCGTCAGGTCCGCTGATCGCCGACCTGGAGGCGGGCACCGCGTTCGCAGGACTCCGCGGTAAGAACGACGACGGCTCGCCGTTCCCGGACATGGTCACCAGGGCCTGGGTTAAGGAGCTCAGGCACCGCAGGCGGTTGCTGGAAGGATGAGGCACCCACGGTGGCGGGTTCGCGGTGGCGGGTGCCGCCGGCGTACGTCCGCGGCATGGCACTTAGCGGCAGTGTCCGGCACCGGGGCTGCCGTGAACTGCCATCTCGCGGGAAGCTACAGGTGCTGGATGCCGGCCCGCTGCATGGCGTCCTTGTAGACTTCCACGCTCTTGGCCAGGAGGTCCTCCTGCTTGGCTTCAGAAACAGCGAAGGCCCGCCCGCCGAGCGCGCTGGCCTTGTAGATTTTGATGCCGCTGTTCTTCAGGGAAGAGTGGTACGTCTTCTCGAAGAGGGTGAGGAAGGTGGAGGCGTCCGTGCCGTGGGCGATGACTGCGGAGACGCGGCGGTTGATCTTCAGGAACTGCCGGAAGGGCCGGAGACCGTCAGTTTTTTCCTGGACGTTCAGCGCGGAGGGCAGCTCCGGATCGCGGACCCAGGGGTAGGCGTTCCACGGCATCACGTAGCGCGGATCGAGTTCGGCGAGATCGTAGATCTGGGTGGCTCGGCGGGCGGCTTCGTCGTCGTTGTAATGGGAGACGAACCCGGATTCGGTGCCCTTGCCCGGGCTGACCTGGAGGCTGACGATCCGGCATTCGTCCTC
>DIZT01000318.1:4219-6231 GCA_002427975.1 Micrococcaceae bacterium UBA6021 | reverse complement strand
CGCAGCACCGGATTGCCCAGGGTGCGCCCGGTGCGGATCTTGCCCCAGGCCAGGGCGAGCATGACGACGAAGGTCAGTGCCGTCCAGACGATGCCCGGAGGTGAGGTGGCAGGGCGGACGCCGGTGACAAACACGATGACCAGCTGGATCACCAGGTAGGCGACGAGGACCGCGAAGGCTGCCCCGATCAGCCGCATCGCCCGGGTTTCCCGGTCGGCGTGGATGCCTTTGAGCTGCCAGACCACGATCAGGGAGGCAAAGATCTCGATCAGGGAATCCAGACCGAAACCGGCCAACGCCGGGGAACCGGCGCCAATGGCGGCGACAGCCAGGACGCCGAGTCCGATCACATTCCAGCCCAGGGTCGCGTATTCAAGACCCAGCCCGCGGCGCAGCAAGCCTTCGTGGTTCAACCTGGCGGCAGTGCCGTCAATACTGGCCATGGGGTGTCTGTTTCCTTACGGTGGGTCTGCTCCTGATCATGCGTGCCGATCCCTGGCGCACAGGCGTTAGGTACAGCGTAGTTGCGTTGAAGGGAACGACCGGTTCGCTTCCGGCGGACTCAGACAGAAACCGCCATTTGAACTGTGAAAAAGCCGCCATTCTCAACTAACGGTCACAGTCTGGGATTTTGGCCGCTGGGGGAGGGCCTCGGAGGTGTCGCGGTGGGCGCCACCGGCTTACGGGACACGACACAACGTTCTGTCTGGAGGCAACGGCAACCTTTTCCTCGAGACCCCGGGTCAGTGGTCATCGCGCCGCAGCGACGGGGCGGGAGCGATCGGCCGGGCGCTTGGCCGGGCGCGGGGTCGGGTGGTCGAGGTCGCGGACCCGCCCCGCAAACCGTCAGGCGTCGCCGCCAACCAACTTCATCATTTCCCTCGAGAAGGCGGCTATGTCCATCGGCCATCGCGAGGTGACAAGATTTCCATCGACGACTACGTCCGCATCTTCCCATGTTCCGCCGGCGTTGGTGATTTCTTCCGGCACGCCGTCTCCCCAATATGAGGTGAGCCGCCGGCCTTTCACAAGATCCGCAGAAACCAAGAGATAAGGTCCATGGCAGATCGCGGCGACTGGCTTATTGCCGGCAAAGAATGAGCGCGCGATTTCCACCGCCCGACTGTTGTTCCGTACCGTGGTCGGTGCGCCGTCCGGTTTGCCGCCGGGCAGGACGAGCAGGTCGTACTCGTCTGGGTCGATCTCGTCGATGCGCTTGTTTGCGATGACGTAGTACCAGTTGCTCTCGCCGGTGATTTTGCCCTCTTCTGGGGCTGCGATGTCGACTTTCCACCCGGCCTCGATGAGACGGAAGACGGGGACGTACAATTCCAGATCTTCAAACTTGTCTGCGGAGAGGACGAGAGCTTTCGCAGCCCTTCCATCGACGGCCTGGGGTATTTTGCCATATTCCGGAGCTGCCATAGCCACATTCTATGGCTTGTATCTCTTAAGTGCCCCCGGTTGAGGTGGGTGGTCGTCGGTTACGGTGGCCCTGGGGGGGCCGGGGTGGTGACGGTTTTCGGCTGGGCGTGATGGCCCGTGAAAGAGATCGGTACCTCCGGCCTGTTCTCCCAGGCAGACCCGATTGAGGGAATTGGTGGCCCGGGGACGGAGGCGCTCAGCGCCGCTGCGTCCGGCCGGGGCAGGCACCGGATGACTCACCAAGCGCGGGAGCTGTTGCCGACGCTTTCCTCGACAGCCGCGGGCCGTGCGGGGAGGCCAGGTATCACGCGCCGCAGGCCGGGCGCATGAGGGCCCTCGGTTCCAGGCATCGCCCGGCGAGGTTTCACCGCCGCCGTCATTACACCCAGGTCAACAAGCCGAACCCGCTAACGCCGGATCCTGTTCCATTGTTCGTGATGGGCCTGGAACACCAGCCCCACACCCTTCATCTGGACCAAGACAGCAGAACAGATCCTCGAATCAGTCGGCCGCCTTCTGAACCGAATTTCAGGCGCAGGAAACGGCGCACTCTTTAAGATGTCATTTTCCGAAGGCGAGTGCACGAA
>DIZT01000318.1:0-4184 GCA_002427975.1 Micrococcaceae bacterium UBA6021 | reverse complement strand
TCGATACACGCGCATACCCAATATCGATCCGTGCACCGTACCGAAAGTTGCACCTGTGACGGGTCATTGTGGCGGGAGTTTTGGGACAACTTAAAGGACAGCCAGGTTACGCGGCATTCCGCCGATCCCGATCAGTGGGGGAGTGTCCCACTTTGACTGTCCCGGTTCCAAGGAACTGAGACGGTCCAGGGCACCCACCCTGGTTGTCTGTGTCATAGGTCGTCTGCACACAGGGCCACGTCCGCATAACCGAATGCTGGGCGAGACGGGTGAGGCTTCGCCTCGAGGGTAAAACGAAGGCCCGCCTATGGGGGACAGGCGGACCTTCGCAACTAAACGCTACAACGCTCTTATATAGCCATCGAGTGGACGAGCTCCTGGCGCAAGCCGAAGGGGCGGTGGGATTATTGGTGCGCCCGACGCGGCCGGGCCTACAACCCCGCTGACGAACAACTTCTTTGGATGTCTACGACGATTCCCGGAAACTTCATGCCCATCTGCCCGCCGAATACCGCGCGATCGTCCGGACGGCGGTCAAGCCATCCAGAGCTGCCCGGCCATTCGGTTCTAAAGGATATCTGTTAGAATCACGGATAATAACAACATTTTGTAAGTACCGAGTAGCCGGGGAGTTCCTATCAAAAACCCATACCGTCCCGGAGCGGCCAACACGCCTCTCTTTCTTGCGGGACGTGAAAGTCAGGAAAGAATCCTGCGGGCGATACTCAGGGGAGCCCCCGAGATCCCGGCCAACTATCGCATTACCGGGCTCCGGGGCGTGGGGAAAACCGTGTTGCTCAAGCACTTCGAGGAAGTCACAAAGGGGGAGCTCAACTGGGCCGTCGGCAGGCTGCAGTTAGAGCCTCGACACAATCGTGAAGACGCCATCGTCGGAGTGCTCCACGATCTTCTCCTGGACGTTCAGGCCCAAGTCTCACGGACCGAGAGTCTTCGCCAGAAGACGGAGGCCGTCATCAGTGGTGCGCGATCGCTGGCGACCATGACATTTGAAGATGTCACCGTATCCCTGGGCGGCTCGGCAAATTCGAAGGAATCCAACCTGGCAGCCGACCTTCTGGAAACAGCCCGGATCGCGGTGA
The DNA here is from genome assembly GCA_002427975.1 of Micrococcaceae bacterium UBA6021. Classification (GTDB taxonomy): domain Bacteria; phylum Actinomycetota; class Actinomycetes; order Actinomycetales; family Micrococcaceae; genus Arthrobacter. Next base: position 3,084 of record DIZT01000318.1, on the reverse strand, counting down.
AATCAGGGAGGGCCGGCCTTGTCCTGATGCTCGACGAGGCGCAGGTACTCGTGGACGACAAGGACCGCGACGGGCAGCATCCGCTGTCACTGCTCGTCGCCGCCGTCAACACACTCCAGGAACAGCAGGTGCCGATTGCACTCGTGCTGTGCGGACTGCCGACCTTGATCGCGAACCTGCTCAAGGCTCGAACCTATAGTGAGCGGATGTTCCGCGGAGAAGAGGTAGGTCGCCTGACGCGCGACCAGACCAGCGAAGCGTTCCTTCGCCCGCTGGATGGCACCGGCAAGGAGGCCAGCGAAGACCTCCTCAATGCCGTGATGGACGACGTGGAAGGCTATCCGTACTTCGTGCAGCTGTGGGGGGCCGAGCTCTGGGACGATGCCGTCGACACTTCATCGAACGTCCTGACCGCGGACCTGCTGCAAGGTCTCCGCGAGGCGATCTTCAAACGATTGGACCACGATTTCTACTCACCACGGCTCGACTCCCTAACCCCTGCCGAGCAGGACCTCCTCCTGCTCACCGGCGACTGCGATTATCCGCCGCTGCGGACGGCTGACATACACAAGGTCACCTCCCGCAAACAGGGCAACGTCAACGTCCTGATGGGCAGGCTAGCGGACCAGGGAGTGGTTTATCGGCTGCAAAAAGGCCTCTACGAATACACGGCGCCCAAGTTTCACGAGTACCTGATTCGGCGCAAGGCACGTGCGACGTGGATATAGTCGCGGCGTGCGTTCCTGCCTTCAGATCGATCGGTCGTGCGATGACGTTGCCAGCGGCCAAAGTCCCGTAAGCCGGAGGCTATGGAGATCCCGAACCCATCCGAGAGGCAGTCGCACAAGTTGTGATCGCACTCGTTTTCGGAAGGCCCCGAAACTAAGTTGACCAGTTCTTAGGGTCGCCGGTTGACATGGTCCAGTGAATGTAACCGTCCCACTTGGGTTCAAAGCACAGTTGCCCCGGCAAAGCATTCGCAGCCGGCAGGACCTTTACAGCCTTCGCCAATGCGACTTCCATTGGCGGGCGTAGCCCAGCTGGAATCCCCTCAACGGGCTCTGACATGACTTCAGCATAGGCCTGGTCATTCCCAAGGCCCCCGTCAAGCGGCACTGTCCGGGTTCAGCTGCCGGTGCTCGTCTCCGGCGTAGGATTCAACACGTGATCGACGTCCAGCCGTTTAGCCTCGTCATGGTCTTGGTCGCAGCAGCTCTTCTTGCCGCCGTGCTGGCCCATCGCCTCAGCGCCCGGCTCCGGGTGCCGGCGCCAGCAGTGTTTCTCTTGGCTGCGGCCCTTGCCTCCGACGTTGCCCCTGTGCTGGGACAAATCCCGGTGACAGTGGACGAACGGATTGTCATCGTAGCTTTGGTGTTCATCCTCTTCGATGGTGGCATGCACATCGGCTGGCGCCGGTTCCGCCGCTCGGCCGTGGCCATCGCGTGGATCGGGATCGCCGGGACCGCAGCAACGGCCGCCGCCCTGGCCCTGGCCGCACATGTGTTTTTTGGATTCGGCTGGGGCGCGGCCCTGCTCATTGGCGCGGCCCTGTCCCCGACAGATCCCGCCGCGGTGTTCTCCATCCTGGGCGGGCGGGAAATCACCGGCCGGACCGGCACCATCCTGGAGGGTGAATCGGGGGCGAACGACCCTGTTGGCATCGCCCTGATGATCAGTCTGCTCGGCGCCACCGGGGGCGGGCTCGACGCCGTGGCCAGTGGTACGGCGGACTTCATGCTCCAAATGGCGATCGGCGCGCTCATCGGTTTCTTCGCCGGCCATGGCTTATTGGCACTGATGCGCAAAGTTGCCCTGCCCAACGAAGCCCTGCACTCGGTGGGAACGATGGCGGCCGTCGCGTTCATCTACGCCGCCACGACCTTGCTCCACGGTTCAGGGTTTTTGGCCGTGTTTCTGGCAGGAATCATCATCGGCGACCAACGAGCCCCCTACAAACGCGACATCGAACGCTTCAGCGCTGCCACCGCCAGCCTGGCCGAAATCGTTGCGTTCACAGTTCTCGGACTCAGTGTCTCGCTCCAAGATGTCCTCCGATCCGGCGAGCTGGGGATCGGACTGGCCCTCGCCGGCCTGCTGATCCTCATCATCCGCCCCACCCTTGTCGGATTGCTCATAACACCCATGCGGCTGCGCTGGGGCGAACGCGCATTCATCCTGCTCGCCGGCCTCAAAGGAGCCGTCCCGATCCTGCTGGGCATGTTCATCCTCAGCGCCGGACCGGACGATGCGTCGCGCATCTACTCCATTATTTTCATCGTCGTCCTGACCTCGGTCATCGTTCAAGGCACACTCGTGCCCTACCTCGCCGCCCTCCTGCACGTGCCGATGCGCCGCAGCGACCCGGAACCCTGGGGCATTGGCCTCCGGTTCACGGACGAACCCCGCGGCCTGCACCGGCACCTCGTTGAGCCAGGGTCCCCGGCGGATGGCTCCACTATTGCCGACCTGGCCCTGGGCGAGTCCGGCTGGATTAGCCTGATCCGACGAGATGGCCAACTCATCCAGGTCCGCGGCCACACCACCCTGCGTGCCGGTGACGTCATCCTCGCCCTCTCGGATTCAGAAACCGGGCTCGCGCGACTCTTCCAACAACCCCGGTAAAGTCCCGCAGGCGCTCCAACCCACGCGAGAGGCGGACACCGGCCCCGCATTCGCGTCCCTGGTGCTCTACGCACACAAAAGCCACAGCCTCCCCGCCCAATCGGCCCGTCACTGTGGACAACCGGTGCTCGGCCATTCACAGAAAAAACCCGGCGTGCCGCCGGACCCCGGGCGCCCTCGGGAGGCGCCCTGGCCGCGCATCGCAGCCGAGGCTCGCGTCGCCCTCGCGGCAAGCCTATGCGGTGTCCCTAGCTAGTTGGCGTCCGTCGTGCCGCCCGAGGCGTCGAAGGCCTTGAGCACCGCCGCGCCCTCCGCGAGAAGGGGTTCGCGATCGGCTGGCTGCGCCACGAGCCGGGTCACATCGCTTAGGAGGGTCTCGACATACCGCCGTACGACGGCGCGGTGGGCCGCGCTGCCGAACCAGGCGAGCTCGCGGCACACGCGCAGCAGGGCTCGGACGAC
>DIZT01000098.1:12922-13162 GCA_002427975.1 Micrococcaceae bacterium UBA6021 | reverse complement strand
CACATATTCGGCCCCAGAGGCTATTCAGGGGCCGATATCTGCCCAAAAACTCCGGGGAGGTTACTGGCCCGGTGTGCGGATGATCCGGCGTTGCGTGGCCAGGGCGACGGCGGAGGTCCGGTTGTCCACGCCGAGCTTGCCGTAGATGTGCACCAGGTGGGTTTTGACGGTGGCCTCGGAAATGAAGAGCCGCCGGGCGATGGCGCGGTTGGTCAGCCCGGTGGCCAGCAGTTCAAGCAG
>DIZT01000098.1:10996-12794 GCA_002427975.1 Micrococcaceae bacterium UBA6021 | reverse complement strand
ACTTTGGGCGCCAGCGCCGTCTGGCCGGCCGCCGCCGACAGCACGGCCTGGCGGATCTGTTCCGGCGGGGCGTCCTTGAGCATGTAGCCGCTGGCGCCTGCCTCCACCGCGGCCAGGATGTCCGCCTCGGTGTCGTAGGTGGTCAGGATCAGGACCGGCGGCGGGGAGTCCAGCTGCCGGATCGCGGCGGTGGCGGTAACACCGTCCATCGCGGCGCCCATCTGCAGGTCCATCAGCACCACATCCACGCGCTCCCCGAGGGTCCGCAGCCACGCGAGTTCGCGCAGCGCCGCGTCCCCGTCCGCAGCTTCGGCTGCCACGCTGAAGTCCGCGAATTCGGTGAGCATGGCGCGCAGGCCCGCGCGGACCACGGGGTGGTCATCCACCAGCAGAATGCGGAGGTCGGCCATCAGTGCAGCTCCCCCGCCGGGCCGCTGGTCGGCTGGCCGGGCAGCGGCCCGCCAGTGAGCGGCAGCCGGAGGGCGACGACGGTCCCCTCGCCGGGTGCCGTCTCGACCTCCAGGGAACCGTCCAGTTCGGCCACCCGGGCAGCAAGCGAGCGCAGCCCAAAGCCGCTGCCATCCGCCCGGCCGGCCACGCCGGGACCCGGCGCTTCCGGCACAAAGCCCGTGCCGTCGTCGTACACGTCCAGGGTGACCTCGTCCCCCAGGAACGCGAGGGTGACGACGGCGGTGCTTGCCTTGGCGTGGAGCCGGACGTTGGCGAGGCTTGCCTGGGCGGCGCGGAGCAGGGTGACGCTGCACTGCGGCGGCAGCTCCGCCGGATCGCCCACCAGCTCGAACCGGCAACGGAGTCCCTCACCGCGGGCGGCGGCCAGGGTTTCGGTCTCCCCGCAGAGCCGCTGCAGGCTTTCCGGGAGCGACGACTCGTGGAGCCGGGGCGGCGTGAGCCCGCGGACAAAGCTGCGGGCTTCGGCGAGGTTGTCCGACGCCGTCTGCTGCACCAGCGCGAACCGCTCGGCGGCGGTGGCGAGATCGCCAGTGGCAAGGGACTTCTCCGCCGCCCGCGCCACCAGGACGATGCTGGACAGGCCCTGCGCCAGGGTGTCGTGGATTTCGCGGGCCAGTCGCTCACGTTCAGCTGCGACGCCGGCCTCATGTTGGGTCCTGGCCAGCTCGGCGCGGGTCCGCCGCAGTTCGTCCGCGGCCAGCCGCTGCGCCTCACTCTCCTGGTAAAGCGCCCGGTAGGCAAGGCCGGTGGCCACGGCGAATCCGGCACCCAGCACCGGCCCCAGGACCATGGGCACGGTGGGCGACGGCAGGCCGCTGGCCACCCACTGCGAGGCCACGACGGCGGCCGTCATCGCAGCGATGGTGAGCAGCGCAATCCGGCGCGGCAGGACGTGCAGGTGGAGGAAGAAGAGCGGAAAGGCGACCCAGGAAAACTCGGCGCTGCCGGCCAGGAGGACGCCCCACAGCGCCGTGACCAGGCCGAGCCACGGGGCGGCGTAGGGGTGCGGGTTGAAGCTGGAACGGCCGGCAGCGTACCGCTTCTCCAGGACGGTGCCGGCGAGGTAGGCGGCCGCGAGGGCAAGGGCAAGGGCAAGGGCAAGGGCAAGGGCGGACCAGGCGAGGCGCTGCGCTCCGGCGGGAGTGCCGGCGTCGGCCGCTCCGTCCGCTCCGTCCGCGACGTGGAGCCGCAGGATGGCGACGAGAAGCAGCATGGCAAACCCGACATGAAGTGTCACCCGCAGGAACCGCAGGATGGCAGCCCCCGACGGGGTGGTCTGTGGGTCCGCGGCAGGCATTTCATCAGCTTAGGCGCCGGCGGGGGTGTG
>DIZT01000098.1:0-10930 GCA_002427975.1 Micrococcaceae bacterium UBA6021 | reverse complement strand
GCGCCGATGCGCCGGAGAGTGGATTCAGAAGGAATTCCACCCCCTCGACTGAAGGAAGTACAACGTGTTTCTCGCTATTCGCGATATCCGGTTCGCCAAGGGCCGGTTCTCCCTGATGGGCGGCGTGGTGGCCCTGGTGACGCTGCTGCTGGTGCTGCTCTCCGGGCTCACCGCCGGGCTGGGCGACCAGTCCACGTCCGCCATCGGGAAGCTGGGCGCCGCGTCCGGTACGGGCTCCGGCGGCGCGCCCAGCGCTGTGTCCAGGCCGGTGGACAGCATTGTTTTTGGCGCCCCGGGCACCAACCAGCCCGCGGCGTCCTTCACCGAAAGCGAGGTGACGGCCGCGCAGGTGGACAGCTGGAAGCACGTCGCGGGGGTGGCCCGGGCCGAGGCCCTGGGCATCAGCCAGTCCCGGCTCCAAGGGGGTGACGGCGGCACCACGAACGTGGCGGTGTTCGGCGTTGCCGACGACGGGCAGCTGGCGCCGTCGCCGGTCCGGCCGGGGTCAGTGGTGATCGGCGCGACGGTCGCGGCAGACCTCTCGCTCGACGTCGGAGACACGGCCACGGTAGGTGGCACTGAGGTGACCGTCACCGCCGTCGTGGATGACCAGTGGTATTCGCACACAGGTGTGGTGTGGACGGCGCTGCCGACCTGGGCCGATGTGGCACATCTGGCCCCGGCTGCCGGGAGCGCGCCGGGGAGCACTCCGGTGGCGACCGTCGTCGCGGTCACGTGCCAGGACGGGGCCGTGGTGGACGAGACGGCGGCGAACGCGATGGCCCGGACGGTCAGCACCAGCCGCACCGGTTCGTTCCAGGCGCTGGGTTCCTTCAAGAGCGAAAACGGGTCGCTGATGCTGATGCAGGCGTTCCTCTACGGCATATCGGCGCTGGTGATCGTGGCCTTCCTGACGGTCTGGACCGTGCAGCGGACCCGCGATATTGCCGTGCTCAAGGCAATGGGCGCGTCCGGCAGCTACGTGCTGCGCGATGCCATCACCCAGGCAGCCATCGTGCTCTTGGCTGGCGCAGGGCTGGGCGGGGCAATCGGCATCGTGGGCGGGTTCGCCGCAGCGCAGGCCGCGCCCTTCCTGGTCACGCCGGCCACCACACTGCTGCCGGTGCTGGGAATCGTGGCCCTGGGCCTGGCGGGCGCCGCGCTGGCCGTCCGGCGGGTGACCACCGTCGATCCGCTGATTGCCCTCGGCGGCAACTAACCCCACTCCTTAACCCTCCCGAAAGGTACTTCCATGTCTCTGACTGCCTCACACGTCGCCACGCCAACCGCAGGGCCCGCCCTCACCCACCCGCTGACCCTCAGCAACGTCACCCTCGAGTACCCGGACGGAACCGGAACCATCAAAGCCCTGGACGGCGTCAGCCTTCAGGTCGCGTCCGGCCGGATGGTCTCGCTGGTGGGCCCGTCCGGCTCGGGCAAATCCAGCCTCCTGGCAGTCGCCGCCACCCTGGTCCGCCCCAGCAGCGGGGACGTGGCGATCGACGGGATCAACACGGCGGGTCTGAAGGACAAGGAACTGACGGCGCTGCGCCGGGAGAAGGTGGGCATCATCTTCCAGCAACCCAACCTCCTGGCGTCGCTGACCGCCGTCGAGCAGTTGATCATTGGCCACCATCTGCGCGGCAAGCCGCTGAAGGCAGCGCGTTCGCGAGCCTCGGAACTCCTGGATCTGGTGGGCCTGGCCGCGTCCGCGGACAAGCGCCCGCACCAGCTCTCGGGCGGCCAGCGGCAGCGCGTGAACATTGCCCGGGCGCTGATGGGCAGCCCCAAGGTGCTGCTCGTGGACGAGCCGACGGCGGCGCTGGACCACGCGCGCAGCGCGTCGATCGTCGGGCTGCTGCGCCGGGTCACCGACGAATTCCAGGTGGCCACCGTGATGGTCACGCACGACACCGAATTCGTTCCGCTGACCGACGCCGTCGCCGTGATGCGCGACGGCGGCCTGACCGCCCCGGTCTTACCCGGCGCCTTACTTAGAGCAGCCGGCGCGGAGTAGGGTTCCGTCATGGACATCATCCTGGTACCCGGATTCTGGTTGGACGCGTCGTCGTGGGAGAAGGTGACGCCGTCGTTGGCGGCGGCGGGGCACACGCCCCACCCGATGACGCTGCCCGGCCTTGAATCTGTCGATGCACCCCGGGCGGGCATCAGCCTGCAGGACCATATTGACGCCGTCGTGAATTTTGTAGATGGCCTCGATGGGAAAGTGGTCCTGGTGGGGCACTCCGGAGGCGGCGCGATCATTCACGGGGTGGCGGATGCGCGGCCTGACCGGGTGGCGCGAAACATTTACGTGGACAGCGGACCCCTCGGCGAGGGCGGCGCCATCAATGACGAGCTGCCCACCGAGGGCGACGACGTGCCGCTGCCGCCGTGGGAGGGCTTCGAGGAAGCCGACCTGGTGGACCTCACCGACGAGCTGCGCGCCTCGTTCCGGGCGCGCGCCATCCCGGAACCCAAGGGCGTGGCCTACGGCAAGCAGCACTTGCACGACGTCCGCCGGTACGACGTTCCGGCCACAGTGATTGCGTGCGAGTTTCCGTCATCGCTCCTCACGGAATGGATCGACGCCGGCCACCCCTTCACCGCGGAACTGGCCCGCATCCACGACGTCGAATACGTGGACCTTCCTACCGGGCATTGGCCCCAATTCACCAAGCCTGTGGAGTTGGGGCAGGCGATCCTGGCGGCGGTGAAGCGGGCGGGGTGAGCTTGCCAACAATGCGCAAGTAACTTGATCAAGTTGCTTGTATAATTGAGTCATGACCCTCCAGGCAACGTCTACCGCATTCTTCGAAACCCTGTATCCGCTCTTGAGGCGGCTGAACGCAGAACGAACTATCTCCCCCGGCAAGATGGGCGTGTTGCGGCATCTGGCCGAACATGGGCGCGCCACCACCTCGGAACTGGCCGTTGCCGGACAGGTCAGCCCGCAGGGCATTTCGCTCGCCGCCCGCGAGCTTGAGCGCTGGCTGCTCGTGGTTCGCGTCCCCGACGCTGAAGACCGGCGCCGGATCTGGATCGAGCTCACGGACGCGGGGCGGGAGAAGCTGCGCGAGGAGTCCCTGGCAGGGCATGAGTGGCTGGACCGGGCCATCAGTGAGCGTCTGACGCCGGACGAGCGGAAGACACTGGAGGCGGTCATCCCTGTCATGAGGAAGCTTGGATCGGATGTGTCGGTTGATTGAGGCGCGATCGGGTGCACGGCTGATCCCGGCCCTGGTCTACGCAGCCCTCTCCACGGCGATCGTGAGCTCCCTGGGTATGCTCCTGGTTCCCGCCATCTCCCGGGAGATGGACGTTACGGTGAGTACCGCGCAGTGGATGCTCACCATCAACCTCCTGGTCGGCGCCGTCGCCACACCGGTCATGGGCCGGCTTAGCGACGGACCCCACAAGAAGCGGCTCCTGCTCACGTCGCTGTCGATCATCCTCATCGGGTCCATCCTCGCCGCCGTGGCACCGAATTTCACCGTGTTCCTGATCGGACGGGCGCTTCAGGGCCTGAGCTACGGGATCGTGCCGGTGACCATCGCCCTTGCCCGCCGCTACGTGGCCGCCGACAAAGTACAGTTCTCCATTTCCAGCCTGTCGGTGACCGTGTCCACGGGGATCGGGATCGGCTATCCCCTGACCGGAATTATTGCCGGGCTCATGGACTTCCGGTTCGCGTTCTGGTTCGCCGCGTTGTTCGTGGTCACCGCCATCATTGTGGTCTTCCGCGTCGTGCCGGCGGGCCCTGACGAACGGGCCCCACGGATCCCGTTCGATTTCAGGGGCGCGAGCCTGCTCGGCCTCGGTCTGGGCGCCCTCCTCCTCGGCGTCAGCGAGGGGCCCAACTGGGGTTGGAGCTCGCCGTGGACCATCGGCGCCTTCATCCTCGCGGCTATCGTCAATACGGCATGGGTCGGAGCTGAACTGCGGACGCGGCACCCCCTGGTCAACCTTCGGGTTCTCCGGAACGCTGAAGTGCTGCTGGCCAACGGCACGGCGGCCGGCCTGGGCGCCGCCATGTACATCGGCCTTTCGATCTCCAGCCTGGTCGCCCAGGCACCCGCCTCCACCGGCTACGGGATTGCGCTTCCACTGTTCTGGGCCGGTTTCGTGATGTTCCCGCTCTCGGTGGGAAGCTTCAGCGCAAACCGTCTGGTGCGCCGCCTGTCGCGCCGGATCCGCCTCACCGCCCTGCTGCCCATCGGCGCCGGCGTGATGGCGGCCGCCGGAATACTTCTCTGGCTGGCCCACACCGAACTCTGGGAAATCCTGATCGGGATGCTGGTGCTGGGAATTGGAATGGGAACGAGCTACGCCGCCATGCCTGCGCTGATTGCCCGCAGCGTGGCCACCGCAGAACTGGGCAGTTCCGTGAGCTTCAACCAGGTCCTGCGCACCGTGGGTAGCTCATTCGGCACCGCCATTGCGGGTGCAGTGCTCGCGGCGGACATCGCCCCGGATCTTCACCCGTCGGGTGCCGGGATCAGCGCAACATTCGGGATCGGCGCGGTCCTTTGCGCGGTGGTGTTTGTCGCACTTCTCGTCCACACCTTTGTCTCGCGTTCACCCCGAGACGGCGATACGCGGCCCGAACCCCGGGCAGCGGAGACTCGGTAGCGGGCCAAGCACGGGTGGCGCCAGATTCGGGCCGCCCAGTTCGCCGGCGACGGCAAGTTACTCAGCCCGCGCCGTCGACTGCCCCTTGACCAGCGCCAGGCAAAGCACGGCCGCTGCCGCGGAAGCGGCCGCTACGATGCCGAAGGGGACGGCGTCGTTGGCGCCGCCGATGCCCACCAGTGGTGCCGCGACGCCGCCAAAAGCGTACCGGGCCAGCCCCAGCAATGAGGAGGCTGTCCCAGCAATGTCGGGATAGTCCTTGAGGGCCAGCGAGGTGGCCGGCGGGCTGGTGACGGCCACGCCGCTGACCATCGTGAACAGGGACAGGACGATCGCCATCAGCGGCAGGTGCAGGAGCGCCGTCGCCAGCAGTCCCAGGGCACCGGCCGCCGTCATGATCAGGCCAACGGTGAGCGTCCCGCGTTCGGACCACCGTTCAGAGAGTCCGCCCGAGATGAACCCGAAGACCATGAAGCCCAGGGAATTCAGGCCGAATGCGAACGAGTATCCCTGCGGAGAGAGCCCATACATGCCCTGGAGTATGTATGTTGCCCCACTCAAATAGGCGAAGATCGCCGAGTACGTGAAGCCGGTAATCAGCACGGCTCCGACGAACACCCGGTCAGCGAGGAGTCGGCGGAAATCCTTGAGCGTGTGGGAAAAGCCCCCGGTAACACGCCGGTTCGCCGGCAGGGTCTCCTTGAAGATCACCAAAGATGCCACCAGAACGGCGACGCCGACGGCTGAGAGAAACAGAAACACGCCGCGCCAGTCCGTGACCCTTGCAAGTTGTCCGCCGATGACCGGGCCAATGATCGCGGCCAGTCCCCCAAGAACGGTCAGGCGGCCGTAGTAGCGAAGCAGCTTGCCACCGGAATAGACGTCCCGACCGGCGGCCTGGGCGATGACAATGCCCACAGCGCCAGCCAGGCCCTGGACGAACCTGGCGATGATGAGCGTTTCGATGGTTGGGCTGACCGCACAGAGGGCAGAGGTGAGCGTGTAAGCGACGACGCCGATCAGCAGCGGCGTTCGCCGCCCCAGGCGGTCCGAGAGGGGCCCGGCCACCACCTGCCCTATGGCGAGTCCCAGCAGACAGGCCGTGATGGTCAACTGGGCCACCGACGTCGTGCTTTGAAGCTCGGCGGTGAGGGCTGGAAGGACCGGCAGGTAGAGGTCCATGGAGATCGGACCGAAGATGGTCAGCAGGCCAAGCACGATCGCCAGGGGGCGGCCGACGGCCTGCTCACGTGCGGGAATCGGGGTTTCGACGGCGGTCACGCTGGCTCCGTTCTAGAGGGTTGAGGTTCAATACAACGCGGTGTTGCCGGTCCTAGCGAGGGCCCTGCTGATCCGGGGTCTGACAGTACCTCCCTGGGTACGTCGGGCCGGGGTAGCGTGGATGAGTGGACAACAGAATCGAAGTGCGCGAATTCCTCGCCTCACGACGCGCCAAGATCAGCCCGGACATGGCGGGACTGACACTCTACGGCGGCCGCCGCCGCGTCCCCGGCCTCCGCCGCGAAGAGGTTGCGATGCTCGCCGGGGTCAGCGTGGACTACTACACAAAGCTGGAGCGCGGGAATCTGGCCGGCACCTCCGAAAGCGTCCTGGACGCCATCGCCGGGGCACTGAAGCTGGACGAAGCCGAGCGCGAGCACCTCTACAATCTCGCCCGCGCGGCCAGTCCTTCCGGCAAGACCCGGCGCCGCCCCCTGCAAAGCGGGGCAGTCCGCCCCACCCTGCAGTTCATGCTGGACTCCATCACGGCTTCCCCGGCGTTTATCGGCAACCACCACATGGACATCGTCGCCGCCAACCAGCTTGGCTATGCCCTGTATTCGGAGATGTACCGCGGATCTACCCGGCCCGCCAACCACTCCCGGTTCATTTTCCTGGACCCCAAAGCGCGGGAGTTTTACCCCAACTGGGAGCTGGCGGCGAACACCAACGTCGCAATCCTGCGGACGCAGAGCGGGCGGAACCCCTTGGACAAACGCCTGTCCGACCTCGTGGGTGAACTGTCCGTCCGCAGCGAAGAATTCCGGACGCGCTGGGCTGCCCACAACGTCCGGCGCCACTACGCCGGGACCAAAGTGTTCCACCACCCCGTCGCAGGAGAACTCGAACTGGCCTACGAAGCCATGGACCTCGCCGAAGACCCCGGCTTGACCCTCACCGTCTACCCCGCCGTGCCCGGTTCCCCCTCCGATGAACGCCTCCGCCTGCTCGCCAGCTGGGCCGCAACCGAACGGATCCAGGACCGCGCCCGCGCAACCCGCCCCGAGGACGTGCGCCACTGAGGGATTGATACTTTGCCACCTCAGGCCCCATATTGTGCAACGCTGGTTTCATGGATCTGGAGGTGTCACCCGCGCTCACGATTCCTGCATCGGAACTCGGCTGGCGGTTCTCGCGATCGTCCGGACCGGGCGGCCAACACGTCAACACCACGGACAGCCGCGTCGAACTCTCCTGGAACGTCGCCGACTCCGCGTCGCTGTCGGATGGCCAACGGCTGATGCTGCTCACGCGTCTCGAACGACGTCTCGTCGCCGGCGTGATCACCGTAACCGCCTCCGAGCAGCGCTCCCAGCTGCGCAATCGCGAGGTCGCCTTGGCCAAGCTCTGTGACCTTGTGGCAGCGGGTCTTGCGCCCGAAGCTGCCCGTCGCCGGGCGACCAAACCCACCCGGGGTTCGAACCGCCGTCGTCTTGCCGCAAAGGAACAGCGGGCGGCAACGAAACGCCAACGACGGCGGCCCTCCGCCGAGTAGCGCCGTCCAGTCTGGTGGCCCAGGCGTCAGGGCCTGGCCGGGTGGGAACACCGGCCGGACCTTTCTGGTTTTGGGCAACTGACCGACGACGGCGCCGCGGCCTTTGTTGCACGGCCGGGACCGCCGTCGTGGTGGTGTTTACGGCAACAGATCAGTGCCGGTTGACGCCCAGCGGGCGGCCCTTGGTTTCCCCGGCGAGCAGCACGCCCACGGCGGAGATGACGCAGAGAATCATGATGTAGATACCGATGGAACCGGCCCACCCGGTGCCCTGCAGCAGGACCTCAGCGATAGTGGCAGCGAACGCGCCGCCGAGGATGGCGCCGAACGCATAGCCGATCGAGATCCCCGAGTAGCGCACATTGGCCGGGAACATCTCGGCGTACATCGCGGACATCGGGCCGTAGGACAGGCCTAGTCCGATCGTCAGGACGAACAACGCGACGCCGTAGAGCACGATGTTCTTGGTTTCGATCAGCGCGAACATCGGGATCATCCAGGCGAAGACGATGCCATAGCCGATCAGGAAGGTCTTGACCCGTCCGATCTTGTCGGACAGCCAGCCGCCGACCAGGGTGAAGATCAGCCAACCGAAGGAGGCCAGGGTGGTGGCCAGCAGGATCTGCGGGGTGGGCATCTTCAGGGACTTGGTGGCGTAGGAAATGAAGAACGCGATCAGGAGGTAACCGGCAGCGTTGTTGCCGATGAAGATCATCGTCGAGTAGAGGACAGCCTTCTTGTGTTTGCGGATGAGCTCGCCGAGCGGCGCCTTGCTCTCTTCCTTGCGGGCGGCCATTTCCTTGAACACCGGACTCTCGGCAACGGCGCGGCGGATCAGGTAGCCGACGACGATCAGCACGATGGACAGCAGGAACGGTACACGCCAGCCCCAGGAAGCGAAGTCTTCCTTGGACATGCCGGTGTTCAGGAAGTACAGCAGGCCGGTGGCCAGGATCATGCCGACCGGAACGCCGATCTGCGGGTAGGCGCCGAACAGGCCGCGCTTGCTCTTGGGAGCGTGCTCCACGGCCATCAGGGCGGCGCCGCCCCATTCGCCGCCAGCGGAGAAGCCCTGGACGACGCGGAGGAGGATCAGCAGGACCGGAGCCCAGACGCCGATCTGGGCGTAGGTCGGCAACAGGCCGATCAGTGCCGTGGCGGCACCCATCATGATGAGCGTGAAGACCAGCATGGCCTTGCGGCCGAGACGGTCACCCAGGTGGCCGGCGACGATGGCGCCGAGCGGGCGGAACAGGAAGCTGATGCCGATCAGGGCGAAGGACAGGATCTGCGCCAGTCCAGGGTTGGATTCGTTCAGCGGGGCAAGGAACAGTGGCGACAGCAGCGTCGCGGTCAGTTGCGCAAAAATGAAGAAGTCGTACCACTCGATGGTGGTGCCAACAAGGGTCCCGGCGAGGACTTTGCGTTCCTCGCGTTTGCTGCTGGGGCCCGCCTCTGAATCGACGTGTGAAGTTGCGGTCATTGGAACTCCGTGGCTGGGGGCAGCGATACTGCCGGGGGATGGGTGCCGAGTGATTTACTGATCGAACGTTCAGTTGGCATGAATAGTACTACGGATGTGTTGCAGAACACACCGCGAGTTTGGATACTCGCTAGCCCGCGCTCGTTCCGTTGAAAACCGGCGTTCGCTTCTCCTGGAACGCGCGGAAGCCTTCGGCGTAGTCTGCGCTCTTGCAGAGCCGGGCCTGCTCGGCGTTTTCCTCTGCCATGGCGTCCCACAGGCCCAGCCGCTGATCCCGGATGTGCGCCACCAGCTCCTTGCTCGCCGTGAAGGCACCTGTGGCGCCGGTGGCAACCTTGGACACAATTGCGCGGGTGGTAGCCAGCAATTCCTCCGCCGGCATGGCCCGGCTGAACAGCCCCTGCGCCACGGCCTCCGCCCCTGACATGAGCTCCGCCGTGTAGATCATGTCCAGCGTCCGGTGCATGCCCAGCCGCTCCGTGAAGTACCAGTGCCCGCCCGAATCCAGAGTTGCCCCCAGCTTGGCGAACGGCGAGCCAAACTTCGCATTCTCCGCCACGTACACCACGTCCGTGGCCAGCAGCAGGCCCAGCCCCACACCCAGGCAGGCACCCTGCGCCGCGGCGAAGGTCGGCGCCGGAAACGCGCTCATCTTCCGGAGCAGCGGCTGCACCAGTCCGCCCAGGTACGCTCCGGCGTCGTCGCTCTCCGGCGTCACGCCCGAAATGTCCCGGCCGGCGCAGAAGGCGCGGCCCTCTCCCCTGAGCAGCAGCGCCCGCACCTCACCGCGCGCGGCGGCGGCAGCGGCGTCGTCGTACGCCTGTGTCAGATCCGTGAGTGCCTGCTCGTCGAGGGAGTTCAGCTTGTGCGGGGCTTCCAGGACCACTTCGGCGATGTTGTTGGCGATGGAGAGGGAGATCATGGGGCTCCTTAGGTTTGATTTCGACAGGCTCAATCACCGGTTTGGCTAGACGTCGAAGTCGACTGTTACTTCTTTGCTGGTGGGGTGCGACTGGCAGGCCAGGACGTACCCCTTGTCGAGTTCATCCTGCTCCAGCGCGTAGTTCTCGTCCATGGTCACGGTGCCGGTGACCAGTTTGGCGCGGCACGTGCCGCACACCCCTCCGGCGCACGCGAACGGCACATCCGGCCGCACCCGCAGGGCGGCGTTGAGGATGGATTCGCGGGCGTGCGTGGGGCTGGCCACGTCGCCCTGCAGCCCGTCCAGCTTGAATGTGATCCTGTATGTCTCTTTGGACTCGTCCACCACCACGGGACGGCCGGCGTGTCCCTCCGGGCGGTCCGGCTTGCCCGACGTGAACAGCTCGAACCGGACCTGCTCCGGCTTCACGCCGCGCTCGGCCAGGGTGTCCCGGCACAGCTGGACCAGTTCGAACGGCCCGCACAGGAACCACTCGTCCACGTCGTCCGCGTGGATGGCGGTGCCCAGCAACTGCTGGAGTTTCTCGGCGTCAATCCTTCCGCTGAGCAGCGGGGCAATGCGCTGCTCGCGGGACAGCACGTGGTGGATGGCCAGCCGCTGCGGGTACTTGTCCTTCAGGTCCGCCAGCTCCTCCAGGAACATGACGTCCATGGCGGCTTTGTTGGCGTAGATCAGGTCAAAGCGCGTCTCCGGGTTGGCCGCCAGCAGCGTGCGGGCGATCGCGATCACCGGGGTGATGCCGCTCCCGGCGGCGATGGCCACAAAGCTGCCCGCCTCCCCCGCGAGGTCCTCCGGATGGTTCATGGAGTTCATGACGTTCTGGTCCGCGGCTTTGCCGTCCCGGCCGTGTTTGGACACAAACGCGCCCATGGGGCTCATGACGTCCAGGGTGTCCCCGGCCTTCAGCTCCGCGTTGGCCCACGTGGAGAACAGCCCGCCGAGGTCCTGCTTCACGGCCACGCGGATCTCGCTGCTGCCGTCCGGGAAGGTGCGCGGCTCGGCGCAGATGGAGTAGCTGCGGCGGATCTCGTGCGGCTCGCCGTCTTCATCGGGCAGCGTGGTGCGCAGGGCCACGTATTGGCCGGGCAGGGAGGCG
>DIZT01000064.1 GCA_002427975.1 Micrococcaceae bacterium UBA6021 | reverse complement strand
ACAGGCTCAACCACCGAAATTCCGACAGGCTCAACCACGGGGGTTGAAAAGTTGCGGGCCCGCCGCGCGGGGCGGCCTGAACTTTCGACGACGGCGCCGTACCCCACGAGGTTGGGTTGCCGTTTGGCAGTCTCCGGCAAAGGAGCGGCCACCCCGGCCGGCGCAGCCACTGACGGTGAGGCGCCGCCGTCGTCCGCTACCTCGAAGGAGACGATCGGCTTGCCGACCTCCACGACTGTTCCCGGCTGTTCATGGAGGGCCGTGACCACACCCGCGAATGGCGACGGCAGCTCAACCACGGCTTTGGCGGTTTCCACCTCGGCGATGACCTGGTTCAGGCTGACGGTGTCCCCCACAGCCACCTTCCAGCTGAGGATTTCGGATTCCGTTAGTCCTTCACCGAGGTCCGGGAGCCTGAATTCCTTGATCATGGTGGCGCTCATCCTTCCAGCCCGCTGAGGGAGTTCGGGCGTCCGAGGGCACGGTCCACGCCGTCGAGAATCCGGTCCAGGCCGGGAAGGTGGTGCATTTCCAGCTTGGAGTACGGGTAGGGAATATCGAAGCCGGTGATGCGGACGGGGGCGGCTTCGAGGTGGTAGAAGCACCGTTCGGTGATGCTGGCTGCCACTTCGGCGCCCAGTCCGCCGGACTGGCCGGCTTCGTGGGTGACCACGAGCCTGCCCGTTTTCCGGACGGAGGCTTCCAGGGTGGCGTAATCCACCGGGGCCAGCGAGCGCAGGTCGATGACTTCGATGGAGATGCCGTCGTCGGCGGCGGCGATTGCTGCGTCCCTGGCCGTCTTCACCAACGGCCCGTAGGCCACGAGCGTCACGTCCGCGCCCTCCATGACAACGCGGGCGGTGTCCATCGGCAGGGCGGTGCGGGGATCAATGCCCTCATCCACCTCACCCTTGTCGTGATAGCGGCGCTTGGGTTCGAAGTACAAGACGGGGTCATCGGACAGGATGGCCTGCTGGATCACGGTGTGGGCGTCCTGCGGGTTGGAGACGCTGACCACGCGCAGCCCGGAGGTGTGCGTGAAATACGCCTCAGGCGACTCGGAATGGTGCTCGGGCGAGCCGATGCCTCCTCCGAACGGGACCCGGATGGTGATGGGCATCTTCACGGCACCCTGGGTCCGGTAGTGGAGCTTGGCCACCTGGCTCACGATCTGGTCGAAGGCAGGATAGATGAAGCCGTCGAACTGGATCTCCACCACGGGGCGGTACCCGCGGTAGGCGAGGCCGACGGCGGCGCCCATGATGGCCGACTCGGCCAGCGGGGTGTCCACCACGCGGTGGGTGCCGAAGTCTTTCTGCAGGCCGTCGGTCACCCGGAAAACACCGCCGAGGGTGCCGATGTCCTCGCCCATGAGGATAACTTTGGGATCGTTTTCGAGGGATTTGCGCAGGCCGGAATTAATGGCGCGGGCAAAGGTCATCTGGGTCATCAGCGTGCACCTTCTTCTGAAGTGGCTCCCGCGGGATCGCCGAAGGAAGCCAGGTATCGGGCATAGTGGTCCTGCTGCCGGTCCAGCCACGAGTTGGGTGCGCTGTACACATGCTTGAAGACGTCCAGCGGCTCAGGGTCCGGCATGCCGATGCAGCCTGAACGGATTTCGCGGGCGACAGCCTCGGCCTTGTCCCGGACCTGCTGCTGGACCTGGTCCGTGAGGAGACCCTTGCGTTCCAGCAGGGCCTTGACCCGCTCGACGGGGTCCTTCGCCGCCCAGTCCTCCAGTTCGTTGGCGTCACGGTAGCGGGTGGGATCATCAGCGGTGGTGTGCGGTCCCATGCGGTACGTGACGGCCTCGATGAACGTGGGTCCGCCGCCATGCCGGGCCCGGTCCAAAGCCACCCGCGTGGCTGCCATCACCGCCAGTACGTCGTTGCCGTCCACCCGGAGGCTCGGAATGCCGAATCCGGTGGCCCTGTCCGCGAGCTGGATGTGGGACTGCAGCCGGACGGGCTCCGAAATGGCCCAGTGGTTGTTCGAGCAGAAGAACACCACCGGCGCTTGGAAGCTTGCCGCAAAGACCATGGCCTCGTTGACGTCGCCCTCGCTCGTGGCACCATCGCCGAAGTACGTCACCGCCACCGAGTCGGCGCCGTCGTTCTGGATGCCCATGGCGTAACCGGTGGCATGCAGCGTCTGAGCGCCGATGATGATCTGCGGCGTGGCCATGTTCACGGTGTACGGATCCCAGCCGGAGGAGGCGTTCCCACGCCACACCCGGGTGATGTCCGTCAGGTCCACGCCGCGGCAGTACGCCACACCGTTTTCCCGGTAGCTGGAGAAGACAAAGTCGTCCTCGCGCAGGGCCCTGCCGGAACCGACCTGCGCCGCCTCCTGCCCCAGCAGCGGGGGCCAGAGTCCGAGCTCGCCCTGACGCTGGAGGGCGGTGGCCTCGACATCGATCCGCCGGATGACCGTCAGATCCTCGTAGAGGGAGCACAACTGCTCATCCCCGATGTCCTTCACCCAGGGATCGAACTCCGGGTGGCTGATCCGCTCCCCTGCCGGGGTAATCAGCTGGATCAGATTCCTGTCTGTGGACACGATGGCACGCAACCTTCTCACGTCGTTTGACCGGAGCCTGGGGACTTGTGGTCCCGCCCGCTGCCGGCCGCCCGGGCGCCGTTGCCCCGGATAATTGTGACCCTACTCACAATGCTCAATGGGTACAACCACCGCGGCGAATACTGCGCATAATGCCCTGTTTGCGGAGCCCTCAACGTGCTAACGTTGCGCATTATGCAAGCTTTGGATGGCACAGACACACGGCTGCTTTCGGCCTTGGCCCGCGACCCGCGGCGGACCGTGGTGGCGTTGGCCCAGAAGCTGGGGCTGTCCCGGAACACGGTGCAGGCGCGGATGGCGCAGCTGGAGAAAAAGCACGTCTTCCTGTCCTTCGAACGGCGGATCAACCCGGCGTCACTGGGCTATCCGCTCATGGCGTTCATTTCCGTCCATGTCCAGCAGCAGAAACTGGGCCAGCTGGCCCATGACCTCGCCGGCATTCCGGAAATCCTTGAAGGCTACGGTCTGACCGGCTCCGCTGACCTCCTGCTCCGCGTGGTGGCCCTGGACGCCGAGGACCTCTTCCGGATCAACGGAAAAATCCTGGCGTGCGATGGAGTGGACCGGACGGACACCGCCCTGGCGATGGGCGAACTCATCCCCTTCCGCATCCAACCGCTCCTGGAGCGGGGATCCGGAGAGGCTTAGCGCCTGCAGTCCCGATACCGGTCACCGATACGCAGCCCCGGCTGGCCGGGTTATAGGCTGTTCCAAGGTGAATCCAGGGGTGCCGTTCAACGGGTCCCCACAATAAGGCAGTGCCAGTGCGTTGCCGGAAAGGCTCCATCGTGAGCAATCCTAAGGAACCGTACCAGCCGGCCCAGCCGCCAGCCTGGCCACAAGAGCCGGCAGGGCAGCCCGGCAGCGCCGGGCAATACGGCGCACCCACCCGATACGGCGCTCCTTCGCAGTACGGCGCACCGGGACAGTACTCGCCAGAGGGGCCTTTCGGCCTGCCCGGAGAGCCCCCGGCGCGAAGCCGCCGGAAGCTGTGGACCATCCTCGGCATGGTGGCCGGTGTCCTGCTGCTGGTGATCGTCGGCGTCGTCATCCTGGTCAACATTGTCAATGGCGCTACCAACCATGCCCGTGGCCTCGCGGAAACCTTCACCAAACTGGTGATTGCCGGAGACAGTTCCACAGCCTACGACGACTACCTTGACCCTGCCCTCAAGGACCAGGTGACGAAGGAAGCCTTCATCGCCGGGATCAAAACACTGGAGATGGACGATACCTGCAAGCCTGCCTACAACGAGGTGAAGGCCAGCACCGAGAACGGTACCAAGGCAGCAGACATCGCAGGCCTCATCACCTGCGACGGCAATAAGAAAATTGACCTCGTCTACCGATTCGAAGGCACGGACGAGCTCAAAATGATCAACATCAAGCTCAAGCCCCAGGCGTAGCGCCGGCGAACCAGACTAAAAGAGCCCCTGTGCCATGCGGCACAGGGGCTCTTTGACTGTCAGCGTGTCCGGACGGTCATCGGGTTCCGGACCCAGTCATCGGGATCAGTGGTCCACGGCCCTCTCCGCCCCGACACCCGTGAGCGAACGGACTTCCATTTCGGCCTGCTTGGCAGTGTCCTCGCGCTTCTTATCCAGCACGGTCCCCAGCCAGCCCAGCAGGAACGCCAGCGGGATGGACACAATGCCGGGGTTGCTCAAGGGGAAGATGGCGAAGTTGGCACCCGGGATCATGGAGGTCTTCAGGCCGGAAACCACCGGCGAGAAGATGATCAGGATGATGGCCGAGCCCAGTCCGCCGTACATGCTCCAGACGGCGCCCTGGGTGGTGAACCGGCGCCAGAACAGCGAGTAGACGATCGTCGGGAGGTTGGCCGACGCCGCAACGGCAAAGGCGAGGGCC
Organism: Micrococcaceae bacterium UBA6021; assembly: GCA_002427975.1. Classification (GTDB taxonomy): domain Bacteria; phylum Actinomycetota; class Actinomycetes; order Actinomycetales; family Micrococcaceae; genus Arthrobacter. The sequence continues at coordinate 1,815 of DIZT01000064.1, read as the reverse complement.
ACCAGGAAGGCCACGTTCTGGCCGTTGGCGAAGATGCCGCCCAGGATGGCCATCACACCGATGACCACCACGGTGCGCCGCGCCACCTTGACCTCGGTGTCGGCGTCGGCCTTGCCCTTGGAGATGACGCTGGCGTAGATGTCATGGGCGAAGGAGGCTGCGGCGGTGATGGTCAGGCCGGCCACCACTGCCAGGATGGTGGCGAAGGCCACCGCGGAAATAAAGCCCAGGAGCAGCGGTCCGCCGAGATAGAAGGCCAGCAGCGGGGCCGCCGAATTGACGCCGCCCGGGGCAGCCTTGATCGTTTCGGCGCCCACCAGCGCTGCAGCGCCGTAACCCAGGACCAGGGTGAACAGGTAGAAAAGACCGATCAGCCCGATGGACCAGACAACGGATTTGCGGGCTTCCTTGGCGGTCGGCACCGTGTAGAAGCGCATCAGCACGTGGGGCAGCGCGGCAGTACCCAGGACCAGGGCAAGGCCCAGGGACATGAAGTCCAGCTTGGACGTTTCGGTTTTGCCGTACTGCAGGCCGGGGTTGAGCATGTTTGGGTTGCCCGAGGTTTCCACGGCCCCGCCCAACAGGTCGGAGAGGTTGAACCCGTAGATGGCGAGGACCCAGAAGGTCATCACGGCAGCGCCGGCAATCAGCAGCATGGCCTTGATGATCTGGACCCAGGTGGTGCCCTTCATGCCGCCGATCAGTACGTACATGATCATCAGGGCGCCGACGACGATGATCACCAGTGCTTGTCCGCCCCAGTCGCTGATGCCCAGGAGCAGGGAGATCAGGCTGCCGGCGCCGGCCATCTGCGCCAGCAGGTAGAAGAAACAGACGGCCAGCGTGGAAATGGCTGCAGCGATCCGGACCGGGCGCTGTTTGAGCCGGAAGGAGAGCACGTCGGCCATGGTGAACTTGCCGGTGTTGCGGAGCAGCTCAGCGACGAGCAGCAGTGCCACGAGCCAGGCAACCAGGAAGCCGATGGAGTACATAAATCCGTCGTAGCCGTTAATGGCGATGGCGCCGGTGATCCCCAGGAAGGAAGCGGCAGAGAGGTAGTCTCCGGCGATGGCGGTGCCGTTCTGCGGACCGGTAAAGGAGCGTCCGGCAGCGTAGTAGTCCGCCGCCGTCTTGTTGTTGCGGCTGGCGCGCAGCACGATCACCATGGTCACGGCCACGAAAAGGCCGAAGATGCCCATGTTCAGCAAGGTAGTGTCCTTGAGCGCGGCCACATCCACCGCGGTGGCAATCCCGATCATTTGCTGACTCCACTCACTGGGTTGCCGTCTTTGTCGAACTCATGGCCTTCGATTTCGTTGCGGATCTCAGCCGCGATGGGGTCCAGCCTCCGGTTGGAGTAGCTCACGTACCAGCCGGTGATGGCGAACGTGGAAACGAACTGGAGCAGGCCCAGGATCAGGCCCACGTTGATGTTTCCCCAGACCTTCGTGGACATAAACCCGACGGCGTAATCGGCCAGCAGGACGTAGGCGAAGTACCACAGCAGGAATGCGACTGCCATGGGGAATACAAAGCTGCGGTGACGTTTGCGCAGTTGCTGGAACCGCTCGGTCGACTGGACCTGTTCGAAGTCCACGGACGCCGCTGCGTCCGGAGTGTGGGCATCGTTACCCATCGTTCCTCCTCATTGAGACTTGCCTGGTGCACACCGGCCGCGGCCTGCGTGCAGGATGCGATCATTGTGACTGCAATCACTCTGCGGTGCGGCGGGCCGCCATTCCAGAGCGCCGGCGCGAACGGTCGCTCAACGGTCACGATGCTGCGACTAACGGCACCCGCCGCTACGCTGGGCAC
>DIZT01000066.1:379-5980 GCA_002427975.1 Micrococcaceae bacterium UBA6021 | reverse complement strand
TCCCCGCGCCGCCAGGCCATGTCTCCGAGGACCCGAATCAGTACAAGTACGAGATACTCTGCAAAGACGATGTGAACGGCTCGTGCGTCCAGGACATGATGATGTGTCCGGACCGGGGTGACGGCAAGACCGGCGCGTTTGTTCAGTGGATGGTTGCGCCGCGGGCGATCTCCGACCCGCAGTGGGGGAAGTGGGTTCCCATGAACGGGCCCACCTGCCTCTACGACGCGAAACCCGAAGACCTCCTCCCCGCCATTGCCGCCCGGATCCAGCAGGACTTCCAGAACCTGCCGATCGCCCCGGCCACGCTCACCGCCCAGCCGAGCCCGAACACCCTCAGGGGTGCCGAGACCAATATTTTCGCGGACGCGCACGTCCAGGAATTCGACGTCACCATCCTGGGACAGCGGGTCCACCTGGCGGCTACGCCCATCGAATACACCTACAACTACGGCGACGGCACAACGCTCGGGCCCACCCCGACTGCCGGGGGACCGCTGCCCAAGGACCGGTGGGGTGAGAAAACGCGGACCAGCCACGTATATCAGTCGACGGGTGATTTTGCCGTCTCAATCATGACGTCATTCCGCGGCACGTACGCCGTTAATGGCGGCCCCAATCTGCCGATCCCAGGGACCGGCCAGTTCCCCTCCCCGGCCCAGACGCTGCAGGTGTGGCGGTCCATCACCCGCAACTACGCCGATGACTGCACCGTAAATCCTGCCGGCGAGGGCTGCCCCGGCTGGACCGACCCGGGCACATAAGTCCGCCAGGGTTAGGCTTGCAGCAGTCCGCTCGCAGCGTTAGACAGCCCACCCCAACCAAAGGACACCCCTTGACCCAACGCACCATCGTGATCACCGGCGCCAGCGACGGCATCGGCGCGGCAGCCGCGCGGACGCTGACGCAGGCAGGCGACCGGGTGGTCGTCGTCGGCCGTTCCGAGGAGAAGACGCGGGCCGTCGCGAAGGAACTCACCGCCGACTACTTCGTCAGCGACTTCGCCGAACTGCACCAGGTCCGCGCCCTCGCCGCGCACCTGAGGGAGAAGTACCCGCGGATCGACGTCCTGGCCAATAACGCCGGCGGCATCATGGGCAAGCACCTGCGCACCGTGGACGGCAACGAGTCCACCTTCCAGATCAACCACCTGGCCCCGTTCCTGCTCACCACCGAGCTGATGGACGTCCTCACCGCCAGCAACGCCAAGGTCATCAACACCGCCAGCGGCGCCAACAGCTACGGCAAACTGGACCTCTTCGACATCAACTCCGAGCACACCTACTCCACCAACCGCGCCTACGGCACGGCCAAACTCGCCAACATCCTCTTCACCAGCGAGCTGCACCGGCGCTTCGGCGAGCAGGGAATCACGACGGCGGCGTTCCACCCAGGGGTGGTCCGAACCAACTTCGCGGCAGAGTCCACCAGCCCCATGCGGCACGCCTACAAGACGCTGCTCAACCGCTTTATGCTCACCCCGGACCAGGGTGCCGACACCCTCCTCTGGCTCATCAACGGCACGGCAGGCACCGACTGGATCTCCGGCGCCTACTACTACAAGCGCGCTCTGGCCAAGGCCAACGCTCAGGCGTACGACGCCGAGCTGGCGCAGGGTTTGTGGGAGGCCAGCGAGGCGCTGGTCGCACGCTGAGCCGATTCAGGGGCGGCCAGGCTGCGGCCTGAAATGGGTAACTTCTGGGCTTCCAGCTGAGCTCAGCCCGCGTCAATCCTGGCCGCGGAGTCTGGCCGGCAGCTAAAAGTTATGCGCTTTGGTCAGCGTGCCCGTTCGACGTCGGCGGCGCTCTCCGCTTGCCCGCGAGCCCTCAGCCCTGCCACCACGCCATCAACGTCGGCGTCGGGCCGGTTCTGGCTCAGCTTGGACTTCGCCTCGATCCTGGTGATGACCAGTTCGATGCCCACGATGGCGCGCAGCTGGCCTGTGATGTAGCGTTCCGGCGCATCGTCCACGCTCCACGGGTGCTCAAAGTCCGCTTCGTTGACGTTCGTCAGCCGCCTGACCTGGCCGGCCACCCAGCCCGGATCGTCATGGACCACCAGGTTGCCGTGCACGTGCGCCGTGGAATAGTTCCAGGTGGGCACAACGCGTCCGTGCTCGGCCTTCGACGCGTACCAGGACGGCGAAATGTAGGCGTCTGCGCCCTGGATGATCATGATTGATTCTCCGATCGCCGGCTCGGACCACTGGATGTTGTTCCTGGCCACGTGTGTGTGCAGGGCGCCGTGTTCGCCCACCGACGGGTCGTAAACGAACGGCAGCAGCGTGGCGAGCAGACCCTGCGACGTCATGGTGACCAGGTTGGCTGCGCCCGGCTTGGTGAGGAGGTCATGGATTGCGTCGGGACCGGCTGCGAAATGGGCGGGGGTATACATGGTTGTTAATCCTTTGCAGGCTCGAGATGTTTTGTGGCGTGGCTGACGGCAGGCTGAGCGGGCGCCGGCCTCAGCCGGACCCGGACGGCGGCGCCAGCGCACAGGATGACGGCCAGGCCGCCGATGACGGTGGTCCACGTCAGCGTCTCACCGAGTAGCAGGCCCGCCCAGCAGATGCTCAGCACGGGCTGGATCAGCTGGATCTGGCTGACCTGGGCCATGGGGCCGATGGCCAGTCCGCGGTACCAGGCGAAGAAGCCCAGGAACATGCTGATGACACCCAGGTATGCAAACGCGGCCCACTGGACCGGCGTGCCCGTCGGTGGCTGCTGCGCCACGGAAACCGCCGCCAGGAGCACCATCAGCGGCGACGCCAGAAGCAGCGCCCAGGACACGGTCTGCCAGGCGCCGAGCTCCCGGGCCAGAAGGCCGCCCTCCGCGTAGCCAATAGCAGCGGCCACCACAGCGCCGAGGAACAGCACGTCCTCCCAATGCAGCTGCCCGAACCCGCCGGACTGCAGCGAGGCGAAGCCGATCGCCGCCAGCGCGCCCACGCCGGTGATGAGCCAGAATGCCAGCGGGGGACGTTCGCGCCCGCGGAGGACGGCCGCCGTCGCCGTCGCAGCCGGGAGCAGGGCAATCACCACGGCGCCGTGGCTGGCCGGGGTGGTGGTCAGGGCAAAGGAGGTGAGCAGGGGAAATCCGACGACGACGCCGGCGGCCACCACTGCGAGACGCGCCCACTGCGCGCCGCGGGGGAGTCGTTGCCGGGTAAGTGCGAGGGCGAAGGCGGCGAGTACCGCGGCCACCACTGCGCGGCCGGACCCGATGAACAACGGCAACAGACCGCCGACGGCGGCCTTAGTGAACGGAACCGTGAAGGAGAACGCCGCTACTCCGATGAGGCCCCACCAGAGTCCGTGGGACTGGCGGGACGGTACCACTGGCCAAATAATCGTAGTAGCGCTACTATTGTCTCTCATGAACAACGATAGCAGTTCCCGGATTGCGACGCGACTAAGGGAATGGATCGCCAACGCCGCGCCGGGATCCAAACTGCCGTCCACCCGATCGCTGGTGGCCGAGTTCCAGGCCAGTCCCGTCACCGTCCAGAAGGCGCTGCAGACCCTCACGGCGCGGGGCCTCATTGAGAGCCGGCCCGGCGTCGGGACGTTCGTGCGGGCGGTCCGGTCTGCGCGCCCTTCGGACTACGGCTGGCAGACGGCAGCCCTGCGGTCACCGCTGGCGGCGCTGCCGACGGCCTCAACCGCCATGCGCGACGTGGCGAACGATGCCATCTCCTTCCATTCCGGCTACCCGGACCGCGAACTCCTGCCGGAGCGGCTGGTGCGGGCCGCCCTCACCCGCGCCGCCCGCGGCGACGCGGCGTTGTCCCGTCCGCCCGCGGCGGGCATGCCGGAACTGCAGTCGTGGTTCGCCCACGAGCTCGGCGCGTCCACACCGGCCGGGACCACACCGCCGAACCCGAGCGACGTCGTCGTGCTTCCCGGAAGCCAAAGCGGCCTCAGCTCCATCTTCAGCGCGCTCGCGGGCCGCGGGCAGCCGCTGCTCATGGAATCGCCCACTTACTGGGGCGCCATCCTTGCGGCCGCGCAGGCAGGCGTCCGTGTTGTCCCGGTGCCCAGCGGGCCGGACGGTCCGGATCCGGCGGAACTGGCCCGAGCCTTTGACGAAACCGGGGCGCGCCTCTTCTACGCCCAGCCCAACTACGCCAACCCCACCGGCGCGCAGTGGGCCGCCGGACGCGGTGACGAGGTCCTGGAGGTGGTGCGCGCGAAGGGTGCGTTCCTTGTGGAGGACGACTGGGCGCACGACTTCGGCATCACCACCAGTCCCGTACCCGTCGCATCCCGCGACGACTCCGGCCACGTGGTCTACCTGCGGTCCCTGACCAAGAGCGTGTCGCCGGCCATCCGCATCGCCGCGGTCATCGCGCGTGGCCCGGCACGTGAACGCATCCTCGGGGACCGGGCCGCCGAATCGATGTACGTCAGCGGGCTCCTGCAGGCGGCAGCGCTCGACGTCGTGACGCAGCCTGGGTGGCAGACGCACCTTCGCAGCCTCCGCCACCAGCTCCAATCCCGCCGCGATCTTTTGGTCACCAGCATGCGCGAACACGCTCCGCAGGCACACATCGAGCACGTCCCCAAGGGAGGCCTGAACCTGTGGGCACGACTGCCGGACGGGACGGATCTGGACCGGCTGGCGCGGGACTGCGAGAGCGACGGGGTCATCATCGCCGCAGGCCGGGCATGGTTCCCGGCCGAACCTGCCGGCGCGTATATCCGGCTGAACTACTCCGGCTCGAATCCGGGCGCCTTCCCGGAGGGCGCCCGGATCATCGGCCAGGCAATCGATCGCAACGGGACCTGACGGGAGTTGCGGCCCCTATTCGCCCAAGAGACCGTAGGTGCTGATGACGTTGCCCTTGGTCGTCTTGTACTGGTCCTTCAAGCCGAGGCGCGTCACCGGGTCGCCGGCCTCGAACAGGCGCCGGCCGCTGCCGGCCACCACCGGGTGCGTCATCAGGGTCAGCTCATCCAGCAGCCCGGCGAACAGCAGTTGGCGCACCACGGAAATGCTGCCACACACCGCGATCTCGCCGCCGTCGCGCGCTTTCAGGCTGGCCACGAATTCCTCCAGCGGGCCGTCGACCAGGTGGGAGTTCTGCCACTCGAGCGGCTCCGTCAGCGTCCGGGAGGCCACGAACTTCTCCACCGGGTTGATGAAGCCGGCGAAGTCCTCGTCCACCGACGCCGTGGGCCAGTAACCGGCCCACTCCTGGTAGCTCACACGGCCAAGCACCACGGTGTCCACACGTTCCATCATGCCGGTCAGGCCCTTGCCCAGGTCGTCGTCGAAGCTGTCGAACTGCCAGAGGAACGGGTCTGAGACGACGCCGTCCACGGAGTGGAACAGGCCGGACGTGACTTTGCGCATGGGGACCTCCAAATTGGTGCCAGCGGTTGGTGTGGACCGGCGGCTGCACCGGACAGTTCCACCGTATTCCGCGGCTTCCCGATGGGGAAGGCCGCAGAGCCCTGACCTTCAGGAATATGTCCCGACGCAAACGCGTAGGTTTTGGGCCTTGTGCCGGCCGCAGCCCGCGTATTTCCGGGCCTGGGGCAGTCTTGGGCGGGCATAAGGTACGCATTTCCGGCGCTGATTCCGGCCGCGGAAATCGTT
>DIZT01000066.1:0-217 GCA_002427975.1 Micrococcaceae bacterium UBA6021 | reverse complement strand
CGAATCCGGCCGAAGTTACGTTCGTCACCACTGCCTGCGTGTTGCGCAAATCCACGGTCCGGCAGGCCCATAATGGTGTTTATGCGGCCTCTCGCCGCGCCCCGGCCAGGCAGGAGGAATGCATGGAAACCCTGAAGAAAATCGTCACCAACCAGTACTTCCCCGCGGCCGCGGTGCTGACGGCAGTGGTGCTGTTCTGGACCATCGCCATGTTCGG
>DIZT01000065.1 GCA_002427975.1 Micrococcaceae bacterium UBA6021 | reverse complement strand
GCATGCCCGGCGTGCTGCCGGTGGTCAACAGGGTCGCGATCGAGTCCTCGATCAAGATCGGCCTTGCCCTGAACTGCAAGATCGCTGAATCCTGCACGTTTGCCCGGAAGCAGTACTTCTATCCGGACACTCCCAAAAACTTCCAGACGTCACAGTACGAGGACCCGATCGCCTACGACGGCTACTTGGACATCGAACTCTCCGACGGCACTGTGTTCCGGGTGGAGATCGAGCGCGCCCACATGGAAGAGGATGCCGGCAAGCTGACCCACATGGGCGGGGCCAGCGGCCGCATCCAGGGTGCCGACTTCTCGCTGGTGGACTACAACCGCTCCGGCGTTCCGCTGGTGGAAATTGTCACCAAGCCCATTGAGGGTGCCGGGTCCCGCGCCCCTGAGCTGGCCAAGGCCTACGTGGCCGCCGTCCGGGAGATCGTCAAGAATCTTGGCGTCTCCGATGCCAAGATGGAGCGCGGCAACGTCCGCTGTGACGCGAACGTGTCGTTGCGACCGCATGGCCGGGAACGTTTCGGCATCCGCTCCGAAACCAAGAACGTGAACTCGCTGCGCGCTGTCGAACACGCCGTCCGCTACGAAATCCAGCGGCATGCTGCCGTCCTGGACTCCGGCCAGCCGGTCATTCAGGAAACCCGCCACTGGCACGAGGACACGCGCACGACGACGTCGGGCCGCCCCAAGTCCGACGCCGATGACTACCGGTACTTCCCGGAGCCGGACCTCGTTCCGATCGTTGCCTCCCGCGAGTGGGTGGAGGAGCTCCGCGCCACCCTGCCCGAGCCGCCGGCTGCCCGCCGCAAGCGGCTGCAGGCGGACTGGGGCTACTCGGACCTGGAATTCCGTGACGTGGTCAATGCAGGTGTTATGGACGAGATCGAAGAGACTATCGGCGCCGGCGCCGCCGCCTCCGTTGCCCGTAAGTGGTGGATGGGCGAGATCGTGGGCCGGGCGAAGAACGCCGACGTCGATCCCGGCCAGCTGGGCGTGGAGCCCGCCACCATTGTGGAGCTGAACCAGCTGGTGGAGGACGGCAAGATCAACAACAAGATGGCCACTGAGGTCCTGGACGGCGTCCTGGCCGGCGAAGGAACCCCGGCGGAAATCGTTGAGAAGCGCGGCCTCGCCGTCGTTTCTGACGACGGCCCCCTGCTGGAAGCCATCGACGCCGCCCTGGCCGCACAGCCCGACGTCGCGGACAAGATTCGCGGCGGCAAGATCCAGGCGATCGGCGCGATCGTCGGCAGTGTCATGAAGGCCACCCGCGGGCAGGCCGACGCCGGCCGCGTCCGCGAGCTGATCCTGGCGAAGCTCGGCGTCGAAGGGTAAGCCAGCTGTTTTAACCCAACTGGGTCGCAGTAGATGTCGTTATGAGCGCTCATAAGGACATCTACTGCGACCCAGTTTGGGTTTAAGTACTCACATCCGGCTGCGCCAAAGTACCCGTGGTCAGGAGGGCTTCCCGGTTCTACACTGAAGATCCAGGGCGCCGGAGCCCTGCCCGTGTTGTGGGAGGAATGGCCATGTCGGTCCGCGAACCTTTGAGAATCCGCAAGGCCCTGCTGGCCGGCGTGGTGGCGTTGGCGCTGACAGGCACAGGAGTCGCCATCGCGTGGTCCGCCACGGGCACGCCGTCGCCTTCTCCGTCTCCATCGGCCTCTGAAAAGGCGCAGGGGAAACAGGACAAAGTCCAGCGCCCGCAGCACGTGCACAGTGAAAGTGTGGTGAAGAAGCCGGACGGGACGTTCGAAACCGTGCTGAGCCAGCAGGGCACCGTCGACGCCGTCAGTGAAACCTCGGTCACGGTCAAGAGCGAGGACGGCTTCACGCAAACCTACGCAGTCAATGCGGACACCACGATCATCAAGGTCCCGGCACCCGCCGCGGACGGTTCGCCGGCAACGGGCGACGACGGCAAACGGCTGAAGCCCTCAGAGGTCACCATCAAGGACATCGCCACCGGCGACGCCGTCCGGGTTTCCGGTGTGAAAAACGGCAGCGACGTCACCGCCCGCCAGATAGTGGAAGGCGCAGGCACGGGCCCGGGTCCGGGCCACGGGAAAGGCCTCGGGAAAGGCTTGGGTAACGGGCTGGGCAAAGGACTTGGCAAGGGCCACGCTGACGATTCCCCAGGTACGTAGCACTCCTAGCCCTGTTCCACCAGCGCGGTCATGATCGCCTGCAGCGCCTCGCACACAATCATCACCGAGCGGCGCTTCAGGTTCTCCGGGCGGGCCAGGATATCGATCCGCCGCCGGGTGCTGATGCCCTCAAGTGGCCGCAGCACAATGCCCGGGTTGAGCACGGGCCGCGCCGTATGCCGCGGCAGCAGCCCCACCACACCGCCCGCCGCCACCAGGGCGGCCACTGTGGAGTAGTCGTTAATCCGGTGGACGATGTTCAGTTCCCTGCTGGAGACGGCCGCGACGGCGGACAGCACGTCCGCGGGGGAGTAGCCGGTGTGGCTGGTCACCCACGGTTCGCCCACGACGTCGGCCGCGCTGACGGTGTCCCGGTCCGCCAGGGGATGGCCGGCCGGCAACGCCACATCCAGCGGTTCATGTGCCAGCGGGATCACCGCCACGCGCTCCTCCGGCCAGCGGGGGCTGTGGTCCATCCGGTGCGCCAGCACCAGGTCGTAGCGTGCTGTCAGCGCCGGGAAGTCCTGCTGTGCCACGTCCTCATCGGAAAGCTGGATCCTCGGCTGGCCAGGCGCGTCCAGCATGCGTGCAAGCGGAGCGAACAGTGCCTGTCCCGCGCTGTGGAAACCGCTGATGGTCACGGGGCCAACGGGGGAACCGTGATAGGCGCCGATCGCCGTCCGGGCGTCCGCCATGGCACTGACGACGGCGGCACCTGCGTCGGCGAGCACTTGGCCTGCCTCCGTGAGGACCAGGTTCCTGCCCTCCTTGCGGGTCAGCGGAACCTCCACGTTTCGCTGCAGCAGGGCCAGTTGCTGGGACACAGCGGAGGGTGTGACCATCAGTGTCTCGGCCACCGCCTTGA
>DIZT01000020.1:1022-3057 GCA_002427975.1 Micrococcaceae bacterium UBA6021 | reverse complement strand
ATCCTGCCGTGGAACCTGTACAACTCGCCGGCAAGGACAAGAAGAGCCCAAACTCATCAAGCCTCACCTTCGCCCGCTTCCGCTCCTCCGGCTGCTGACAGTACAGTCTGGGAGCCTGGGCGTATTCGCATCCGCTACGACGGTCTTTCCAACATCACGCGTGAGCTGATGGCGGGGGAGGCACGAGAATGACATCATCAAGGTCCTGCGCGGAAATTTTCATCGACCTCTATTCCGGTATTGGGTTGACGCAGGAAGGCGGCAGGTCGGCCGCAACGAAGGAGTTCCAATGCCTAACATTTTGACCTCGCGGTTCCTGTTAGGTCCGGGACCGAGCAACTGCTACCCGGAAGTGACCGCCGCATTGGCGCATCCGGTGATTGGGCACCTGGATCCGCTCTTCATTGAACGGCTCGATAACACCTGCGAGGGCCTCCGCACGGTCTGGGGGACTCAGAATGCCCGCACTCTGCCATTGAGTGCCACCGGTTCCGGCGGCATGGAAGCGGCTTTCGTGAACACAGTGGATGACGGCGACGTGGCAGTGATCGCCGTCAACGGCCTCTTCGGTGAGCGCATGTGTGAGGTGGCCCGCCGCTGCGGCGCGACCGTGGTTCGTGTCGACCACGACTGGGGCACCCCCATCGACGTCGAACGCGTTCTGACCGCTCACCCGCGACCGAAAGTGATTGCAGCCGTCCACGCCGAAACCTCAACTGGAGTACTGTCCGACGTCGCATCGCTCGGGCAAAACAAGGGCGATGCGCTGCTAATTGTAGACGCCGTGACATCCATCGGCGGGCTGGAACTCCTTGCGGACGACTGGGGAATCGACGTCGGCTACGCCGGCACTCAGAAATGCCTCGGCGTGCCGCCGGGGTTATCGCCCTTCACAATGTCGGGTAGAGCCTTCGAGCGAAGGATTGAGAATCCCCGCTCCTGGTACCTCGACGTCGGTCTGCTCGGTGGTTACGTCGGGGCCGCCAGCGGCAGCGGTCGAACCTACCATCACACGCCCCCGGTCACCATGATCGCCGGTCTCGAGGCGGGCTTGCACAGGATCCTGGCCGAGGGACTGGACGCTGTCCAGGCGCGACATCGCGCGGCAGGGGCTGCGTTACAGGCAGGGCTCCAGGAGATGGGTCTTGAGCTGTTCGCGGCCGAGGGTCACCGGCTGCCCAGCCTGACCACTGTCAAGGTCCCGGACGGTGTCGACTCCGCGGCCGTACGGCGGTACCTTCTGGAGCACTTCAGCATCGAGATTGGCTCAGGGGCAGGCAGCTATGCTTCCAGCATCTGGCGGATCGGAATGATGGGCCCCAACGCAAATGCCGCATCAGTGACCCTGGCGCTTGGGGCTCTTAAGGAAGCCATCTCCGCTGCCTAGCCTGATCCAACTCTCACTGCCGCCAGAGCGGCTGCAGTATTAGGCCCTGTTCCAGGCGTATTCGTTCTCCGGGCGGCCGGGCGTGCCGTAGCGCGGGGCCCGGGTGACGGTGCCGGCGTCGGCCAGGTATTCGAGATAACGGCGGGCAGTCACCCGGGACATGCCCAGGGCTGCCATGACCTCCGTAGCCGAAACGGCTCCCGGAACCTGTTTCAGGTGCTGCTGCACAGAGCCGAGCGTGGAAACTGACAGGCCTTTCGGCAGGGGCAATTCCGACGGCGCCCGGAGGCTTGCGAAGGCCCGGTCCACTTCGCTCTGGGAGGCGCCGGTCCTGCCCGCACCGGACTCCGGGGAGGCCAGCTGCTGCCGGAATAACCGGTAGCTGGACAGTTTGTCCTCGAACGTGGCAAAGGTGAAGGGCTTGATCAGGTACTGGACCACGCCGATCGCTACGGCGCTGCGGACGATCGACACCTCCCGGACCGCAGTGATGGCAATGATGTCCGCCAGGATTCCGCCGGCACGCATCCTCCGGGCGATGTCCAGGCCATGCAGGTCCGGCAGGTTCATGTCGAGAAGGACGAGTTCCACGGGCTGGCCGGCGGCCGCCAGCTCCGTCAGGAGCCTGAGCGCGGACTGGCCGTCCGG
>DIZT01000020.1:0-996 GCA_002427975.1 Micrococcaceae bacterium UBA6021 | reverse complement strand
AGGACGCGGATATCGGTCACTGGAACTGCTCCTCTTTGTCGGTTCCGGCAGCTATGGCCGGCAGGAAAACATGGAAGCGTGCGCCGCCCGTGCCTGTGATGGTCATGGTACCCGCCAGGCGTTGCACCGCCTGGCGGACCAGGGCCAGGCCAATGCCGCGGCCGGACGGCCCCGATGCCTTGGTGCTGAAGCCGTGCCGAAAGATATCCTCCACGGCGGCCGGGTCCACGCCGGAACCGGAATCCTCAACGGTGATGTCCAGTCCCTCAGCGTCGTACTCCACGGTCAGCTCCACCGTCCTGGGAAGCGCGCCGTCCGCGGCGGCGTCGATGGCGTTGTCCAGGAGATTGCCCAGAATAGTGACAAGGTCCTGGACGGCCAGGCCCGTAACTGACGCCGAGCCTTGGGCGGAGAGGGTCAGCTTCACGCCGCGTTCATTCGCTTCGGCAGCCTTGCCCATGATCAGGGCGCTGAGGACAGGCTCGTCCACGGAACTGACCATTTCGTCGGTGAGCTGCTGGCTCAGTGCGAGGTCCTTGGTGGCGAACTCCAGGGCCTCCCGGGTACGCCCCAGTTCCAGCAGGGAAACCATGGTGTGGAGCCGGTTGGCGTGTTCGTGGGTCTGGGCGCGGAGGGCGTCGGACAACGTCCGCATCGTTTCCAGTTCACTGCCCAGAGACTCGATCTCCGTGCGGTCCCGGATGGTGGCCACCGTGCCGAACACCGCCGGGCGGCGGGCGCCGGGGGAGTGGGGCCCGACGGCGGGGCCCTGGTTCACCACAACGATCCGCGGGCCCGTCAGATGGATTTCATCTTGCGCGGTACGGCCGGAATCGAAGAGTTCCTGCAGGCTGGGTGCCAGCGGGAGGTCCGCGAGGAGGGGTGGCCGGGACGGATCAACGTCCGAATCGCGGGGCTCCAGGCCCAGCAGTTCAGCGGCTTGGTCGTTGTACATCACCACCCGGCCCTTGGTGTCGATCAGGATCAGCCCCTCGC
>DIZT01000196.1:27688-27848 GCA_002427975.1 Micrococcaceae bacterium UBA6021 | reverse complement strand
CCGGCTGCGGGGCAGTCTTCGTTCCGGAACTCAACCAACTGCGCAGTGCAGAACCCAGCGGCCCGCCTGGCAGCGGCAGGCACTACTACATCAGATACTACTGGGCAGGCCTGTGAATGACCTTAATCCACAACGGCCGGGCGCCCGGAAAAGTTCACTG
>DIZT01000196.1:24731-27666 GCA_002427975.1 Micrococcaceae bacterium UBA6021 | reverse complement strand
GCGCGGCGCATGGCCGAGGCGATCTCCACCGGCTGGACCTCAGCCTTGAAGGCCTTGGCGAAGACACCGTGAACGGCTCGTTCGAGTCCTTGCTCGACACGATCGAACAATCCCACTGTGGCTCCTCCTTGGCGTTTGCCTGTCGATGGTATCGGGAGAAGGTGGGGCGAACCGCAGGGTGCTAGCCTGTGGCGCTCTCTGTCTGGTGGGAAGGGCTGGTCCTGGTTGGATTTCTCGGCCCGGGTCCTTCACACTGTGAGCGCGCGCGAGTGGCGGAACGGCAGACGCGCTGGCTTCAGGTGCCAGTGTCCGAAAGGGCGTGGGGGTTCAAATCCCCCCTCGCGCACGCAAATGTAAGGAGCCCCGGTCTTAGGACCGGGGCTCTTTTCTCTTAACCCTGGTTCGGCTCCTTTAACACTTGGTCGGCCGAATCCGGGGGTGATAGGGGTTCAGCAACGCAGCGATCCCACCCAGGCACCGCAACGAGTAACAACGGCGATGAGTCCGAGGAGGACCTCGAAGCAGGCGGCGCCATTCGAGTGGAACCGATAAGACCGCAGGACGCTGCGGCGGCGCGCCATGGGGTGGCTGTGGGAATCCGGCGTGGTGGAACCGGATGAGGCGGAGAAGGCCCTGCGCCTACGCCCTTAACGTCCCGAAGCCGGCAATAAGCGCCTCAAGCCCCATGCTGAACGCCACGTCCGCAGGTTTCTCGTGCCCCTGCGCGGCCAGGCTCCGGACTGCACCCGTGAAGCTCGGCGTCGACTCCGCCATACTGCCGGAATCGAAAATGTCGGCTGGGGCCGTGACGTCGTAGGCGGATCCGAAGATGAAGGATTCCAGGGCCACGATGGCCGACACGATCCGTTCTTCCGGGAATCCGGCCCCCCGGAATCCGGCGCTGACGGTCTCATACATGGCGAGGGTCTGCGGTGCGTCAGTCACGGGAAGTACTGCGATGACGGGAATCAAGGGTGTGTGCTCCGCGAAGACGTCCCGGTAACTCCAGGCCCATTTCCGCACCGCGGACTCCCAGGGTTCCGCCGCGAATGCGGTTACATCCACCAGGGCAGCCAAGTGGTCCTCCACCAGCAGGAGCACGTCCCGCTTGGATTCCACGTGGTTGTAGAGGGCCGACGGCGCCACGTTCAGTGAGCGGGCCAGTGCGGCCATGGTGAGTCCCGCGTAGCCGTTCTTGCCGATGAGCCGCAGGGCTGCTGCCGTGATGCCCGCCTGGCCCAGGACGGGGGCGGCCGGCCGCCCCGCGCTGCGCCGTGCCGCATCTGTGTTCGGTACGGGTTTGAGCTCCGTGGTACGTCGTGAATCGGCTGGTGATGCCGGCATTGCGTGCCTTTCTGCGGACAGTTTCCCCAGCATTATTCCACCGGCCTCTTCCCTCACGGGCCACGGAACAGCTATAGTCCTAATAAATGAATGGCATTCATTTAGTGGTTCGCGTCACTCGGACGGCCACAGAGAGGACATCATGCTGAATCTTGACCGCGACGTTGTGATCGTTGGCGCCGGACCGTCCGGGCTCACCGCTGCCCGCGAGCTGAAGAAAGCTGGCCTGAGCGTGGCAGTGCTGGAAGCACGGGACCGCGTGGGCGGCCGAACCTGGACCGACACGATTGACGGGGCCGTGCTGGAAATCGGGGGCCAGTGGGTCTCCCCGGACCAGACGGCACTGCTGGAGCTCCTTGAGGAGCTCGGACTGAAGACCTACTCCCGCTACCGTGAGGGCGAATCCATCTATGTCGGCGGGGACGGCCAGAGGACCCGCTACACCGGTGATTCCTTTCCGGTGAGTGAATCCACGGGTGCGGAAATGGACAAGCTCATCGGCATTCTGGACGGCCTCGCCGCGGAAATCGGCGCCACCGAGCCCTGGGCACACCCCAAGGCCCGTGAACTGGACACCGTCTCCTTCCACCACTGGCTGCGGCGGAACTCCAACGATGAGGAGGCGTGCAACAACATCGGCCTGTTCATCGCGGGCGGCATGCTCACCAAGCCCGCGCACGCCTTCTCGGCCCTGCAGGCGGTGCTGATGGCAGCCTCCGCCGGGTCCTTCAGCCACCTCACTGATGAGGATTTCATCCTGGACAAGCGGGTCATCGGCGGGATGCAGCAGGTGTCCCTGTTGCAGGCAGCGGAACTGGGTGCCGACGTCGTACTTAACAGTCCGGTGCGCACCATCAATTGGGAGGAAGACGCCGACGGCGGCCACCGCGTGACCGCTGTTTCCGAGCGTGCCACCGTGAATGCGCGGTTTGTGATCATGGCCGTGCCGCCGAACCTCTACTCGCGCGTCTCCTTTAACCCGCCGCTTCCGCGACGCCAGCACCAGATGCACCAGCACCAGTCCCTTGGCCTGGTGATCAAGGTCCACGCCGTCTACAGCACGCCGTTCTGGCGCGAAGACGGACTCTCCGGCACCGGCTTCGGTGCCGGTTCACTGGTCCAGGAGGTTTACGACAACACGAACCACGGTGATTCACGTGGAACCCTGGTGGGCTTCATTTCGGATGAAAAGGCCGACGCCGTCTTCGAGTTGGGTGCCGAGGACCGCCGCCGCGCCGTCCTGGAATCGATCGCCGGGTTCCTGGGCGAGAAGGCTCTGGACGCCGAGGTCTACTACGAATCCGACTGGGGCTCCGAGGAATGGACCCGGGGCGCGTACGCCTCCAGCTACGATCTGGGCGGCCTTCACCGTTATGGCAAGGACCAGCACGCCTCCGTGGGGCCGATCTACTGGTCCTCGTCGGACCTCGCCGCCGAGGGCTATCAGCATGTTGACGGAGCCGTCCGCATGGGGCAGCGCACGGCGGCGCGCATCGCGGCCGTGGCGGGCGCTTCCGATGCGGCAAATAAGGCCGCGATCCCCGTCGGCTGACAGCGCCAGCCCAGCCATTCAGCGTCGAATGAACGTACG
>DIZT01000196.1:24292-24641 GCA_002427975.1 Micrococcaceae bacterium UBA6021 | reverse complement strand
GGCTGGTCGGCGCCGTCGTGATCGGTGTTTCCTGCATCGCCCCTGCGTACATGCTGACCGCGGCGCTGCGGCCAACGGTATCGGAAGTGGGGGTTCAGCTGCCGGCGATCTTCCTGGTGGGCTTTGTCCCCATGATTCTGGTGGCGTTCGGCTACTGCGAACTGAACAATGTCATGCCCGACGCCGGCACCTCGTTCACGTGGGCATCGCGCGCCTTTGGTCCGTGGATCGGCTGGATGGGCAGTGTGGGCATGGTGTTCAACCTGGGCATCTGCGCATACGCTGCCCTGCCCCGCATGAGCTGTGTTGCCCCGCACCGCTTATGCGGGGCAGGGCAGCATGTGCTTAG
>DIZT01000196.1:19186-24192 GCA_002427975.1 Micrococcaceae bacterium UBA6021 | reverse complement strand
TGGCCCGACGTTGACGCCGCCCCAGTGCGACAGAACAACGCTTGACGGATGAGGTCGCGCGGCGATATCCGGCATCGGGTGAACTTGTACCCAAAGATGATTGCTCAAGCTACTCTCGCGTCGGCGCCTATCGGGAGAGTAGCTTTTTGCTGTCGGGGCGCAGTTCCCCCGTTGGCGACACGTGCCGATGCAGGGTCTGGCGTGTGATGCCAAGTTCGGCGCAGAGGTCGCTGACTTTGGTGTCAGGCTCGTCCATGGATGCCAGGCCTGGACGCAGTTTGGCAGGAGTCATCTTGTTGGGACGTCCGCCGTTCCGGCCGCGGGCGCGTGCCGAGGGTAGTTCGGCGATGGTCATGGTGCGGGTTGATGACAGTCATACACGGCCCGCTACTTATCCCACCAACCAGGCAACGGCAAGGAGTGCACCCACGCTGAGCACCGTGGTGCACAGGATGACGTCGCGGGCCACTGTCATGCCGCGGCCGTAAGGTGACGCGAACAGGAAGACGTTCTGCGCCGTGGGAAGCGCCGCCATGATCACGCTGGCGAGAAGGTGCTGCCCCTCGAGCCCGAAGGCAAAACGGCCAAGAATCCACACAATGAGCGGCATCCCGGCAATCTTGAGGAATGTTGCCACGAGGGTTTCGGTGCGGCCGTCATCTTTCTGCAGCGGGGCGCGGCCGGCGAGCGACAGTCCGAAAGCCAACAGGACCATGGGCACGGCTCCGCCGGCCAGCATGTCGATCGGCTTCTGCAGCAGGTCCGGGGCGCTCCAGCCTGTCAGGGCGACGGCCACACCCAGGGCGGAGGCGATGATCATGGGATTGGCGAACGGCTGCAGCACCATCTTCTTCCACGAGACTTTGGAACCGGAGACAAGCCCCAGGACAGTCAGGTAGAACGGTGCCATCACCAGGAGCTGGACCAGGAGTACGGGCGCCACGTGCTGCGCCGTCCCGACGGCGTACAGGGACACCGGAATGCCGATGTTGTTCGCGTTCGCGTAGCTGCTGGCCATGGCGCCGACAGCGGTTTCCGCCGCAGGGCGCCGGAAGAACAGGAAACTCGCCAGCCAATAGAGAAGCCCCACTATCGCTGCGGAGAGCAGCGCAAGCGGGGCATCGGTTCCGACGGCGGCGCGGATGTCGCTCCCGGCAACCACCGTGAACAGCAGCGCCGGGTTGGTGACATAGAAAGCTGTTCGGGTCAGCGCACCTTGGACTTCCGGCCCCAGGATCCGCAGCCGGGCCGCGAAATAGCCCACGGCAATGACGACGGAGACAATCAGGATCCCGGAGACAACGCCGCCCACAGTTCGCCCTTCTGTTTAGCTGTTGGGATTCCGCACGGCCGGCTCCCGTTGTGGGAGCACAGCGGCGCGGAATGTTCGTACCTATACTGACTGACGCCGACTTCTAGGTGCGTGGGCTACCGTCGGGGGCAGTCAACGCGGCGAGGGCGGCCGGCAGCAGCACGTCATTCCGGCCCCAGTGCGGATCCAGAATTTCCACATACCAGGAGTCGGCGAGCAGCAGCGCCAGGGTGTCATTGGTTTCCTCGGCCCAGTCCTGGATCTGCTCCTCCTCCACCGGAGTCTCGCTGGAGCCGAGGACGGTGACTACCTCGCCGCCGTCGAGCGTTACCGGGATGGCCGCGCTGCTGGCGTCGCCCGGGGCATGGGCCACTGTCACCAGCTCAGTGCGGGTGGAGAGGGCCAGGAGTTCCACGGCCACCTCTGCACTGCAGAAGCCGGTCACGTACTGCCGCTGGATGCCGCCGGCGGCCTGCAGCCCGGGCTGGGATTCCTTGGTGAACAGCCCGTTTCGGTTCAGGGCTGCCAGTTCCGCCGCGATGGGTCCGGTTTCGGCGTCATAGCTGGCCGTAAACGTGGCAGCCTGATATTCGCTGTGGCCTTCCAGCCAGCGCGCCGTCAGTTCCCCGGCAGCTTCAAGGGTGCTGGCCTGCCGCCAGGCCCCCTTATCCTCCAGGCGCCTGCCGAACTGGTCACGGAGTTCCGCTTCTGTGGGTTCCATCCTCGGATGCTACGGCGCCCCGCCGCCGGACTCCAGCGGCGGCGACACAGCAGTTAATGTACGCCGTCGGTGATTCCGGCAGGGATCCCGGCAGCCCGTTCCGCCGCGGCGAGGGCAAGGCCAAAGCGGGCGACGGCGGGTGCGTACCCTTGGTGTGGCGCCGCCCGCAGCTGCTCTGCCTCCCGCATGGCCCGGATCAAGGCGGCCGTCTCGGGTAGCCGGACGTCCGTCATCGCCGGGTAGTCGATGGAGCAGGCAGGGTCCAGTTCGTAGCGGCTCCACCGGGACAGGAGGGCGTCATGTTCAGCCTGCGCCGCGGTGTGAACAGGCTGGTCCTGCCGTTGCTGCCGGCGGCGTGACTGCCAGGCCATGATCCGCGGACTGCCACGGTATGCGGCCACCCCGGCACCTGTGCCCAGTGCGGCGAGGACAGCGCCGGCCCAGGGTGACGCCAGTGTGGGAATGAGGATCGCCGGAATTGCCACGGCAGATCCCATAAAGACGTCCCAGAATACGGGGTCCGGGGCCCGGAGGGCAGGGTCGGGCGTCGAATGCCGGCGGACAGCCAAGACGGTGGCACCCACCGCACAGACCAGCACTGCACCCCAGAAACCCAGCTGCAACGCTCCAAACAAGACGGATTCTGCAAATGCCGGCACTGCGGCACCTCCCCGCGTCAGGCCCGGCCCAGGATTCCGGACTGCTCCTTCCATTGCAGCCCTTCCGGGCGCCGGGGTCAATGGCAGGACCGGCTGCACCGGCGGGGTTTCCGCGCTTGAGGTTCCCGCGCCTGCTGCGGGCCGGGTAGCTTGGGACCATGAGAGTGAAAATGTGCAGCATCCACGTCCAGGATCCGGCCACCGCCCATTCGTTCTACACCGGGACCCTCGGGTTCGAGACCCTGATGGCGATGCCTGAGTACAACCTCTTCATCATCAAGGACCCGGGCGCCGGTGCCGGTTCGGTGGGGCTGCTGCTGGAGCCCAGCGACAACCCGATCGGTGCGAACTACATGAACGCACTGCACGACGCCGGGATCGCGGCCATCACTTTCGGCGTTCCGGATGTGCAGGCCGAGTACAACCGGCTGGTGGCTGCCGGCGTGACATTCCAGGGCGAACCGTCAGAGGATCCGTCCGGGATCAGTGCAGTCTTCGACGACGGCTGCGGCAACTTCGTTCAGCTGCACCAGGACTGATATTCCCTCTGGAAACAACAGCGGCCTGTCCGCGGATCCGAATCATGAAGGTTCGGATCCGCGAACAAGCCTATGATCGGGCGCCGGCGGAGACTACTCAGCCTGGGCGCGGGCCTTCTTGGCGTCCTTCTTGGCTGTTTCGTCCTTAACCCGCTGGGCTTCGGCGCGGACGGCGGCGTGGGTGGAACGCTCGGTGACCAGCCACGCCGGGGGAGCCTGCAGCAGCGCGGTGATTTCCGCCGTCGTGAGCGCTTCCTCAACGCCACCGCGGGCAAGGCCGCTGATGGACACGTTCAGCTTCTGGGCCACCACGGGGCGGGGGTGGGGGCCGCTGCGGCGGAGCTCCACAAGCCACTCCGGCGGGTTGGCCTGGAGTTCGGCGAAATCGGCGCGGCTGATGGTGGAATCCTGGAACTCCTGCGGTGTCGCCGGCAGGTAGATGCCGAGTTTCTTGGCAACGGTGGCCGGCTTCATGGACTGGGAGTTTACAGAGGTCATGGCTCAAGGGTATCCGGCTGCCCGCCCGAAAGGCACCAACTCCGCACCAACTCCGGCACTGCGGGGCCGCGCGGGCGGTACTGTGAAGACGTGCCCGCAGACAATGATTCCCCCCAGAACGCCAGCCCCGCCGAATCGCCGGAGCAGGAGGCGCCCCGCGTGCTCCGCTTCGCCTACGTGGCCGGCGTGACCCCGGGCAAGTGGATCCGCCGCTGGGAAGAGCGTGTGCTGGACATCCCGCTGGAGTCGTTTATGTCCGACGACGGCGCCCAGTTGTCCGTGTTAAGCGACGGTTCCGCGGACCTCAGCTTCGTCCGGCTCCCGGTGGAGCGCGACGGCCTGAACGTGATCCCCCTGTATGAGGAGCAGCCGGTGGTGGTGGCGCCGAAGGGGCACGAGATTTCAGTGTTTGAGGAAGTTGCCCTGGCCGACCTTGCGGAGGAGACCTTCCTGGACGTCGCCGAAATGGGTGGACCGGAAGCGGCCATGCAGGTAGTGGCGTCCGGCGCGGGCCTGGTGATCCTGCCGATGTCCGTGGCCCGGCATTTCAACGTTAAGGACACCGTGGCCCGCCGGCTGACGGGTGCCCCGGTCACGGAGATCGCGCTGGCGTGGCCCAGCGATTCCACGGACGAGATCATCGAGGAATTCATCGGGATCGTCCGCGGCCGCACCGCGGCGAGCTCGCGGCAGCCTTCGGCCCAGCAGGAGAAGCCCAAGAAGGAACCGAAGCCGGACCGGCGCGGCCCCGTGGTCAAGAAGCCAAAAGTGGCGCAGCGTTACGCTCCGAACCCTGACAAAGGCCGCGGCAAGGGCTCACGCAAAAAGGGCAAGCGCTAGCAATTTCCGGTGCTAAGCCGCGCAGGCTTCCTTAAGCGCCGCGACGGAGCCGGCCGGCACTTGGTCACCGGACGCCGCGATCTGGCCCAGCGGCGTTGTGATGTCCGAGGGCAGCCCGGCGGTTGCGGCCGCGTCCACCAGTTTGCCCAGCGATGCCTTGTCCTGGACGTTGGCCAGTCCGTCCTGGGCAACGGCACAGACCTGCTTCCTGACCTCGTCCTTGGCAGCTGTGGCCACCTTGGAGGCGGCGTCGTTCGCGGCGGTTTGCGTGGCTTCCTGCACCGACCCGCAGGCGGTGAGCAGGAGCATCAGGGGGACGGCGGACAGGGCGGCAAGGCGGCGTTTCATCACTTCACCCTACCGGCTCAGTCGGTTTCGGTTTCCCCGTGCACTTCGCTCAGGTTGTCCTCGGAGCGGTCCAGGTACGCCAGCAGGAG
>DIZT01000196.1:10766-19086 GCA_002427975.1 Micrococcaceae bacterium UBA6021 | reverse complement strand
GGTGGCCTTGTGGAAGAACAGGCGCATCTCGGCCAGGACTTGGCCCATGATGCTGTTCAGCCGCGGGCTTCCGGCCATGGCCACAATGGCGCGGTGGAAATGCTGGTTGGCGGTGCCCAGGGCTTCGTCGTCACCGGCCGCCGCGGCGCGCCTGCCTTCCTCGACGGCGGCCCGGACGGCGGCCACGTCCTCCGGGCTGCCTCCGCCGCGCAGGGCGCTGACTTCGATGGCGCGGCGGACGGTATAGACGTCGTGGACATCCCCTGCCTCCAGGCTTGCCACGAACACGCCGCGGTTGGGATGGCGGACCACCAGGCGTTCGCTGGCAAGTTCGGCGAAGGCCTCACGCACCGTGTTGCGGGAGACGCCCAGGTCCTCCGCAATGGTGGACTCCGTGAGCCGCGCGCCGGGGAGCAGGGCCCCCTCCGCCAATTGCAGGCGAAGCTCATCCGCCACCCGTTCCGCCACGGACGGAACGGCCACCCGGAGGCGGCCCGCGGCGGACCGCTTCGCCGTATCATTCGTCGATTCCCGGGGAGAGGGCGAGGAGGAGCGGACGTGAGGTTCTGAGGCGGCCATACTTGAGAATTTACACGATCGTCACATCGTTGAATCGAAGGATTGTTGAACAATCTGGAAATTTAGTGCATCCTAGTTAGACCAACCCAATGAGACGGGGATCACAAATGGCAACGATTGACCTGAACAGCGACGTCGGCGAGTCCTTCGGACGCTGGAGCCTCGGCGATGACCTGGCGATATTCGGCTCGGTTTCGAGCGCGAACGTTGCGTGCGGATTCCACGCCGGCGATCCCAGCGTCATCCGCAGGACCTGCCGCGACGCGGTTGCTGCCGGTGTCGTCATCGGCGCCCACGTCGGCTACCGGGACCTCGCCGGTTTCGGACGGCGCTTCCTGGACATCAGCCCCACCGAACTGGCCAACGACGTGGTGTACCAGATTGGTGCCCTGCAGGCCCTGGCCGCGGCGGAGGGAGCCCGGGTCAGGTATGTGAAGCCGCACGGCGGACTCTACAACGCGATCGTGACGCACTCTGCTCAGGCCCAGGCCGTCGTCGACGCCGTAGCATCGGTTGACCCGAACCTTCCGATCCTCGGCCTCCCAGGTTCGGAAATCCTGCGGCTTGCAGATAAAGCCGGCCTTCGGGGTGTTTCCGAAGCGTTCGCGGACCGGGCGTACAACCCGGACGGGACCCTCGTCCCGCGCTCCCTCCCGGGCGCAGTCCTTGAGGATCCCGAACTTGTGGCGGAACATGTCTTACGGATGGCCACCGAATCCGCCGTCCGCACAATCGACGGTTCCATCCTGAAAATCCGCGCAGAAAGCATCTGCGTGCATGGTGACTCACCGGGGGCTGCCGCAATGGCAACGGCAGTGAAGTCCGCTCTCGGCGACGCCGGTGTCAGCATCGGCTCGTTCCTCTAGCCCCATTCCCATGGCCGAACACCGGCCCCCCGCACCACCCTCATCCCCCCGGAGGAAACCATGACCAGCACCAACAAGGCAGCAAAGGCCGCGGCAAGGAAGCCGCCGGCCGGCGCGCTCAAGGCCTACGTCGCCAGCCTGACCGGCACGTCGCTTGAGTACTACGACTTCGCCGTCTACTCGGTGGCGTCAGCCCTCGTCTTCCCCAAGATCTTCTTCCCTTCGAATGATGAGTTCGTGGGACTCCTCTTGTCCTTCTCCGCCTTCGCAGTGGGCTACCTCGCCCGCCCGATCGGCGGCATCATCTTCGGACGCCTGGGCGACAAGATCGGCCGCAAGTACGTTCTGGTCTTCACCCTGGTGCTGATCGGCGTCGCCACCGTCCTCATCGGAGCGTTGCCTGATTACTCCGTGATCGGCATCGCCGCCCCCATCATCCTGGTCCTTCTGCGCCTGGGCCAGGGCATCGGCGTCGGCGGCGAATGGGGCGGCGCTGTACTGCTGTCCAGCGAATTCGGCGACCCCAACAAGCGCGGTTTCTGGTCTTCCGCTGCCCAGATCGGCCCGCCCGCCGGCAACCTCATGGCCAACGGCGTCCTGGCCATCCTCGCCGCCACCCTCAGCACTGAAGCTTTCCTGTCCTGGGGCTGGCGCGTAGCCTTCCTGGCCTCGGCCCTGCTGGTGGTCTTCGGCCTGATCATCCGCCTCAAGCTCGAGGAAACCCCGGTATTCAAGGCCATCGCGGCCCACGGCGACCAGCCGAAGGCACCGATCAAGGAAGTCTTCACCACCGAGCCCCGCGCCCTGGTCTCCGCCGCCCTGTCCCGGGTCTGCCCGGACGTCCTGTACGCGCTCTTCACCGTTTTTGTGGCCGTCTACGCCACCAAGGAACTGGGCATGACCACCGGCGACGTGCTGGCCGCCATCCTGACCGGTTCCGCGTTTCAGCTCTTCCTGATCCCGGCCGCCGGTGCCCTGACCGACCGCTTCAACCGCCGCCTGGTTTACGGCGTTGCCGCCGCCGCCACTGCCGCCTGGATCCCGGTGTTCTTCCTGATGATCCAGGGCAGGTCCGAGGTCATGCTGATCATCGGCGTTGTGGTGGGCCTGGCCCTCCACGCCTTTATGTACGGACCGCAGGCCGCCTACATCACCGAACAGTTCCCGGCCCGCCTGCGCTACGCGGGCAGCTCCCTGGCCTACACCCTGGCGGGTGTCATCGGCGGTGCCGTGGCGCCGCTGATCTTCACCGCCCTGTATGCGGCCTCCGGCAACTGGTACCTGATCGCCGGCTACCTGCTGCTGGCCTCCATCGTCACCATCGTGGGCCTGGCCATCGGCCGGAACCCGCAGCCCGAAGAGGACCTCCGTTGGTTGCACAACGATGGCGCCCCGGAGAGCCACGCCTGAGCGGCGCGGCCTGATCCCCATGGAAACAGTCAGCAAGCCCACTGCCGCGGCCCGGGTGCTCGCCGTCCGGCCGGTAGGAACGACGGCGGTGCTCGCCGAACTCTCCGGGCTCCACGACGTCCTGGCCCTGCAGGCCCTCCTGCTGGA
This sequence comes from Micrococcaceae bacterium UBA6021, assembly GCA_002427975.1. Classification (GTDB taxonomy): domain Bacteria; phylum Actinomycetota; class Actinomycetes; order Actinomycetales; family Micrococcaceae; genus Arthrobacter. The sequence goes on along the minus strand of DIZT01000196.1, from coordinate 16,084 downwards.
AGAGCCGCTGCCCGGCCAGGTGGACGTCCTGGCCGCCGCCGAAACGGTAATGGTCAAGGCGGATTCGCCAGCTGCGGCCCGCCGGATGGCGGCCCGCCTGCTGGAGATGGACCTGACGGTCCGGTCCCACGCCGAAGGCAAGCTGGTGGTCATCGAGACCGTGTACGACGGCGACGACCTCGCCGAAGCGGGACGGCTCACCGGCCTGGGCGCTGACGGCGTCATCGCGGCCCACACCGGCCAGGTCTGGACCGTGGCGTTCGGCGGCTTCGCACCGGGATTCAGCTACATGGTGGGGGAGAATCAGGTGCTGGAAGTCCCGCGCCGGAGCTCGCCCCGGACCGCTGTGCCGGCCGGTTCCGTGGCCCTGGCCGGTAACTATTCGGCCGTGTACCCCCGGAAATCCCCGGGCGGCTGGCAACTGATCGGCCGAACCGCCGCACCCATGTGGGACCTCAGCCGGGAGCAGCCGGCCCTGGCCGCGCCCGGTGACCGGGTGCAGTTCCGGGCGGTGCGGGAACTCGTGGAGGTCGCGGAGCCGCAGGCTGGTGCGGCGGGTTCCGAAGCCCTGGCCGGCACCGACCCGGACGTCCGGTCCGGGCTGCGGATACTGTCGCCGGGACTGCAGAGCCTGATCCAGGACCTCGGCCGCCCCGGTCACGCCGGGCTCGGGGTTTCGTCAGCCGGAGCCCTGGACCGTTCCTCCCTGCGCCGCGCCAACCGGATCGTGGGCAACCAGCCGTCTGCCGCCGTCGTCGAAACCGTTGCCGGCGGGCTGCGCGTGCAGGCCGTGGGGGACCAGGTGCTGGCAGTGGCCGGCGCACCGTCGGCACTGACTGTAGTGACGCCGTCGGACGCCCCGGAGGACGACGACTTTCCGGACGATGTGCGCGAGGTGCCCATCGCCACGGCATTCGCCCTGCTGGACGGCGAGATTCTGACCCTCGGCGCGCCCGAGCGCGGCTTCCGCAGCTACCTCGCCATCCGCGGCGGCGCGATGGCTGATGCCGTGCTGGGGAGCCGGTCCACGGACACCATGTCCGGGATCGGGCCTGCGCCGCTGGCCGCCGGGCAGCTGCTGGCCGCGGGCGTTGCCACGTCCTCCAACGTGGTGGGCAACCCGGAGCTGCAGCCGGACTTCCCGGACACCGGCGTCACGGTCCTGGACATCGTGCCCGGCCCCCGCGACGACTGGTTCGACGCCGCCGCCCTGGGATCGCTCTGCACCCAGGAGTGGGCGGTGACGCCCCGCTCCAACCGGGTGGGAATGCGCCTGGACGGTGAGCCGCTGCGCCGAAACCGGGATGGCGAACTGCCCAGCGAAGGAACCATGGCCGGCGCGCTGCAGATCCCGCCGGAAGGGCAGCCCGTGCTGTTCCTGGCCGACCACCCCATCACCGGCGGCTACCCCGTGATCGCCGTGGTGGTGGACCACCAGCTGGACCTGGCCGCCCAGGTTCCCATCGGCGGCTCCATCCGGTTCCGCTGGGCTCCCGGTTATGGGCTGCCCGCCAACCTTCCCCACTCTTCCCCCGACGTTTCCGAGACAAAGTGAGCAACTGATGCGCAAGGTCCTGATCGCCAACCGCGGAGAAATCGCCGTCCGCATCGCCCGTGCCTGCGAGGACGCCGGACTGGAGTCCGTGGCTGTCTACGCGGACGTCGATGCCGACGCCATGCACGTTGGCGCCGCCACCGAGGCGTACAGCCTGGGCGGCAACGCGCCATCGGAAACCTACCTGGACATCCCCAACCTCCTGCGCGTGGCCGCGGAATCCGGGGCGGATGCGGTGCACCCCGGCTACGGCTTCCTGTCCGAGAACGCCGGCTTTGCCCAGGCGGTGCTGGACGCCGGCCTGACCTGGATCGGACCCACTCCGGAGGCCATCCGGCAGCTGGGCAACAAGATCACGGCGCGCGAGATCGCCGTGCGGGCCGGCGCCCCCTTGGTGGCTGGCAGCGACGGTCCGGTGGCAACGGCTGCAGAGGTCCGCGGGTTCGCCGAAAAGCACGGCCTGCCCATCGCCATCAAAGCGGCCTTCGGTGGCGGCGGGCGCGGGCTGAAAGTGGTCCGCGACATGGACCAGATCGAGGAGTCCTTCGATTCTGCGGTCCGTGAAGCGGTGGTGGCCTTCGGCCGCGGCGAGTGCTTTGTGGAGCGCTACCTGGACCGGCCCCGGCACGTGGAGGCGCAGGTCCTGGCGGACCAGCACGGCAACGTGGTGGTGGTGGGCACCCGCGACTGCTCGCTGCAGCGCCGGCACCAGAAACTGGTGGAAGAGGCCCCCGCACCCTTCCTGACAGACCAGCAGACCCAACAGATTTACGACGCCGCCAAGGCAGTCTGCCGCGAAGCCTCCTATTCGGGGGCCGGGACGGTGGAGTTCCTGGTGGCCGCTGACGGCACCGTCGCGTTCCTCGAGGTGAACACGCGCCTGCAGGTGGAGCACCCCATCACCGAGGAGACCACCGGCGTCGATCTGGTCCAGGAGCAGTTCCGGATTGCCGCCGGCGAGCCGCTGCGTTTCACCGCCGATCCCAAGCCGCGTGGCCACTCCTTCGAATTTCGGCTTAACGCCGAGGACGTGGGCCGGGGATTCCTCCCGTCGCCCGGGACCATTGCCACGTTCAGCGGCCCGACCGGACCCGGTATCCGCCTGGACTCCGGGGTCCGCTCCGGCTCCGTTGTGGCGCCGCAGTTCGATTCCCTGCTGGCCAAGCTGATCGTCACCGGCGCCGACCGGCAGCAGGCGCTCCGCCGGGCCCGCCGCGCCCTCGCCGAAATGGAGATCACCGGCGTGGCCACAGTCCTGCCGTTCCACCGGGCGGTGGTCCAGGCGCCGGACTTCACCTCCGAGACCGCGCTCGGCATCCACACCCGGTGGATCGAGACGGACTTCGCGGAGGCCATCGCGGCGGATCCGGAATTCGGCACGTCCGTTCCGGACGGTGAGCGGCGCACCATTACCGTTGACGTCGACGGCCGGCGTCTCGCCGTCGGCCTGCCCGCCGCGCTGCTGGACGGCTGGGCCCGTTCCGGCGGGGCTGTCCCCGCGGGCGTTTCCCTTGACGGGGAGTACGACGGCGGTGCCGCGGGTAGTGCCACCGTCGCCGCTGATCCCGGCGAGCTGCGCGCAGACATGGCCGGGACTGTGGTGAAGTGGCTCGTGGAGCCGGGCGCCGAAGTTTCGGCGGGAGACGCCGTCGTCGTCCTTGAGGCGATGAAAATGGAGACCCAGGTGACCGCCCACCGCGCCGGTACGTTCACCGGGATTCGTGTAGAAGCCGGCGGTGTGGTCAACGCTGGGGCCGTGCTGGCGCTGATCGGCTGAACCGGCGCCGGCCCTGCTCAAGGAGGACGGGGAAGTCCTACTCAGTCCAGTCGAAGAATCCCTTGCCGGACTTGCGGCCCAGCTCGCCGCGGGCCACTTTGTCCTTGAGGATCTGCGGTGGTGCGAACCGGTCGCCCAGCGTTGAGTGCAGGTACTCGGCGATGCCCAGCCGGACGTCCAGGCCTACGATGTCGGTGGTTCTCAGGGGGCCGGTGGGGTGTTTGTAGCCCAGCACCATCGCGGCGTCGATGTCGGCCGCGGACGCCACACCTTCTTCCACCATGCGCATCGCTTCCAGGGCGATGGCCACGCCCAGCCGTGAGGAGGCAAAGCCGGGTGCGTCATTAACGACGACGGCGGTTTTGCCGAGTGCCTCGACCCACCTTTTCGCCGCCTGAGCCAGGTCCGGGGTGGTCTGTTCGCCGAGCACCACTTCAATGAGGGTGGAGGCGGGGACGGGGTTGAAAAAGTGCAGGCCGAGGAAGTTCTGCGGGCGCTTGAGTTCGCGGGCCAGGCCGTTGACGGACAGGGAAGAGGTGTTGGACGCCAGGTACGCGTCATCGGCCAGCCGTTCCTCGATCCCCCGGAGCGAGGTGACCTTCAGGTCCCAGTCCTCCGGGACAGCCTCCACCACCAGTTGGCGGTCTGCGAAGTCGTTGTAGTCCACAGTGACAGCGAGCCGCGAAACCATCTCATCCAGGTTGCCATCGACAGCTCCGCGTTCGATGCTCTTGGCGGCAGCTGATTCCACCCGTTCCCGGGCGGCTTCGGCGGACGCTTCATCGCGCTCCACCACCAGCACGTCGGAACCGTTAATGAGGAAGGCGTGGGCGATCCCCGCGCCCATCCGGCCGCCACCCAGGACGCCGACGGTGGCGGGAAGGTTCGAAGTGGTCATAGTTTCTTCTCTGTTTTCTTGTCGCCTGATTTTTTGTCCAGGAATGCCTGCATTCGGTCGAACTTGGCCTGGGATTCGAAGAGGATCCCCTGCGCCAGTTGGTCAATCAGGGGGTGGGCCTCGGCCGGGGCGTGGAAAACGGACTTGGTGATCCGCACGGCCAGCGGGTCCTGGCGCCCGATCCGGTCCGCCAGGTTATGCGCGGCGTCCATCAGGTCCGGGGCCTCATGGATTTCGGTGATGAGGTTGATGGCCAATGCCTCCTCGGCCCGGAGCACCCGGCCCGCGAGCAGGATCTGCTTGGCCACCGGTTCCCCCACCAGCTCCTTCAAACGCCAGGTGGCCCCGGCCGCGGCCAGGATGCCCAGCCCGGTTTCGGGGTTCCCGATCCGGACACCGGGCGTGCCGATCCGGAAGTCCGCCGCATAGGCGAGCTCCGCGCCGCCGCCCAGGCAGTAACCGTCCAGGGCGGCAATCACGGGCAGGGGCAGCTTGGCGATCCGGACAAAGAGGGTGGAATTAATGCCCCGCAGGGCATCATCGCGGCGTCGCCCGCGCAGCTGAGCGATGTCCGCACCCGAGGCAAAGACGCCGTCGACCCCTGCAATGATCAGGACTTTCGGATGCTGCTCCAGCGCCGCGCAGACCATGTGCAGCTCGTCCACCATCTGCTGGTCGATGGCGTTCCGGACCTCGGGGCGGTTCAGGAGGACCACCACACGGTCCTCCCGCTCCTCGACCAGGAGGGTGCCGAAGTCAACTGAGCCGAGGGAACGGTCCGCGCTTTCCGGGGCGGGCATCAGACACGCTCCAGCAGCATCGCGGTGCCCTGGCCCACGCCGATGCACATTGTTGCCAGGCCGATTTTTGCGTCCTCGCGTTCCATCCTGCCCAGCAGGGTGATGGCGAGCCGTGACCCGCTCGAACCCAGCGGGTGCCCCAGACTGATGGCGCCGCCGTCGTTGTTCACGGTGTCCGGATCCAGCCCCAGCCGGCGCATGCTGGCGAGCGACTGCGTGGCGAACGCTTCGTTAAGTTCGACGGCGCCCAGGTCACCCACGCTGAGGCCGCTCCGTGCGAGCACTTTC
>DIZT01000196.1:1956-10639 GCA_002427975.1 Micrococcaceae bacterium UBA6021 | reverse complement strand
GAGGCGCCGTCGATGATGCGGGCGCGGGGCGTCAGGCCCAGCCGCGCGATGGCGGCCTCCGACGCGACGATGATCGCCGAAGCGCCGTCGTTCAGCGTGGAGGAGTTGCCGGCGGTGACCACCGAACCGCCCGGGACCACGGGGCGCAGCCCGGCGAGGACCTCCAGGGTGGTGCCGGCGCGCGGGCCTTCGTCTATGTCCACCACGGTTTCGCCCTTGCGGGTCTTGACCGTCACAGGCACGATCTCGGCTGTGAAGCGGCCCGCAGCTATCGCGGCGAGGGAACGCTCATGGGAGCGGACCGCGAAGGCGTCGGCATCCTCGCGGGTGATGCCGTCCACGCGGGCCACTTCTTCGGCGGTTTCCGGCATGGAGTACGTCATCTTGCCGTCCCGCGCCAGGCCGCCCTGCTGGAACAGGGGGTTAACAAAGCGCCAGCCGATGGAGGTATCGAAAATCTGACCTGGCTTGGCAAACGCCGTCGCGGGTTTTTCCTGGACCCACGGTGCCCGGCTCATGGACTCCACTCCGCCGGCGATCACAACGTCTGCGGCACCGGACTTGATCATCTGGCTGGCCTGGATGATGGCGCTCAGCCCGGAAGCGCAGAGCCGGTTGACGGTGATGCCGGGGATGTGGAGGGGAAGTCCGGCCAGCAGGGTGGCCATCCGGGCAACGTTCCGGTTTTCTTCACCCGCACCGTTCGCGTTGCCCAGGATGACTTCCTCGATCCTGTCCGGATCAAGGCCTGCGCGGGACACGGCCTCGCGGATCACCAGGGCAGCCAGATCATCCGGACGGACCGCCGAGAGCGCGCCGCCGTACCTGCCCACCGGAGTGCGGACGCCGCCAACAAGGAAAGCCTCGACCATAAGAACATCCTTACACCAGGGAGTGGGGCCGGAAGAGGAATCAATTACCGACCGTTCGTTCTATAAAGATCGCACGTCGCTCGTGGTCGGTCAACCTCGGCCACGTCTTCGGATCCGCATTGGGGCATCTGGCAGAGACCCGGCTGGTGATGTAATCTGAACAAATTACCGAACGGACGGTCAGTAATTGTCTGCCCGTACTTTTGTCCCCGTGTTGGAAGGACCCGTCGACGATGACCACAACCACTACCGCCCCCCAATCCTCCTTGGAGACGGTGGAGACCGTTCCGAGTTTCATCGAGGATTCCTGGTGGACTCCCGACGCCGGTTCGGCAGCTTCCGCCGTCCCCGTGCGTGATGCGAGCACCGGGGAAATCCTGGCTAAGGTGAGCACCGACGGACTGGACCTGGCCGCCGTCGTGGACTACGGCCGCACCACCGGACAGACGGAACTGGGCAAGCTGACCTTCCACCAGCGCGCCCTCAAGCTCAAGGAGCTGGCGCAGTACCTGAACGCCCGGCGCGAGCACTTCTACACGTTCTCCGCCCAGACCGGCGCCACGAAGATCGACTCAATGATCGACATCGACGGCGGCATCGGCGTCCTCTTCACGTTCGGCTCCAAGGGCCGGCGCGAGCTGCCCAACTCCCAGGTGGTGGTGGACGGCCCCATGGAGGTGCTGTCGAAGGACGGATCGTTCGCCGGAGAACACATCTACACCCGCATCCCGGGCGTCGCCGTGCAGATCAATGCATTCAACTTCCCGGTCTGGGGAATGCTCGAGAAGCTCGCCCCGGCCTTCATCGCCGGGGTGCCCACCATCGTCAAGCCCGCTACCCCCACCGGCTATGTGGCGGCGGCCGTGGTGAAGGCGATCATCGAATCCAACATCCTGCCCAAGGGCTCGCTGCAGCTGATCTCCGGGTCCGTCCGCGGGCTCCTGGACGTGCTGGACTACCGGGACCTGGTGTCCTTCACCGGCTCCGCCTCCACGGCCAATGCGCTCAAGTCCCACGTCAACGTGGTCAAGGGCGGGGTGCGCTTCACTTCGGAGACCGATTCGCTGAACGCTGCGATCCTGGGCCCGGATGCCGTCAAGGGCACGCCGGAATTCGACGCGTTTATCAAGTCCCTCGTCACCGAGATGACCGCCAAGGCCGGGCAGAAGTGTACCTCCATCCGCCGCGCGATCGTGCCGCAGGAAGTGGTGCCCGACGTCGTTGCCGCCGTGGGGGAGCGGATCCGGGAACGCGTGGTGCTGGGTGACCCCCGCGCCGAGGGCGTCACCATGGGGGCCCTGGCCTCCCGCGAGCAGCTCGCCGACGTCCGCGCGGCCGTCCAGGCCATGCTCGACGCCGGCGGCGAACTGGCGTACGGCACCCTCGATGCGCCGAAGGTCACCAGCGCGGACGGAAGCATCGGCGTCGTTGAGGATGGTGCTTTTATGTCCCCGGTGCTGCTGAGCTGGTCCGATCCGGAAGCTGACGAGATCCACTCGCTTGAGGCGTTCGGCCCGGTATCCTCGGTGATCGGCTACACCGACCTGGCCGACGCCGTCCGCCTCGCCGCCCGCGGCGGCGGCTCCCTGGTTGCCTCGGTCTGCACCAACGACCCGTCCGTGGCGGAGGAACTCGTGATGGGCATCGCCGCCCACCACGGCCGCGTGCTCATGCTCAACCGCGAGGACGCGCGCACCTCCACCGGCCACGGCTCCCCGGTCCCGCACCTGGTCCACGGCGGCCCCGGCCGCGCCGGCGGCGGCGAGGAGCTCGGCGGCATCCGCTCGATCATGCACCACATGCAGCGGACCGCCATCCAGGGCTCCCCGAACATGCTGACCGCCGTCACCGGCGTCTGGCACGCCGGCGCCGACCGCAACTTCACGCTGGACACCGAAGGGCAGCACCCGTTCCGGAAGTCGCTGGAAACGCTGCACATTGGCGACGCCATCCGCTCCGGCCTGCGTGAAGTGGGCCTGGCGGACATCACGGCGTTCGCCAACTCCACCGGAGACACCTTCTACGCCCACACCAACCAGGAAGCAGCCGAAGCCAACCCGTTCTTCCCGGGCATTGTGGCGCACGGGTATCTGCTGCTGAGCTGGGCCGCCGGGCTGTTTGTGGAGCCGGCGCCGGGCCCGGTCCTGGCCAACTACGGGTTGGAGAACCTGCGCTTCATCACGCCGGTGGCGGCTGGCGACTCCATCCGGGTCACCCTGACGGCCAAGAAGATCACCCCGCGCGAAACCGACGAATACGGCGAAGTGGCCTGGGACGCGCTTCTGACCAACCAGGATGACGACATCGTGGCCACCTACGACGTCCTCACCCTCGTGGAAAAGTAACCCACCCCGGACGCTCTCTCACTTCCTGCAGGTTTCTTTCGAACGCTCTCGCACCCGGTGAGAGAGCGTTGGCGTTTTGACTGCAGGAAGTGAGAGAGCGTTTGGGTTTTTCGGCCCGTCGGTGGCGGCCAAATGACCTGGGCATCAGCAGCCGGCTAGCGCTGCGCGTGGAGCCCGTCGAACGCGATGGTGATGACGTCGTCGGCCAGTTTTTCCGGGGTGAGGGCGCCGCCGGGTTTGTACCATTCCACGATTGAGTTGATGGTGCCGAACAGCAGGCGCGTGACGGTGCGGGGGTCGATGTCCTGGCGCAGGGAGCCTTCGTCGCGGGCTGCGGAAATGAGGGCGGCCACCTCGTGATCGAACGTGCGGCGGCGTTCCAGGGCGTCGCGTTCAATGTCCGTGTTGCCCCGCAGGCGCAGGAGCAGCGTGACGAAGGGCAGGCGTTCCACCAGTACGGCTACGGTCTGCCGCAGGACATATTCCAGCCGGGCGTCCGCCGCGCCGCTTTGTGCCCCGGGCTGTTCGAGGATGGCCTCGAGGCCGCCCAGGGCGTGGTCGAGGGCGAGCTTGAGGAGGTCGCCCTTGGAGGGGACGTGGTGGTAGATGGCCGATTTCGAGATGCCCAGGTTCTCGGCGAGGATGCCCATGGAGGTGGCGTCGTAGCCGTGGCGGTTGAAGACGTCGACGGCGATGAGCAGTACCGACTGCTGGTCGTAGCCGGGCCGGCCGCGCTTGTGGGGGACTGCTGTAGTGGGCATACCGGCTATTTTCCCACGAACGTTCGGTAATCCCGGCAGCGGCGCCGCATGCGGGTCAGCTGGCGTTTTCTTCCCGGGTGAGGTCGCAGTCTGCGCCTGCCCGCGCCGGCCGCCGTCGTCCCCTCGTCGATTGCTCCGTACCGGCCCTTTTGGGCGCTGAAAACGGCGCCCACGGAGCAATCGATGGAAAGGTGGGGTGCCCTGGGCGCGGCCCGGAAGTGCAAGGATGGAGGGACCGGCACCACGGACAGCAAAAGGGCGGACCATGGCCAAAGGCATCTACGTCAGCGCGACCACTCCCGGCTCGGGCAAATCGCTCGTTGCCCTGGGCCTCGCGGACACGCTCCACCGGCACGCGGACCGGATCGGATTCTTCAAACCGGTGGTCCACGGCCCGGATGCCGCCGATGATCCCATGGTGGCGCTGATGAAATCACGCTTCGCGCTCGACGACGACCGGTGCCGGGGCGGTCTGACGTCCGCCGAGGTGCGGGCGCTCCTGGCGGAAGGTAAACGCGCAGACATCGATGCCCGCTGCGTGGAAATCTTCGCCGAGATCGCCAGGCACTGCGACGTGGTGATCGTCGAGGGGACGGACCTCACCGGCCAGGACGCCGCCGTCGAATTTGACCTCAATGCCCGGCTGGCCAACAACCTGGCCGCGCCCGTCGTTGCCGTGGTGGGCGCGAAGGGGCTCAGCGTCGCCGAGGCGGCCGCCGCCGTCGAGGTTGCCCGCAAGGAACTGGCGGCGGAAAGGTGCGCACTGCTGGCCATCATGGTGAACCGCGCGGATCCGGAGTTGCTGGAGGCCATTGCCGCGGAGATCAAGCCCGGTGCATCCAAGCGGCCCGTATATGTCCTGCCGGAGCTGGAGGAGATCGCCCGGCCCACCACCGGCGAGGTGGCCGCGGCCCTCGGCGTGCGGCAGGTCGCGGGCCTGGCCGACATGGAACGCGATGTCCGCGACATCAAAGTTGCCGCCATGAACGTGGGCAACTTCCTGAACGTGCTGGACGAGGGCGCCCTGGTGATCGTTCCAGGCGACCGCGCGGACGTCATGGTGGCGTGCCTGGCGTCGTCGTTCTCGCCCGAATTCCCCGTGCCGTCGGCGCTGATCCTCACCGGCGGACTGGCTCCGGACGCCAACATCTACCCGCTCCTGGCGCAGGCACCCTTCCCCGTCTTTGCAGCGAGCGAGGACACCTACACCACTGCCAAGCGGGTCTCCGAGGTCCGCAGCGAGATCTGGTCCGGGCACCGCCGCAAGGTGGCCTCCGCGCTGGGCCTGTGGTCCAAACGGGTGGACGAGGCCGAGCTGGTGGAACGCCTCCACCTGCCGCGCCCCGAGCGGATGACCCCGCTGCGGTTCCTGCACGACCTCATCGAACGCGCGCGGGGTCAGCGCCGGCACGTGGTGCTGCCCGAGGGAACGGACGTCCGGATCCTGCATGCCGCCGAAATCCTGCACCGCCGCGACGTCTGCGACCTCACCCTGCTGGGGCCCGAATCGCAGGTCCGCGAGCTGGCCGCGGCCAACGGCATCGACCTCGCCGGGATCAATATCGTGGACCCGGCCACCTCGGAACTGCGGCAGGGGTTCGCGGAGAAGTACGCGGAGCTGCGGGCGCACAAGGGCGTGGACCTGCCCAAGGCACTGGAAATCATGCAGGACGGCAGCTACTTCGGCACCATGATGGTCCAGCTGGGTGTGGTGGACGGCATGGTGTCCGGCGCCGCGCACACCACCGCACACACCATCCGCCCGGCGCTGGAGTTCGTCAAAACGCGCGACGGCGTGAAGATCGTTTCGTCGGTGTTCCTGATGCTGATGCCGGACCGGGTGCTGGTCTATGGCGACTGCGCCGTGAACCCCGACCCCAACGTGGAGCAGCTCGCGGACATCGCCCTGGCCTCGGCCGAAACGGCGGTGCAGTTCGGGGTGGAGCCGCGGGTGGCCATGCTGTCCTACTCCACCGGCGGCTCGGGCTCCGGGGAGGCCGTGGACGAAGTCCGGCTGGCCACCGAACTGGTGCGCGCGCGCCGCCCGGACCTCGCCGTCGAAGGCCCCATCCAGTACGACGCCGCCGTGGACGCCTCCATCGCGGCCTCCAAAATGCCCGGCTCATCGGTGGCAGGTCAGGCGACCGTGTTCATCTTCCCCGACCTGAACACCGGCAACAACACGTATAAGGCGGTGCAGCAGAGCTCGGGGGCGGTCGCCGTCGGGCCCGTCCTTCAGGGCCTGCGCAAACCGGTCAACGACCTCTCCCGCGGCTGCACCGTGGAGGACATCGTGAACACGGTGGCCATCACGGCCATCCAGGCGCAGGTGCCGGTTTCTTAGCAGCGGGAGGGCACTTCACGGCAATGTTTCTCGGGCAAACACTGCCGCGAAATGCCATCTCGCGGAGGTTGAAGGTGGCCCTCAGCTGTTTTCCGGCTTGGCCACGCTGTCCGGGTCCTCCTCCTTGGCGGGTTCGTCGGAGAGTCCCTCAGGCGTGAGGTCCAGGTTTTGCGGATCCTCGGGCGGCTCAGCGGCCTCGCCCACCTCTTTGGCCTTGGGCTTTCCGGTGTCGTCCAGGGCCGGGTTGGCGCCCTCGACGCCGGTGGGGTCCTTGGTGCCGGAGCCTGTGGCGTCTGCGGTCCTGGGGTCGGTGTTGTCGGGCTGAGTGATGTCGTTCGGCATGGAAGTCCCTCTCTGCGTAGTTCAACGTGTCCGCCGACTCTAAGCGCCTGCCGCGGCTGACGCAACGAGTACATATAGTGGCTGTACCCGCGGTACCACGGCTTCAGGAGGCCCCATGCTTGTGCTCGTCATCAATTCCGGTTCGTCCTCGCTGAAGTACCAGGTCCGTGACGTCGCCGCCGGCAATGTGCTGACAGAGGGGCTGATCGAGAAGATCGGCATGGGCAACGGCGGCGATGGCGACGGCGAAATCGAGGGCCCGCGCGACCATGCGGAAGCGCTGGAACGGGTGGACGCCGCCATCCGTGCGGAGCTCGGCGACCTTGAGCTGGCGGCAGTGGGCCATCGGGTAGTGCACGGCGGCGAGCGGTTCGCCGAGCCCGTGCTGATCGACAACGAGATCACCCGCGCCATCGAGCGCCTCAATCCGCTCGCACCGCTGCACAACCCCGCCAGCGTCCTGGGCATCCGCGCCATCAGCAAAAAGCGGCCGGACCTGCCGCAGGTGGCCGTGTTTGATACCGCCTTCCACCGCAGCCTCCCGGAGCACGCCTGGCGCTACGCCGTTCCGGACGCGCTCTACACGAACCACGGGATCCGCCGCTACGGCTTCCACGGCACCTCGCACGAATACGTCACCCACCGCGCCGCCGCGCTGCTGGACGTTCCGGCGGACGAGTTCGACGGCGTGATCGCCCACCTGGGGAACGGCGCCTCCGTCACGGCCATCCGGGGCGGTCATTCGGTAGACACGTCCATGGGCTTCACCCCGCTGGAGGGCCTGGTGATGGGCACCCGCTCCGGCGACCTCGATCCCTCCATCCTGGTATTCCTCGGCCGGAACGGGTGGACACCGGAAGACATTGACACCATGCTCAACCGCGAATCAGGGCTGAAGGGGCTCGCCGGCAACAACGACATGCGCTCCGTCGTGGAGGCATCCGAGGCCGGCGATGCCAAGGCTTCGATGGCGCTGGCGGTCACGTCCTACCGGCTGGCCAAGTACATCGGCGGCTACCACGTGGCCGTCGGGGGTGCCAAGGCACTCGTTTTCACCGCTGGAATCGGCGAGAACTCGCACCAGTTCCGCGCCCTGGTCACGGACAAGCTGGGTGCGCTGGGCATAGAGCTCGACGCCGGCCTGAACAGTCAGCGGTCCAAGGAACCGCGCGTGATTTCCACACCGTCGTCCGCCATCCAGGTTTTGGTGGTGCCCACCGACGAGGAGCGCGCCATCGCTGAGGCGACCGCCGCCGTCGTCCGTTCATCGGTTGCTCCGTAGCGGCCCTTCTGGACGCTCAAAACGGCGTTTACGGAGCAATGGACGGGCGCTGCAATCCGCGTCGGAGCTTAGCTGCGGACGCGCCTGAGCAGGGCGTTAGACGCACTGCTCAGACGTGAGAACATCGTGACGGGCTGGACGGAGAGGACCTGCCAGCCTTCCTTGGCCAGCTTTTTCAGCTGTTTTGTCTGCTGTCTGGGCCGGCCCTCGACCAGGACCGTTACGTATTCAAAATCGGTATATTCGTCCATGGCGATGCTCCTTCGGGCGCCCAGTTACGGGCGGCTGTGCGCGGTGTCCGTTGCCTTGGGCGGCGTGGCCACCGGCGGCGCTCCTGGACTGATCTCTGGACGGGCTTCGTCCCCGGAATTGCCGCTCCCGGGGGCGGATGAGGGGACTTTCGGCCCGGTGTTGCCGGGTTCGATCCCTGGTGCGCCTGGCGGTTCGGGAGCGTGGGCAGGGGTGGCCGGAACCACGGGCGACGGCGGCCTGGCCGGCTCGGGCCGCCCGGGCTGGCCGTGCGTGACTACGTTGACCACCGTGTTGATGGCCGTTTGGGCTTTTTCGCGGAATTCGGGGTCGGCCGCGGCCACGGCGGCGCTGCCAATCCCCATGGACGCCGCTATGGCAAGGGCGGCAATCGCGGTGTGACGACGTTTTCGCCGCCGGACAGCGTCCAGGCTCACGGGCATCGCGACCATAAGTGCGGCAAGTTCGGCCGAAGCAGCCACAGGCGG
>DIZT01000196.1:0-1870 GCA_002427975.1 Micrococcaceae bacterium UBA6021 | reverse complement strand
TCTTCTTCTTCTGCTTCTGTTTCGAGAAGCAGTTGATCGACGATCTGTTCGTCGTGAAGCTCGTGCACGGTGCTCATGTTGGCACCCCGTTCTTTGCTCTTAGCTGGTTCCGGAGACTGGCCATCGCCCGGTGCTGGAGCTGCGTGATGGCTCCTGGCGATTTCTGCATGATGCAGGCGACGTCGTTCACGGACAGTTCCGCGATGATGCGCAGCCGGAGGACCTCCCGGTGATCCTCACGGAGGCCCTCCAGCAAGGCCAGGGCGTTGGCCTCGGCATTGCCATCAAGAGCCTCGTCTTCGGCTGATGCACTCAGGCGCCCGTCCCTGCCGGGATCGTATTCCGCAGGGGCAGGCGTTCTGTGGCGGCGGCGGTGGTTATCGACCAGACGTGCGTGGGCGATGGAAAAGATCAGTACACGCAGGCCCTGCGTTCCGCCATGGACCGCCTTGAGCCTGGGGTACAGGGCCAGGAATACGTCGTGGGTGACGCCTTCCGGATCCTCCACCCCGCCGGCGCGCAGGTAACCGGCAACGGCCGGAGAGAATGAGCGGTAGGCGGCGTTGAACAACCACCCTGCGTCACCGTGGCTTGCAGCCATCAGGTCCTCAGTGATTGGATCCATCCCCGCCTCCGGCCAGCCGCTGGTGGTGCTGGTTTAGGGTTTCCCGGCCGTGAATGGCTTGTGCGATAGGCTCTTGTCTGCCTGGGTCGGCGGTGTTCCGTTGTTCCGGGAAAGCGAGTCTCCTGGATTGCCCGGAGATTCGCTGCGGTGGTCGGCGGACTGGCCCGGTGCCGGCACGGACTTGCAGTACGCGGCGATATCCGAACTGCCCTTCGCCGCCCCGGCCAGGGACTTGTAGGCCACTGAGGCCGGATCCAGGCCACCGTTGGTAAACGCCGTGCAGAGCCCGAATGCGGCCGGTCCTGTGGCGTCCGGGCCCACTGCCGCGGCGCTCGCATTCGGGCTAGGCGAAGCATCTGCCGGTCGCGAGGCCTTTCCATGCGAGGCAGCAGCGGACTTCTGGCCGCCCGTATCGGAGGCGGCGGCCGGTGCCGGGGCGCCGATTATGGTGTGGGCATTTTCCTGCAGCGGCGCAGGCAGTGTTCCGGTATAGGCCCCGGCGGCGGCGCCGCCAACGGCCAGAGTTCCTCCGGCCAGTACTCCAGCTGCGATCTTGCTCGTCACCAATGCGGTAAAGAACGACATGAAATCCTCCGATATGAGAAAACCTGAAAGTGCGCCTGGACGTCTTCGGGTCCATATCAAAGTAATCGCCGCGAGGAAGGAAATATTACGGAAAAACCTCAAATTCTGCGCATTTAATCCCAAGGAATTGATCAAGGGAGGCCACCGTGGCTGAGCCTGCCGGGCGGCACCACATAAGGCCGCCGTCGTCCACTCATCGGTTGCTCCGTAGCGGCCCTTCTGGGCGCCCAAAACGGCTGTTACGGAGCAGTGGACGAGCCACGGGGTAGCCTCAATCCATGCCGGAGATCAATTTGCCCATCCGCACCGAGCGGCTGATCCTGCGCCGTTTCGAAAGTACGGACCTGGACGCCTTCCATGCCTACCATTCCCTCCCCGACACCGCCCGCTTCCTGCCGGGGGAGGCCAAGAGCTACACAAAGTCCATGGAGTCCGTGGGCAAGTACGCCAACTTCACCTTCGACAAGGAGGGCGACTGGGTATGCCTTGCCATCGAGGCCGAGGGACAGCCGGGCCTGCTGGGTGAAGTGGTGCTGAAGTGGCTGCCGGGGCGCGGGCAGGGCGAGATCGGATGGACCCTGGCGCCGGCCGCGCGGGGCAAGGGCTACGGGACCGAGGCCGCGGATGCCGTGCTCATCCTGGGGTTCGAGCAGTTGGGAA
>DIZT01000307.1:18338-29737 GCA_002427975.1 Micrococcaceae bacterium UBA6021 | reverse complement strand
TTCCGCGACCACCTGCGGATCCCGGTCACCGACGAGCAGCTGGAGAAGGACCCGTACCAGCCTCCGTACTTCCACCCGGGCACCGATGCGCCGGAGATCCAGTACATGATGGAACGCCGCGCCCAGCTCGGCGGCTCCGTACCGGAACGGCGTTCCAAACACCAGGAGATCGCCCTCCCGGACGCAAAAACGTACGAGGTCGCCAAGCGTGGCTCCGGCAAACAGCAGGCAGCCACCACCATGGCGTTTGTCCGGCTGCTCAAGGACCTCATGCGGGACAAGAACTTCGGCAAGCACATCGCGCCGATCATCCCCGATGAAGCCCGCACGTTCGGCATGGATGCGTTCTTCCCCACGGCAAAGATCTACAACCCCAAGGGCCAGAACTACCTGTCCGTGGACCGGGACCTCGTCCTCGCCTACAAGGAGTCCGCGCAAGGCCAGCTGATCCACCCCGGCATCAACGAAGCCGGTGCCGTGGCAGCGTTCACCGCCGCGGGAACGTCCTACGCCACCCATGGCGTACCGCTGATCCCCGTCTACGTGTTCTACTCGATGTTCGGCTTCCAGCGCACCGGCGACGCCTTCTGGGCCGCCGGGGACCAGATGGCCCGCGGCTTCATCATCGGTGCCACCGCCGGCCGGACCACGCTGACCGGCGAAGGACTCCAGCACGCGGACGGCCACTCCCCGCTCCTGGCCTCCACGAACCCGGCAGTGGTCACTTACGACCCCGCCTACGGGTACGAGATGGGCCACATCATCCGGGACGGCATCGAGCGCATGTACGGGCCCGATTCGGCTGACCGAAACCTCATGTACTACCTCACGGTCTACAACGAGCCCATCTTCCAGCCCGCGGAACCCGAGGAGCTCGACGTCGAAGGTGTCCTCAAGGGCATCTACCTGCTGGCTCCGGCAAAGATCGACGGTCCCCGGACCCAGATCCTGGCCTCCGGCGTCTCTGTTCCCTGGGCCATCGAAGCCCAGCGGCTGCTCGCCGAGGACTGGGGAGTCTCGGCCGACGTCTGGTCCGTCACGTCCTGGAACGAACTGCGCCGCGACGGCATGGCCGCCGAGGAAGAAGCGTTCCTGAACCCGGGCAAGCCCGCCCGTGTTCCGTTTGTGGCCCAGCAGCTGGCAGGTGCCACCGGCCCCGTGGTTGCGGTTACGGACTACATGAAGGCCGTTCCGGACCAGATCCGCCAGTTTGTGCCGAACGAGTTTGCCACGCTCGGCGCGGATGGCTTCGGCTTCTCCGACACCCGCGCGGCTGCCCGGCGCTTCTTCAAGAACGACATCCACTCCATCGTGGTCCGTTCCCTGGAAATGCTGGCGCGCCGCGGCGAAGTTGACGCCCAGGCCCCGGTCCAGGCCATCGAGAAGTACCGGCTCCACAACGTCAACGCCGGCTCCACCGGCAACGCGGGCGGCGAGTCCTGATCCACCCCAATTGAGTTTTTGTCCAGATAACACCCCCAAAAGGCCCCGATCGGCCGATTATCTGGACAAAAACTCTCGAGGGATTTGACGACGACGGCGGCACTCACCAAAAGGTGAGGGTCGCCGTCGTCGTTCCCTCAACGTTTCCTGTACAGGAGACCGCCTGTGATGCAGGTCCAACACCCTTGTAGCCTTTGCACAAATGGAGCTTGCCGGGCAGGCACCGTATGCTCGAAGGATGCCAGAGCCAACCACCCCGCCCGCGAAGCGCAAACCGTCCTCGCGCAGCATGACGCCGGAGAAATCCGAAACCCTGAAAAAGCTCCGGTCAAGCGTGGGACACCTCTCCACCACTACCCTGCGCCAGCTGGAGAAGTCACTGCCGTGGTATTCCCGGCTCAGCTCCGATGAGCGCTCGGCCCTGGGCATGGTGGCGCAAAACGGCATCGCGGCGTTTGTCACCTGGTACGAGCGGCCCAGCTCTCCGTCGTGGATCCTCACCGATGTCTTTGGAACAGCACCCACCGAACTGACGCGGTCCATCAGTCTTCAGAAGGCGCTCCAGCTCATCCGGATCGTGGTTGAAGTCGTGGAAGACCAGGTGCCGGTCATTGCCCCCGAAGCCGACCAGCCCTCGCTCCGCGAAGCCGTCCTCCGGTACTCGCGGGAAGTGGCCTTCGCCGCCGCCGACGTTTATGCACGGGCCGCCGAATCCCGCGGATCCTGGGACACCCGGCTGGAAGCGCTGATCGTGGACGCCATCCTGCGCGGCGAAAACACAGACGCGCTAAGGTCCCGGATCGCCGCGCTAGGCTGGAAGGCGCAGGAAAGGTTCACCGTGATGGTGGGCAATTCGCCGTCTGAACCCAGCGCCAGCTACGTCAGCGAACTCCGCCGCCTGGCAGGCCGCTACGCCGAGGATGCGTTGGTGGGCATCCAGGGCGACCGGCTCATCCTGATCCTTGGCGGCGTCCAGGACCGCGAGACCGCGTACCTGAAGCTCAGCGAAATGTTCGCCCCCGGCCCCGTTGTCTACGGCCCGGAAGCCGGTTCCCTGCTGGAGGCCAGCGGATCAGCGCAGTCTGCCTTTGCCGGTCTGACCGCCGCTAGGGCCTGGCCCTCCGCTCCACGGCCCGTGGCGGCCGATGACCTTCTGCCGGAACGCGTCATCTCGGGTGACGAGGCGGCCCGCCGCTCTCTGGTGAAGAACATCTACCGTCCGCTTGTCGCTGCTTCCAACGGGCTGGTCGAGACCCTGGGCACCTACCTGGAGTTGGGCCATTCCCTTGAGGCGACTGCCCGCGAATTGTTTGTCCACGCCAACACCGTCAGGTACCGGCTCAAGCGCGTCTGCGACGTCACCGGCTGGGATCCGCTCCTCCCCCGGGAAGCGTTTGTGCTGCAGGCGGCGTTGGTGGTCGGGCGGCTTTCGGTGCCGCCAAAAGCCCCGGCCGAGCGTCATCCGGCGCGGAATCAGCCGTGAGTCGTTGTAGACTTCCTACAATCTGACCCCTTGAGCTTGGTGCAGAGAAACACCGCTGGATGACCCGTAATTTGGAAAGCTGGATACGTGCTTGCAATAGTCTGCCCTGGACAGGGCTCACAGACCCCGGGTTTTCTGGCCCCTTGGCTGGAACTGCCTTCGGTAGCAGGCCATCTGGCCTCCCTCAGTGAGATCGCAGGCATCGACCTGATAGCCCACGGGACCACCTCGGATGAGGAAACCATCAAGGACACCGCTGTTGCGCAGCCCCTGATTGTTGCCGCCGGGCTGGTTGCCGCGAAGTCGCTGTTCGACGTCGAACTCGGCACACTCCCGGTGATCCTTGCCGGACACTCCGTGGGCGAGATCACCGCCTCGGCCCTCGCCGGCGTGCTCACCGAGCAGGAAGCCATGACGTTCGTCCGTGAACGCGCCAACAGCATGGCTGCGGCCGCCGCCGTGACTCCCACCGGCATGAGTGCAGTGGTGGGCGGGGACCCGGCAGAGGTCCTGGCCGCCATCGAGGCTTCCGGCGCGACACCGGCCAACGTCAATGGCGCGGGCCAGACTGTAGCTGCCGGAACCTTCGAACAGCTCAAGGCCCTGGCGGACAACCCGCCGGCCAAGGCGCGCGTCATCCCGCTGAAGGTGGCTGGAGCGTTCCACACCTCACACATGTCCCCCGCTGTAAGCGCCCTCGAGGCGCTGAAGCCGGGCCTCAAGCCACAGAAGCCGCAGGTGCCGCTGCTGTCCAACTTTGACGGCCGTGAAGTCTCCGACGGCGGCGCAGCCGTCGAGAGCCTCATCGCGCAGGTCTCCCGGCCGGTCCGCTGGGACCTGTGCATGGAAACACTCGTGCAGCGCGGCGTCACAGGCGTCATTGAGCTGGCCCCGGCTGGCACCCTGGCCGGGCTCGCCAAACGCGGCATGCCCGGCGTCAAGACCATTGCAGTCAAAACCCCGGACGACCTCACGGCCGCGCTGGCACTCTTCGCAGAATTGGAGGGAAATGCATGAGCGTTCCCACGCTGAAACAGCTTCCCGTAAACCAGCACAGCCGCATCATCGGACTCGGCGCATTCCGGCCTGACGTCATCGTCACCAACGACGACGTCTGCCAGTGGATTGATTCCTCGGACGAATGGATCCGCCAACGGACCGGCATCGTGACCCGCCACCGGGCCGCCGCCAACGTGAGCGTCATTGACATGGCCGAAGGCGCCGCCCGGGAGGCCCTGCAGCAGGCAGGCATCGAAGCCTCCCAGCTGGGAGCCGTCATCGTCTCCACCGTCACCCACCCTTACGCCACTCCGTCGGCCGCGGCCGCCTTGGCTGACAGGCTCGGTGCGACGCCGGCTCCCGCCTTCGACATTTCGGCTGCCTGCGCCGGGTACTGCTACGGCATCGCCCAGGCGGATGCCCTGGTGCGTGCCGGTACCGCCACCTACGTCCTGGTGGTGGGGGCGGAAAAGCTTTCCGACGTTATTGACAACCATGAGCGGACTATTTCGTTCCTGCTTGGCGACGGCGCCGGCGCGGTCGTGATCGGCCCCTCGGACACGCCCGGCATCGGGCCGTCGGTGTGGGGTTCGGACGGCAGCAAGTGGGACGCCATCGGCATGACGCGTTCAATGCTGGATGTCCGTGACCTGAGCATTGCGGCCCGCCAGTCCGACGAGTCAGGCGACTTTGCCCTGTTGGAAGAAGTCCAGGACCTGTGGCCCACCCTCCGCCAGGACGGACAGACAGTCTTCCGCTGGGCCGTCTGGGAAATGGCGAAGATGGCCCAGCAGGCCCTGGAGGTCGCCGGAATCACGGCTGACGACCTTGCAGCCTTCATCCCCCACCAGGCGAACATGCGGATCATCGACGAGATGGTCAAGAAACTGAAACTTCCCGAATCCGTCACCGTGGCCCGGGACATCGCCGATGCCGGAAACACCTCGGCGGCCTCCATCCCCCTGGCCACCCACCGCCTGCTCAAGGAAAACCCTGAGCTCAGCGGCGGCCTCGCACTCCAGATCGGCTTCGGCGCCGGGCTGGTCTTCGGCGCCCAGGTAATCGTCCTTCCTTAGGAACGCCCCACACAGGCCGCATCCGCGGACTGCACCGTTTCCGGCACCCACTGCCGGCAATAACAAGAAAAGGAGCCATCAATGGCTAGCAACGAAGAGATCCTGGCCGGCTTGGCTGAAATCGTCAACGAAGAAACCGGCCTTGCCCCTGAGTCCGTAGAGCTCGACAAGTCCTTCACCGAGGACCTGGACATCGACTCCATCTCCATGATGACCATCGTGGTCAACGCCGAAGAGAAGTTCGGCGTGCGTATCCCGGACGAAGAGGTCAAGAACCTCAAGACCGTGGGCGACGCCGTCAGCTTCATCGCCGGCGCCCAGGCCTAACCCAGGCTTCAGCCCCTTGCGGCTGACTGGGCTGCCGGTCCGTGCTCAGGCCGGACCGGCAGCCCACACCAATTTTTCGGCAGCCAGCTGCCCCACACGCGGGACCCCGCCGGATAACCGGATACGGCCTGCCCACCGACAGAGAGTGATCCAATGACACGCAAAGTAGTCATTACCGGTCTGGGTGCCACCACGCCCATCGGCGGCGACGTACCCACCATGTGGAACAATGCGCTGAAGGGGGTCTCCGGTGCCCGCACGCTGGAGGACGAATGGGTCGCCAAGTACGAACTGCCGGTCCACTTTGCCGCCCGCTGCTCCACCCCGGCCCTGGAGGTCCTGAGCCGCGTTGAGGCCAAACGGATGGACCCGTCCACCCAGTTCGGCGTGATCGCCTCCCGCGAGGCCTGGGCCGATTCAGGCATCACGGAAATTGACCCTGACCGTCTTGCGGTTGCTTTCGCCACCGGTATCGGCGGTGTCTGGACGCTGCTGGACGCGTGGGACACCCTGAAGGAAAAGGGCCCGCGTCGCGTCCTGCCCATGACGGTGCCCATGCTGATGCCCAACGGCGTCGCGGCAGCCGTCAGCCTTGACCTTGGTGCCCGTGCCGGCGCCCACACCCCGGTTTCGGCCTGCGCGTCCGGCACCGAAGCCCTTCACCTGGGCTTGGAACTGATCCGCTCCGGCAAGGCCGACGTCGTGATGTGCGGCGGCGCTGAGGCGGCCATCCACCCCATGCCCCTTGCCGCCTTCTCCTCGATGCAGGCGCTCTCCCGGCGCAACGATGACCCCCAGGGCGCTTCACGTCCGTACGATCTCGGGCGTGACGGCTTTGTCATGGGCGAAGGCGCCGGTGCGCTGGTCCTCGAGGCTGAGGAGCACGCCCTGGCCCGCGGCGCCCGTATCTACTGCGAACTGGCAGGCACGTCCGTAACCGCTGACGCGTACCACATCACCGCCCCGGACCCCCAGGGCCTTGGCGCCACCCGTGCGCTGAAGGCAGCCATGTTCGATGGCCGGATCCAGGCCGAGGACGTGGTGCACGTCAACGCGCACGCCACCTCCACCCCCGTCGGTGACAAGCCCGAGTACACGGCGCTCCGCGCATCACTGGGGAACCACCTCGACAACGTTGCAGTATCCGCCACCAAGTCCCAGATGGGCCACCTTCTGGGCGCGTCCGGTGCTGTGGAGGCGGTGCTCACTGCGCTGGCCGTCTACCACCGCAAGGCCCCGGTCACGATCAACCTTGAGAACCAGGACCCCGAGATTCCGCTCGACGTCGTCACGTCGGCCAGGGATCTGCCGGCGGGCGACATCGTGGCGCTGAGCAACTCGTTCGGTTTCGGCGGCCACAACGCCGTGATCGCTATCCGCAGCATCTAGCGATCGCAGGGGCTCGTCGAAATGACAGATGGCGGCAATTTTTTGATGACCATTGCGCCATCTGTCATTTCGACGTTGCTGGCTAGCCCACTTGGTGCAGCCAGCGCACCGGAGCGCCCTCGGCCGCGTGGCGGAAGGGCTCGAGTTCTTCGTCCCAGGCCTCACCCAGCGCCAGGGAAAGTTCGTGGTAGACGGCGGATGGATCGCCGGCGCCTGATTCGTAGGCGTAGCGGATGCGGTCCTCTGAAACCATGATGTTGCCGTGGACATCCGTCGTGGCGTGGAAAATCCCCAGTTCGGGGGTGTGCGACCAGCGGCCGCCGTCAACGCCCTGGCTCGGTTCCTCAGTGACCTCGTACCGCAAATGGGCCCAGCCGCGAAGTGAGGATGCCAACAACGATCCGGTGCCCGGGGTTCCCGTCCAGGAGAGCTCGGCACGGAACATTCCGGGCGCGGCAGGCTGAGGGGTCCACTCAAGATCCGTCCGCTTATCCACGACGGAGCCGATGGCCCACTCGACATGCGGGCACAGTGCTGTAGGGGCTGAGTGAACAAACAGCACACCACGGGTCATTGCAACAGACATTCCATCCTCCATAGCTGTAGGTACGTCTTCCCCAACGACCTCTGCCTGGATGAAACTGCCCGGTGCTGTATGTTCCAGCGGCGGTATTCCCTGCCTGATTATTAAACTGTGTCCGGACTTGAGGTAACGCGCGAAGCGAAGGAGCTTCAAGCGAAACTTGAAAGTTGCCGGACGTGACTCTTATTGTGCCGTACGCCGCGTAATTACGCCAGTGCGATTCGCCACCGGTAACGCAGACCAGGATTTGCCCGACCGTGGCGGGGAATCCCCCCGTTCTCAGGCCCGGGGATGGGCCTGCTGGTAGCTGCTCCGGAGCCGCTCCACGGACACGTGGGTGTAGATCTGGGTGGTGGCGAGGCTGCTGTGGCCCAGGATCTCCTGGACCGCGCGAAGGTCGGCGCCGCCGTCGAGCAGGTGCGTTGCCGCGGAATGCCTCAGGGCGTGCGGGCCGGTGGCTGAGGTATCTCCGAGTGCTTCGAAGATCTCTTTCACCACGGTCCTGACCTGGCGCTGGTCAACGCGGTTTCCTCTGGAGCCGAGGAAAAGCGCAGGTCCGCTGTGGCCCACCGCCAGGAGCGGCCTGCCCCTGCGGAGCCAATCGTCGACGGCGAGCGCAGCCGGGACACCGTAAGGTACGGTCCTTTCCTTGTTGCCTTTGCCGACCACCCGAAGGGTCCGGCGGTCCGGGTTGAGATCGTCCACATCCAAGGCGGCCAGCTCCCCCACCCGCAGTCCCGTGGCGTACAGGAGTTCCACCATGGCCCGGTTGCGCACCGGAACCGGTGACCCGTCAGCCGCAGCTTCCTCCAGGCTTCCCAGCAGCCTGCCAAGTTGTTGGGACTGCAGCACGCCCGGCAGGGACTTTTCCGCCTTGGGCGCCCTGAGGCGCAGGGCGGGGTCCGTCTCGATAAGTTCTTCCCGCATGGCCCACGTGGTGAACGACCGCGCTGTGGCCGATCTCCGCGCAAGGGTGGAACGGGACATCCCCGACTGGCTTTGCGCCCCGAGCCACCGCCGGAAAGTCCCCAACTCCAGGCCCGGCAGGTCCGTGATGCCCTCGGAGGCGGCGTGCTCCAGGAGGCTTCGAAGGTCCGAGATGTAGGCCCGAACTGTATGCCCGGACCGGGCCCGCTCGGCTGACAGGTACCTGCCGAAGCCGGCAACTGCGTGCTCAAACGCCTGGGGCAGTTCCTGGTTCTCCACTGTTCCACTGTCCCAGAATTCCGCGGGGATTCCCGTGCCGGACACAGGAAACTACGCGGATTCCTTGGCCCGTTTCCAGCCGCCCCTTTCCGAAGCGGCAAGCCCCAGCAGCCCGAGCCTGCCCAATCCGGCCCGCACGGATTCCGCGCTGAGTCCGGCAACAGCGCAGAGTTTGTCAACGGAGGTGGTGGACCGCAGCGGCAGCGCATCGAGGAGGATCAGATCCTCCAGGGTCAGCCCATCGTGATCGGCCACACGCCCTGTCCCGGGCTCCGGCAGCCCCACACCGCTCGGGGAGGCGAGCTCGGCAATCTCCGCCGCGTCAGTCACGCAGATGGCACCGCCGTCCCGGAGCAACCGGTGGCAGCCAGCGGAGTTGGCGCTGTGCACGGACCCTGGAAGGGCACCGACCGCCCGGCCAAGCGTCTCCGCGTGATGGGCAGTGTTCAGTGCACCGGAGCGCCAGCGGGCTTCCACCACCACCGTGACCGAGGCCAAGGCTGCTATCAGCCTGTTCCGTTGGAGAAAGCGGTAGCGGGTGGGCGCCGACCCCGGCGGGACCTCGGCGAGCACCGCTCCCTGGTTGCAGACCGCCCGCAGGAGATCCTCGTTGCCGGACGGATAGAACCGGTCCACGCCGCCTGCCATGACCGCTATGGTGGGCACCGCCCCTGATCCCCCGGCCAGTGCAGCCCGGTGCGCGTGGGCGTCGATGCCGTACGCACCTCCGGAAACCACGGTGAAGCCCCGCTGAGCCAGCGAGTACGCGAGTTCCCCGGTCACCGAGGCACCGTAGCTCGTGCTGTCGCGGGACCCAACCAGCGCCACACTTTTGGCTTGGCCCGGCAGCTCCTGCTCCAGGCCACGCCACCACAGACAGATGGGCTCCTGGATGCCGAGGTCCGCAAGTTGGGCTGGCCAGAGCTCGTCTGACGGGACAATCAGCCGGCCGCCAAGGCGTGCCATGGTTGCCAGGTCACGCTCGGGCGCCAGATCGGGAATGCGGGGCG
The DNA here is from genome assembly GCA_002427975.1 of Micrococcaceae bacterium UBA6021. Taxonomy (GTDB): domain Bacteria; phylum Actinomycetota; class Actinomycetes; order Actinomycetales; family Micrococcaceae; genus Arthrobacter. The sequence continues at coordinate 20,221 of DIZT01000307.1, read as the reverse complement.
CCCAGCGTTTGAGCGCGGCTGCCATCCCGGCCCAGCTGGTTCCGGCGCCGCTGTCCGCCAGCAGGCCAGTGATCTCCTGCTCCAATGCCGGTCCGGCGGCCGCCTGGCCGGTGGCGATCTTCAGGGCGTCGAGGGCGCCAGTGGCCTGCACAAGGGCAAGTCCGGCAGCGTCCTGCGGTTCCATCAACCGCGACAGTGCGGCCCGGGCGATCCGTTCGTTGTCCATGTGATTTCTTCCTTCACGCCGCTGCCGAGGCAGCCTGCCGGAGGCCAAGGGCCTGACCGATGTCGTTGGTGTCGGGCGTGTCGCGGTGCGACAGGTCGGCCAGGGTCCAGGCAAGCCGAAGTACCCTGTCATAGCCTCTGGCCGTCAGTACCCCACGCTCCAGCGAGTGGTCCAGGATCCGCGTGGCAGTGGCCGGCAGACGCAGGGCACCGCGCAGAATCCGGCCGGGAACCTGCGAGTTCGTTTCCAGGCCCAGGGGCTGCAGCCGTTCGGCCTGCCGCCGGCGTGCGTCGCCGACCCGCCGGGCCACGGCAGCCGTGTCCTCCTCGGCACCCGCCTGGCCGAAGTCGGCCAGGGACACGCGCTCCACCTGCAGCTGGATGTCAACCCGGTCCAGCAGCGGGCCGGACATCCTGGCCACGTAGCGGCGCCTCATCATGGGCGTGCAGGTGCACTCCAGGCCCTTTCCCGAAGCTTTGCCGCAAGGACAGGGGTTGGCGGCCAGGACCAGTTGGAACCGGGCGGGATAGGCCGCCGTTCCCGCCGAGCGGTGAATGACCAGCTCCCCGCTCTCCAGGGGCTGGCGAAGGGCGTCCAGGACCCGCCGTTCGTATTCAGGGGCCTCGTCCAGGAACAGGACGCCGCGGTGGGCCCGCGACGCCGCTCCGGGGCGCGGCAACCCGGAACCTCCGCCGATAATGGCGGCGGCGGTAGCCGAATGATGCGGATTCTCGAACGGTGGACGCCGCACGAGCTGAACGGCGGATGACGGAAGGCCACATAGGGAGTGGATGGCAGTGACTTCCATGGCCTCATTGTCGGCAAGGTCCGGCAGGAGACCTGGCAGCCTTTCAGCAAGCATGGTCTTGCCCGCGCCAGGCGGCCCCGTCAGCAGCAGGTGGTGCGCCCCGGCCGCGGCCACCTCAAGGGCACGCCGGGCGTCGCCCTGGCCGGAGACGTCGGCCATGTCCGGGACAGCCTGCAGTCCCGGAGAAGAATCCACGTAGCCGGTCTCGTCCTCCGGCTCGAAGTCCAGGGCGAGCTCCTGCGGGTCTGCACCAAAGTCGAGTGCAAGCCGGGCCAAGGTGCGGTACCCCCGGACGTTGGCGCCGGGGACCAGCGATGCTTCGGCGAGATTGGCGTGCGCTACCACCACGTCCGGATAGCCGGCCTGCACCGCCGCCATCACCGCCGGCAGGATGCCGCGTACCGGCCGCAGCCGGCCGTCCAACCCCAGTTCGGCGATGAAAACTGTCCGGTTTGTGGGCTTGATGTCATTCGCGGCCCTCAGGACCGCCATGGTGACCGCCAGGTCAAAGCCGGAACCGCGCTTGGGCAGCGACGCCGGGATGAGGTTGGCCGTGATCTTCCGCCGGCTCAGTGGAATTCCGGAATTCTTGGCCGCGGACCGTATCCGCTCCTTGGCCTCGTTGAGGGCAGCATCCGGCAGGCCCAGGATCACAAATGCCGGCAGGGTCTGGCCAATATCGGCCTCCACTTCGACGATGTACCCGTTCAAACCCACGAGCGCCACAGAGTAGGTCCGGCCCAGCGCCATCTACCCCACCCCCTTAAGATGCTCCACCAGGGGTTCGCCGCCGCCGCCGTCCAGCACGGCAATGACGTCCACGCGGCGCAGTGGCATCCGCAGTTCCCG
>DIZT01000307.1:0-18204 GCA_002427975.1 Micrococcaceae bacterium UBA6021 | reverse complement strand
ACGGCTTCAAAGGGGTGCCCGTAGTCCAGGGACCGGCGGGTTTTCACCTCCGCGATGACCAGGGCGTCGCCGTCCAGGGCCACAATGTCTATTTCGCCCTCGGTGCAGCGCCAATTGCGTTCCACCACCAGCATGCCGAGCGATTCAAGATAGCCGGCGGCGAGCTCCTCGCCGCGCCGGCCCAACAGGTCTTTGGATTTCATTTCTACCTCCGCAACCAGCCTGCCGGGGCAGGAATGCGGAGGGCAGATGGCTATTCCCGTATGTGCGTAAATCCGGAAAATCGCCCCATTAAGGCGGAGCTGTGGAGGAGCAGTGCGCCGTCGTCAGTTGCCGAGGTCAACGTCCTTCGGCAGGGCGAGTTCCTCGTTGCGCGGCAGTTCTTCGACGTTGACATCCTTGAACGTGAGGACGCGGACTGTCTTAACAAATCGCGCGGAGCGGTAGACGTCCCACACCCAGGCATCCTGCAGCGTCAGATCGAAGTAGACCTCGCCGTCGGCGCTTCGGGCCTGCAGGTCAACATGGTTGGCCAGGTAAAAGCGGCGTTCGGTCTCGACAACATAACTGAACAGCCCGACGACATCGCGGTATTCACGGTAGAGCTGCAGCTCCATGTCGGTTTCATAGTTTTCAAGATCCTCTGCACTCATGCTTCCATCTTGCACCATCCAGGGCGCCACAGTTGCAGCGTCCGCGCCACGCCCGGGCGCCAGGAATCAGAGTTCGCCGCCCAGCAGGTTCCAGCTCACCCGGTGGTACGGTGTCGGTCCAGCGGCGCGGAGCGCGTCACGGTGGATGGCCGTGGCGTAGCCCTTGTTGATGTCCCACCCGAAATCGGGGTATTCACTGTGCAAGCCGCGCATCTGCTGGTCACGTTCCACCTTGGCAATCACGCTGGCAGCGGCCACGCTCAGGCACTGCATGTCCGCCTTGATCTTGGTGTGGACGGGCGCAGCGCACCCGGGCTCCTCCGCCGGCTCGTCAAACAGCGACAGCTGACCGGCCGGTGAGAGCCAGTTGTGGTTGCCATCGAGCAGCACCACGTCAGGGCTGACCCCGGTGGCGAGGATGTCCAGCCACGCCCGGGTTCCCGCCAGCCGCAGTGCAGCGATGATGCCGACAGCATCGATCTCCCGCGCGGAGGCATGCCCCACTGCAGAGGCCACGCTCCAGCTTCGGACCAGCGGTTCAAGGCGCTCCCGCTCAGCGGGGCTGAGCAGCTTGCTGTCCCGCACACCGGCCAGGGGCTTCTGGGTGTGGAGGTCCACGACGGCGATCCCGACGCTCACAGGTCCCGCCAGCGCTCCGCGGCCCACTTCGTCCACGCCGGCCAGATAGCGGGCTCCCTGCGCTTTAAAGGTCCGCTCGTGCCGCAGCGTCGGCGCTTTGGAGCGTACGCCGGCAGCCTGGCGGGCTGGAGCATTGGCCGTGGCGGCCGGTATCACTGCGGACACTGCTAACCTCCCGCGGGCACGTTCCGGAAGACGGCGGGGTAGTTGTCAAGGACAGTGATCCGGTTCAGGGGCCACGCGATGACGGCAGCCTTGCCCTCCACGTCCACCAGGTCAACGAATCCGCCGTTGGACTCCAGATGCGAGCGGGAATCCGCGGAGTGGTTGCGGTTATCGCCCATGACCCAGACCTTCCCTTGCGGAACAACGACGTCGAAAGCACGGATCTGCGGTTCCTCCGCCTTGTTGACGTAGGTTTCATCAATGGGAGATCCGTTGATGGTCAGTTTACCGCCGGCGTCGCAGCAGATCACATGGTCACCGGGCAGCCCGATGACACGTTTGACGAGGTGCTGTTCCGAGTTGTCCGGCAAGAGTCCCACAAATGTCAGACCGTCCTGTACCCAGGTAAAAGGTCCCTTGGGTGCATCCGGCGCCGCGGTCAGCCAGCCCTTGGTGTCCCGGAAGACCACCACGTCACCGCGCGAGAGGGAAAAAGGCTCCGGTACCAGCAGGTTCACGAAGATGCGGTCGTTGACGTCCAGCGTGCTGACCATGGACTCGGACGGAATATAGAACGCGCGGAACAGGAAGGTCTTGATCAGGAAGGACAGCACGACGGCGATCACCACCACCGTGGCTACCTCCTTCAGCCAGATAAAGAGCTGGCTGGGTCCGGCCGGCTCGGTCGGCGGCGCCGCGGACCGCCTTCCGGAAGGTTGCCTGGCAGGGCTGGCATCCGCCACCCCACCGGAGGTCCCGCCGTCGGCGTCCGCACCGGGGGCACCCTCACGAGGCGGCTCGGGTGTCCGGGATTGGTTCTCGGGCATCTACTGTCCGTCCTCTGTTGTTGATCCTGCCGCGGGCGGCCGTGGTACTGCAGTAAATCTATCAAGTGGCCAGACGATCTGGACCGGCCTGCCGATCACCCGGTCCATTGGCACCATGCCACCACCGGGCGCGCCGAGCAGGCTGCGCGAATCAGCGGAGGCAGAGCGATGGTCACCGAGCAGCCAAAGCCTGCCGTCAGGCACCACCGCGCTGAAGATCCGGGTGCTTGGGCTGTCTCCGTCGAACAGGTATGGCTCATCGAGTGCCTCGCCGTTCACGGTGACCTTTCCGTGGGCATCGCAGCAGACCACGGTGTCGCCCGGAAGCCCGATGACACGTTTAACGTACGTGGTGTCGCTACCCATCAGGCCAAGCCACTGCCCGGCCGCCGCCACGGAATCCTGCAGGGGGCCGTTCCCGCTGTTCAGGGGAGCAAAAGAACCCCTGCCGTCAAATACCACAATGTCGCCCCGGCGGATAGGTTCGGCGTGGAAGTCTGTCCTGGAGACCAGGATGCGGTCCCCGCCCGCAAGGACCGGCTCCATGGATTCGGACGGAATGTAATAGACATCCAGCCACAGGGAACGGACCAGTCCGCTGATAGCCACGGCCAGGAGAACTGCCACGAACGCAAAACGCCAGCCCATTCGTCTGGGCTGGCGTTTTGTCTGGTCCATGATCCGTATTCCTGGGGCGCTGTTGCGAAGGGCTCCGGCGCTGGCCTGGAACGGCTGGGGCCTGCTTTGTAGGTCCCTGGGGACTTACTTGGCGGTGTGGAAGTCGCGCTTTTCCTTGATCTTTGCAGCCTTACCGCGCAGTTCGCGCATGTAGTAAAGCTTGGCGCGGCGCACGTCACCCTTGGTGACGAGCTCGATCTTGTCGATGATCGGGGAGTGTACCGGGAACTTACGCTCCACGCCGACGCCGAAGGAAACCTTGCGGATCGTGAAGGTCTCGCGGACGCCGTCACCGTGGCGACCCAGGACGAAGCCCTGGAAAACCTGGACACGGGAGTTCTTGCCTTCGATGATGTTCACGTGAACCTTGAGGGTGTCACCCGCGCGGAAGACAGGAACATCGGTGCGCAGCGAGGCTGCGTCTACGGAATCGAGAATATGCATGATTGCACTCCTGGTGAACGCCACAGGTCATTCACTTTGGGTCACGGCGGCCAAGCCCGGAAGCACCGGAAATTACCGCCGAAGGTAAAGTGGGTCCGGTTCCTTCACTGATTGAAGGTACCGGATTGTCCAGCTGTTGGTTGCGCTCCCCCTGTGGCAGGTGCGGACCCAGCAGACACAAGGACTAATTTTGCCACACTCTCAGGCCTACAGCCAATTGCCGTCCACAGCCATCGCGTCGGTTCAGGCGGAGGCGCTGGTTCCGGTGTCCCCTTTGGTCGCGTCGTTGCTGTTCCCGGCGTCCCGTCGGACACGGAGGTGACCGTCGACGACGTCGTACCCCAGGTCGGCGAAAGCCGTCCGGTCGGCACGGGGCAGCTTGCCGGCGTCGAACGTTTCCAGCAGGTCCGGGCGGCGTTCCGCCGTCCGCCGGTACTGCTCGTGGCGCCGCCACTGCGCGATCTTCCCGTGGTTGCCGCTCAGCAGTACTGCCGGGACGTCCCGGTCCCGCCAGCTGGAGGGTTTGGTGTACACGGGGTATTCCAGCAGCCCGTCCGAATGTGACTCCTCGACCAGGGAATCAGGGTTGCCCACCACACCGGGCAGCAGCCTGCCGATGGCTTCGACCATAGCCAGGACGGCCACCTCGCCGCCGTTCAGCACGTAGTCACCAAGGCTCATGGGTCGTACCGTGAAGTGCTCTTCCGCCCACTCGATGACACGCTCGTCGATGCCCTCATAGCGGCCGCAGGCAAAAACCAGCTGGTCCTCTTCGGCGAGCTCATAGGCCAGTGCCTGGTTGAAGCGTTCCCCTGCCGGCGACGGGACAATCAGCACCGGCTTGGCGGACTTGCCCTCCGTAGCCTCGGCGCCGTCGTTGGCGTCGCCGGCTCCGGCGACAGCAGCCAACGCCTGTGCCCACGGCTCAGGCTTCATCACCATGCCGGCACCGCCGCCGTACGGGGTGTCATCTACTGAGCGGTGCTTGTCTGTGGTGAAGTCCCGCAGGTCATGGACGCGCAGGTCCAGCAGGCCGTCCTGGCGGGCCTTGCCAATGAGCGAGAGTTCCAGGGGCGCCAGGTACTCCGGAAAGATACTGACGACGTCGATTCTCATCTACGCGTTATCCTCGGGTCCATCAGTGCCGCCGTCGCCGTCGTTGACCTCAAAAAGTCCGTTCGGCGGTGTCATCAGGACAAACCCGCCAGCCACGTTGACCTCCGGGACGATCTGTTCCACGAACGGGACGAGGATTTCCTTACCGTCCGGCGTTTCAACCACGAGCAGGTCCTGGACGGGCAGCGTGTGCAGGGCCGCGATCTTGCCGACTACCTGCGAGCCAACCCGCGCTTCGAGCCCCACCAGTTCGTGCTCGTACCAGCCTTCGCCGTCGTCCTCGCCCAGCTCTTCGGTTTCAATGAAGAGCTTTGCGCCGCGGAGGGTTTCTGCCTGGTTGCGCGTTTCGATGCCGTCGAACGCGAGCAGCAGGATGTCCTTGTTCCAGCGCGCACTCTCCACAATGAGCGGGCCGGCCGACGCAGGCTCCACCACAAATTCGGTACCGGGAACAAACCGGTCCCCCGGGGCGTCGGTCAGCACCTGGACCGTCACTTCGCCGCGGATTCCATGCGGTTTGCCGATTCGTGCCACCTGAAGCTGCATCTGTTCCTCTGTTTCGGTTGTGGAATTCTCCACGGTCTTGTGGTGAAAGCACTCCGGCCCCTCCACCGTTGCTGGTGGAGGGGCCGGAGCAAAAACTGATGTTGCCGAGCGCTTAGCGGCGGCGGTCGGTGTCGACGACGTCGACCCTGACCGGTTCGCCGTCTGCCAGTGCTGCCACAACGGTGCGCAATGCCCGTGCGGTGCGGCCCTGGCGGCCGATCACCCGTCCCAGGTCATCCTGATGAACACGGACCTCGAGGGTGTCCCCGCGCCGGTTGTTCTTCGAGCTGACCTTGACATCTTCCGGCGAATCAACGATTCCCCGGACGAGGTGTTCGAGCGCTTCTGCCAGCAATCTACTCAGCCTCGGTGGTCTCTGCTTCGGCCGGGGCCTCGGCTGCGTCAGACTGCTTTGCCTTCTTGGTGATGGCTTCCGGGATGATCACGGAACCCTTTTCCGGGGCAACAAAGGCGGCCTTCGGAGCTTTGGTCTTCAGGGTGCCTTCCTGGCCCGGGAGGCCCTTGAACTTCTGCCAGTCACCGGTGATCTTCAGGATCGCGGCAACCTGCTCGGACGGCTGTGCGCCGACGCCGAGCCAGTACTGGGCACGGTCCGTGTCGACCTCGATGTATGAGGGCTCTTCGGTGGGGTGGTACTTGCCGATTTCTTCGATGGCACGGCCGTCACGCTTGGAGCGTGCGTCCATGACGACGATGCGGTAGTACGGTGCGCGCATCTTGCCAAAGCGCTTAAGGCGAATCTTTACGGCCACTTTTGTGGTCACTCCTGTTTCAGAAAAGGTGTGAACCGACGTTCTGCACCCGTGGGGCGGGCCATACTTGAGGGTTCGAAGGACAGGATCCGGACGCGGAGAGAGGGGCCACGCAGATCGAGTACCTGTTTATTGTGCCAGATCAGCGTCCGGATTTCGACTTGACACGTTGGGATGGGGCAGACGGGCGCACCCGGCAGCCCCGGGCCGGCCTAGGACGACCAGACATACACCCCGGTGCGCGCGGCGTCATCGATGGAGTTGGCCAGCTCAGCGAACTGCTGGACATACCTCCGGGCATCGGCCGTGCCGAAAGGCATGTCATCCTGGGCGGCCCACTCTTCAGCGACGTCGTCCAGGACATTGCCTTCACCCTCAGTCTCATAGCTGAGCAGATCCGCCAGCGCACGCACCATGGCCGGCGGAACTCCGAGGAGTGAATCGCTGGCCACGTCAACCATGGCCAGTTCATAGTCTGCGCCACCGGCATGCACCGCAGCACCGGCAAGGTCGCCCAGCTGTTCGATTTCGAAATCACTGATTCCGGGAATCCTCAAGGCAGGGCCTGCCGGGGAGCCGCCGGCATCAAGGACACCGGCCCGCTTCAGCGCGGCATCGTGGGTGGCAACAAAGATTTCAGTGAAGCCCATGGGAAGAGCCCTCATTCCGTCGACGGTACGGCCCGGAAGGGCAGCGAAGGGTGCCGCCCCGGCCGTTCGGAATCAGCCTAGTACATGGCAGGCCGCGTTTTTGGCCCCGTGGCTCAGCGGACAGCGACACGGATGCTGTTGCGCCACGGATCCTCGAAACGAAGTTCGGCGCCCGTGTGGTGCGAGGCCACGCCGGCGACCCTTAGGCGGTCGGCGAGCGCTCCGACGTCGTCCCCGGAAGTGACCTCGATGAGCACTTCGCCAAGGCCCAGGGTGTCCTTGCGGGGACCTGCGCCGCGGCTGTTCCAGACATTCATGGCCATGTGGTGGTGGTACCGGCCCGCGGAGACAAACAGCGCCTGCCCGTGCCAGCCTGCGGTCTTTTCGAAGCCCAGCGTGCCCACGTAGAAATCGTGCGCAGACTGGACGTCGCCCACCTGGAGGTGGACGTGGCCGACGCCCGCTTCAGTGCCGTGCTGGCCTTCCACGGATTCCTGCCTCAGGTGCTGCTCAAGGTAACGCTGTGGCGGCAGGGCCAGGCTGTCCATCACCACGTCCTTGCCGTTCCAGGACCAGTTTTCACGGGGCCTGTCCCAGTAGAGTTCGACGCCGTTGCCCTCGGGGTCATTGAAGTAGAAGGCCTCGCTGACGAGGTGGTCGGCACTGCCGGTGAAGGACCGGGGTTCGTACTGGGCCGCCGTGGCCACAGTCGCGGCGAGCGCAGCCTGGTCATCGAAGAGCAGTGCGGTGTGGAACAGCCCGGCCTCTCCCCTGCCGGGCAGGTTCAAGGACGGCGCGGCCGCGAGGTGGACCAGGGGGCGCTGGAGCCGGCCAAGGTATATGCCGCCGTCCTGTTCAGCGACAACCTCCAGGCCGAGCGCACGCTGGTAGTAGTCGGCCATCAGCTTCATGTCGCCTACCTTGAGCATCACAGTGCCCATGGAGAGATCGGCAGGAAGGAGATCCTGGCTGGTGGCTTCTGCAGACATTGAACACTCTCCGGTCCGTTGGCCCTCGGGGTCGAAGGCGGCTATAACTCTAATTTACTTGAAGGTTCAATTTAATTCAAGAGGTGAGCGTGTCAGATTGCGACCGCTTCCCCGTGATTGGTGTCACCAGGCCCCCGGCGGTCTGTGGTAGCTTCGACTTGACCACACGGGAGCCCTTGCAGGGGCTGAGATCGGGCTGACGCAGCCCGCGACCGTTGAACCTGTCCGGGTAATGCCGGCGAAGGAAGTGAGTATTCATTGAATACACAAGAAGAACAGCTGATCCCTGCCCAAAATGGGGCTGACACCCCTGAAACGCAGTCTCTCAAGTCCCACTCGCTGGCGTTTATCAGCGATGAAGCCACCGGGATCAGGGTTCCCGTGACCGAGATTGCGCTGGAGCCGTCGCCCAACGGCGAGGCAAACGGGCCATTCCGGACCTACCGTACGGCCGGCCCGGGCAGCGATCCGGTGGTGGGCCTCAACCCGTTCCGCTCGGAGTGGATCGCAGCCCGTGGTGACACCGAGCCCTACAGCGGCCGCGAACGGAACCTGCTCGACGACGGCAAGTCCGCAGTGCGCCGCGGCGCAGCCTCCGCCGAGTGGAAGGGGGCACAGCCGGTGCCCCGCCGCGCCGTCGACGGCAGGACCGTCACCCAGATGCATTACGCGAGGCAGGGTGTCATCACCCCCGAGATGCAGTTCGTGGCCCTCCGCGAAAACTGCGACGTGGAACTGGTCCGCAGCGAAGTGGCCGCCGGACACGCCATCATCCCGAACAACATCAACCACCCGGAGTCGGAGCCGATGATCATCGGCAAGGCCTTCCTGGTGAAGATCAACGCAAACATCGGCAACTCCGCGGTGACCAGCTCCATTGCCGAGGAAGTGGACAAACTGCAGTGGGCCACCCAGTGGGGCGCGGACACCGTCATGGACCTGTCCACCGGCGATGACATCCACACCACGCGGGAATGGCTCATCCGCAACTCCCCCGTGCCCATCGGCACTGTGCCCATCTACCAGGCGCTGGAGAAGGTCAATGGCGAGGCCAACAAGCTGACGTGGGAAATCTACCGCGACACCGTGATTGAGCAGTGCGAGCAAGGCGTGGACTACATGACCATCCACGCCGGTGTGCTGCTGCGTTATGTGCCGCTGACGGCCGACCGCGTCACCGGCATCGTCTCCCGCGGCGGCGCGATCATGGCCGGCTGGTGCCTGGCCCACCACGAGGAGAACTTCCTCTACACGCACTTCGACGAGCTGTGCGAGATCTTCGCCAAGTACGACGTCGCGTTCTCCCTGGGCGACGGACTACGGCCGGGTGCAACGGCGGACGCCAATGATGCCGCCCAGTTCGCCGAGCTGGACACTCTGGCGGAGCTCACGCAGCGGGCCTGGGAATTCGATGTGCAGGTCATGGTGGAAGGTCCCGGGCACGTCCCGTTCCATCTGGTGCGGGAGAACGTGGAACGCCAGCAGGAACTCTGCAAGGGTGCCCCGTTCTACACCCTCGGGCCGCTGGTCACGGACATTGCGCCGGGCTATGACCACATCACGTCCGCTATCGGCGCCACGGAAATCGCACGGTACGGCACTGCGATGCTTTGTTACGTCACGCCCAAGGAACATCTTGGCCTCCCGAACAAGGACGATGTGAAGACCGGGGTGATCACCTACAAGATCGCCGCCCACGCAGCAGACCTGGCTAAGGGCCACCCGGGTGCGCACGAGCGCGATGATGCCCTGTCCAAGGCCCGTTTTGAATTCCGCTGGCGCGACCAGTTCGCGCTGTCCCTGGACCCGGTCACGGCGGAGGCCTTCCATGACGAGACGCTGCCGGCCGAACCGGCCAAAACCGCGCATTTCTGTTCCATGTGCGGTCCGAAGTTCTGCTCCATGAAAATCAGCCAGGACATCCGGGACGAGTTTGGTTCAGCCGATTCACAGGCTGCCATCGCGGAGGCCTACAGCGGGATGCGTGAAAAGAGTGCGGAGTTCCTGGCCGCCGGCGGAAAGGTCTACCTCCCGGAGCTTCGGATCCCGGCCGGAAGCTGACGGCTCAGGAAGCCTGAACTGAGCGTGACCTGCCGACGTCGGCAATGAAGGACCGGATGGCACGGTCACCTTCAGCCGAGTCCTGAGGCCGGTGCCCGCCCGCAGCGATGCGGTGCAGGGCACCGGTCTCCTGCAGGTATCCGGCGATTTCCTCGTAGAGCGGTTCCCAGCCGCCTGTCAGGACCATGGTGGGGACGCCCGGAACGATATGCAGCGGGGCTTCCCAGGACGGGGCCTGTAACCGGAGCCGGCGCGCTGACCGTTTTTCCTCCGCCGTGGCGGGCTCGTGCAGATCCGCCGCGAACATCCTGCGTACGTACTCACGCTGGAAGTCCTCATCACCGAGCTGGTGCCGGACGTCAAAAAGGGGCTGCATCAGGGCACGGTGCGCCGCTGTGGCTGGCAGTTCTGCGGTCAGCGACAGGCACGCGGGTTCAACGAGCGTCAGCGAAAACACGAGATCCGGGCGCTCGACAGCCGCAATCATGGCCGCAATGGCGCCCTCTGCGTGGGCAACAACGTGGCCGCCGGCGGCGCCGCGGCCGTCATCGGCGAGTGACCTGAGGATGATGGCGGTGTCCTCGGCGAACGAGGACTCCACGGGTTCAGCCACCGGGTCAAAGCCGTGCCGCCGCAGGAACAGGGCGTCGTAGGCCAGCGCCATTCCGTGCTGGCGCGGCCACGCCGCCGCACCGAAAGGTCCGGCGCCGTGCACGAACACTACCCGCTGTTTGAACATGACCCAACCCTATTCCACGGCACCAACATCCCAACCAGCTAGCAGTAAGTGTCGTTATGAGAGCTCAAGACGGCATCTGCTGCTACCCAGTTGGAGAGGTGGTTACTTGCCGAGGAACTTGTCGAAGCCCTTGGGCAGGTTCAGCTGCGAAGGGTCGAAGTCGCCGGCCTGCTGGCCGAAGGCTGCGCCTGTGGGGAGGGCCTTGGCCGCGCCGGCACGCCGGGCCTCGGCGTCCTTGAGCTCCTGCGCAGCCTTGGCCGGGTTGCCTGAGCGGGCCTTTTTCTTCGGGGCGTTCTTGCCGCCCTTCCGCGCACCACCGGGGCCGCCCATGCCCGGCATCCCGGGCATCCCCGGCATGCCGCCGCCCTGGGCCATCTTCTTCATCATCTTCTGGGCCTGGGCGAAGCGCTCCAGCAGGCCGTTGACTTCCGAGACGTGCACGCCCGAACCGCGGGCGATCCGTGCCCGGCGGGAGCCGTTGATGATCTTCGGGGCCACGCGTTCGTGCGGAGTCATGGAGCGGACGATCGCCTCGACGCGGTCGATCTCGCGCTCGTCAAAGTTCTCCAACTGCTGCCTGATCCCGGCCGCACCCGGCATCATCATCAGCATCTTCTTCATGGAGCCCATGTTGCGGATCTGCTGCATCTGGGAGAGGAAGTCGTCCAGGGTGAAGTCTTCCTGGTCGGCGAACTTCTTCGCCATCCGGGCCGCTTCGTCCTTGTCCCAGTTCTTCTCAGCCTGCTCGATCAGGGTGAGGACGTCACCCATGTCCAGGATGCGGGACGCCATGCGGTCCGGGTGGAACAGCTCAAAGTCATCCACGCCTTCGCCGGTGGAGGCGAACATAACGGGCTTTCCGGTGACCGACGCAACGGAAAGGGCGGCACCGCCGCGGGCGTCGCCGTCGAGCTTTGACAGCACGATTCCGGTGAAGTTAACGCCCTCGTCAAACGCCACAGCCGTGTTCACGGCGTCCTGGCCGATCATGGAGTCGATCACGAACAGCACTTCGTTGGGGACGATGGCGCGGCGGATCTCGCGTGCCTGCTCCATCATCTCGGCATCAACACCAAGGCGGCCGGCGGTGTCAACAATTACGACGTCGTGCAGCTTCTGGCGCGCTTCCTCAACGCCGGCACGGGCGACGGCGACCGGGTCACCGGCCGGGTGCTCCAGTTCCGAGGTGGCACCCGGGTGCGGCGCAAAAACGGGCACGCCGGCACGCTTGCCGACAATCTGGAGCTGGGTGACGGCGTTGGGCCGCTGGAGGTCGCAGGCCACCAGAATGGGGCTGTGGCCCTGGGACTTGAGCCATTTGGCGAGCTTGCCGGCCAGGGTGGTCTTACCGGCACCCTGGAGGCCGGCCAGCATGATGATGGTGGGGCCGGTCTTGGCCAGCCGGATGCGTCGGGTCTCGCCACCGAGGATCTCAACGAGCTCCTCATTAACGATCTTGACGATCTGCTGGCTGGGGTTCAGCGCCCCCGATACCTCGGCCCCGAGGGAACGCTCACGGACGCGGGCCGTAAACTCACGCACCACGGCAACGGCAACATCGGCATCCAGGAGGGCGCGCCGGATCTCGCGGACTGTGGCATCGACGTCGGCCTCGGTGAGGCGGCCCTTGCCACGGAGATTCTTGAAGGTTGCTGTCAACCGGTCAGAGAGTGAATTGAACACGCGCCGCGCACTTCTTTCAGTGGATTTACAGGGGGGACTCGACTATCTAGGATACCAAGACGGGCTTGCAGGATGGCATGCTGGCAGAGTGACGAGCCAAACAAATGTAAAAACCCTGCTCATTCTGGGTGCCTCCGGCGATCTGACGGGACGGCTGCTGCTGCCCGGACTGGCCCGGCTGGTGGCAACGGGCCACGCCGATGACCTGTTCCTGGTGGGCGCCGGCTCCGATGCCTGGACACCGGAACAGTGGCGGACCCGGGTCCACGAGGCCTTCGCCCCGGCCGCGGAGGCCGCCGACGCGGCTGGAAGGAAAGCTCTCACCGCCCTGGCGAAGGCCACCAGCTACCACCAGCTTGATGTTACGTCGGACGGGGCCCTGGCGGCATTGCTGGCGGAGCTGGAAGGCCCCACGGCCATCTATTTTGCCCTGCCTCCCCATGTCAGCCAGCTGGCCTGCGAGTCCCTGCACCGCGACCAGGTTCCGCCCGGGACACGGCTGGTGATGGAGAAGCCCTTCGGTTCCAGCGAGGCCTCGGCCCGTTCACTCAACCATACGCTTGCCGCCCTGGTGCCGGAGGACCACATCCACCGGGTGGACCATTTCCTGGGGAAAGCCACGGTGCTGAACATCCTGGGCCTGCGCTTCGCGAACAATTTCCTGGAACCGGTATGGAACCGCGAGCATGTGGAAAAGGTGGAGATCATCTTCGAGGAGGACCTGGCCCTGGAGGGGCGTGCGAGGTATTACGACAATGCCGGGGCCCTGCGTGACATGATCCAGAGCCATCTGCTGCAGATCATGGCCCTGATGGCCATTGAGCCGCCGGCCAGCATCGGCGAGCGGGACCTCCGCGACGCCATCGCCACCGTGCTCCGCGCCAGCAGCATCAGCGCCCCGTACGCGAAATCCACGCGCCGGGCCACGTATACGGCAGGTTCGATTGCGGGCAGGAAAGTCCCGGACTACGCGCAGGAAGAAGGGGTGGACGCGGCCCGTGGGACGGAGACCCTGGCGGAAGTCCGGGTGGAGATCGAGAACTGGCGCTGGAAGGGGGTCCCGTTCATCCTGCGTTCGGGCAAGGCCCTCGGGGTGAAACGCAAGGAAGCCGTGGTCACCTTCCGCCCTGTCCCGCACCTGCCGGCCGGATTCACCGGGGTGGACTCCCCCAACCAGCTAAGGATCGGCTTCGGCCCGGACACCTTGGAGTTCGACGTCGACGTCAACGGTCCCGGCAGCATCTTCAGCCTTGGACGGGTCACCCTGGAGGCTGAACTCAGCGACTCCGATCTGCTGCCCTATGGCGAAGTGCTGGAAGGGGTCCTGAGCGGCGATCCCCTGCTCTCGGTGCGGGGCGACACCGCAGAGGACTGCTGGCGGATTGTCGAGCCCGTCCTGAAGGCCTGGCAGCGGGGCACGGTGCCGCTGGAAAAGTACGACGCCGGTTCGGCAGGTCCCGCCGGACGGCCTGGTTCTGTGCCGGCTGACTAGGCCCCACAACAGAAAGAGCGGGCAGGGAACCTTTGAGGCTCCCTGCCCGCTCTTTCGAGTGGATCACCCGGCGTGTGGAACGGCCGGCGTGTGGAACGGCTAGATGGCGGCGACGCCGCGTTCGCCGGTGCGGACCCTGACAGCTTCGAAGACGTCCACGGTCCAAACCTTGCCGTCACCGGCGCGTCCGGTGTTGGAGCTGGCAATGATGACGTCCAGGATGTCATCGGCCTGCTCGTCCGTCGCGAGCACTTCGACCCTGATCTTAGGCAACAGGTCCACGTTGTATTCGGCGCCGCGGTAGACCTCGGTATATCCGCGCTGGCGGCCATAGCCGCTGGCCGCGCTGACCGTCAGTCCCTGGACTCCATAGGCCTCCAGGCCTTCACGGATCGACTCGAGCTTTTCCGGACGGACGATTGCCGTGATCAGTTTCATGCTTCCACGCTCTCCTTGCCAGCTGCGGGCTGTGTTGTCTTGCTCTCGTCGGTGAAGCCCTTACCGGTAATGAGGTCGTGCATCGGCTGGAAGCTTCCGCCGTGTCCGCCCACTCCGAATTCGTAGGCCGTCTCGGCGTGCAGGCTGACGTCTGCTCCGGCGATCTCCTGCCGCTCCGAGATCCGGAAGCCCATGGTCTTGTGGATGGGGAAGGCAATGATGAAAGTCATCACCGCGGTGAAAACGATGGAGAACAGCGCGGCCAGGACCTGGGCGACGAGCTGGGTTGTACCGCCGCCATAGAACAAGCCGGCGGGTCCCGTGGTCGGGGTGGCGAGGAACCCGATGGCCACCGTTCCGATCACACCGGAGACGAGGTGGACACCCACGACGTCCAGGGAGTCGTCGTAGCCCAGCTTGAACTTCAGGCCCACTGCCAGGGCCGAGGCGATACCGGCCACAACGCCCAGGGCAATGGCACCCAGAGGGGAAACGTTGCCACATGCCGGAGTGATTGCTACCAGCCCGGCGACAACACCCGAAGCGGCACCCAATGACGTCGGGTGGCCGTCGCGGATCCGTTCGACGGCGAGCCAGCCCAGCATGGCGGCAGCCGGAGCTGCCAAGGTGTTGATCCAGATCAGGCCAGCCTGCTCTACCGTTGCAGCGGCGCCGGCGTTGAAGCCGAACCAGCCGAACCACAGGATTGCTGCGCCGAGCATCACGAACGGGACGTTGTGGGGGCGGTGGTTCGGGTCCTTGCCGAATCCCTTGCGGTTGCCAATGATGAGCACCAGAATCAGGCCGGCAATACCGGCGTTGATGTGCACCACCGTGCCGCCTGCGAAGTCAATGACCGGAGCGAATGTCTGGCCAAACCAGCCGTCCTTGGAAAACAGTCCCCCGCCCCAGACCATGAATGCCAGCGGCGCGTAGACCAGGGTGGCCCAGATGGGGGTAAAGATTACCCAGGCCGAGAACTTCGCGCGGTCCGCAACCGCACCGGAGATCAGTGCCACCGTGATGATGGCGAAGGTTGCGGCGTAGCCGACCTTGATCAGATCCGCCGGATCAGTAAAGTTGTGCAGCCCGAAGTGGCTGAACGGGTTTGCGAAGATCTGGTAGAAGTTATCGTCATTGCTCGTGGCCATGGACGCACCCCACAGCACCCACGTGATGCCGACCGTTGCAATGGCCACGAAGCTCATCATCATCATGTTCAAAGCCGACTTGGCGCGCGTCATGCCGCCGTAGAAGAATGCCAGGCCCGGGGTCATGAACAGCACGAATGCTGAAGCAACCAGGAGCCAAACGAGACCTGCGGTGAGTTCCATGGTCTGCGTCCTTTCTCGCTTAGGTGCGGACTTGTCCGCTTGTCCAACGCCACTTGCGTTCTATAAAGAGTTTGTCGGCGCAGTGTTTCGCCTGCGGAGGATTTATGTTGCTGCGGTGTTACAACAACCTCCCGAAAGTAAATGGTGCATATCTGGCTTGTTACGGTTATGTTTCACCACTGCCGCCGGCCACCGGCTGCCTACATTGCAAGGAACTGCCTTATGACGGCACCATCCGCCGTGAGCCGCGCCACAACGCGGATTTTGTCCGTTGTGCGTCCGCAACGGCCCACGCTTCCGCGCGACATCAAGGTGATGCTCGCCGCAGCGTTCCTGATTGCCCTCGGCTTCGGGCTGGTGGCGCCCGTCTTGCCGCAATTCGCCACCACGTTCGACGTCGGCGCAACAGCCGCCGCTGTGATCGTGAGCATCTTCGCCTTCATGCGGCTGGTGTTCGCACCAGCGGGCGGGGCCCTGATCGGCCGCTGGGGTGAGCGGCCTGTCTATGTGGCCGGACTGCTGATTGTGGCGGCTTCAACTGCGGCGTGCGCGTTTGCCCAGGACTACTGGCAGCTCCTGGTCTTCCGGGGGCTGGGCGGCGTGGGCTCTGTGATGTTCACCGTGGCGTCCATGGCGCTTGTGATCCGGCTGGCGCCGCCGGCGAGCCGGGGCCGGGTGTCGGGCGCTTATGCGTCCGCGTTCCTGATCGGCAGCGTCCTGGGTCCGGTGGTGGGCGGCCTGCTCGCCGGATTCGGATTACGGGTGCCGTTTCTGGGTTATGCGGCCGCGCTGGTCGTTGCTGCCGCGGTGGTGCAGACGCAGCTGAACCACGCGCCGTCCGGAGCGCGGTCCGCGGAGAGCCGCGCCCCGGACATGCGCTTCGCCGAAGCCTGGGGAGTTGGCGTGTACCGCGCGGTGCTGCTCTCCAGCTTCGCCAATGGTTGGGCGACGTTCGGCGTGCGGATGGCCACCGTCCCGCTGTTTGCGGTTGCTGCGCTCGGCACCGGCCCTCAAGCTGCCGGCCTTGCGCTGGCCGTTTTTGCTGCCGGCAACGCCGCCGCCCTGACGTTTTCCGGCCGGCTGGCGGACAGCCTGGGCCGGCGGCCCTTGATGATCGCAGGCCTCCTGACCGCCGGACTCGCCACGGCAGCCATCGGCTTCACCTCCCAGCTGGGCTGGTTTCTCGCTGCGTCGGCTGTGGCCGGAGTGGGGTCTGGCCTGTTGGGACCTGCCCAGCAGGCCGCCGTCGCGGACGTCATCGGCAATGAGCGGTCCGGCGGGCGGGTCCTGGCCGCCTACCAGATGACGTCGGACGTCGGCGCGATTGCCGGACCGGTGCTGGCAGGCGTCCTGGCGGACCGGCTGGGCTACGGCTGGGCATTCGGGGTCACCGGCGGTGTACTGGTGCTCGCGGCGGCCTGCTGGTCCGTAACGCGCGAGCCGCTGAAACGCATCGAGGGGTGAGATCCCGCCGCTAAGCCAAAGCCATCGCGGCGGGAACCCACCCCTCGAACGTGAAAATTCCTAGTTCAGCAGGGCATCGACAAAGCCCTCAACCTCAAACGGAGCCAGGTCATCGGCCCCTTCGCCCAGACCGATCAGCTTGACCGGCACGCCGAGGGATTTCTGGATGGCCACCACGATGCCGCCCTTGGCGGTCCCGTCCAGCTTGGTCAGGACAATGCCGGTGATGTTCACTACCTCGGAGAAGACCCGGGCCTGGTTCAGGCCGTTCTGGCCGGTGGTGGCGTCCAGGACCAGCAGGACCTCATCCACCTCGGCCAGCTTCTCGATGACCCGCTTGACCTTGCCGAGTTCATCCATCAGGCCGGTCTTGTTCTGCAGGCGGCCCGCCGTGTCTATCATGACGACATCGACTTCCTGTTCGATGCCGGCCTTGACCGCATCATAGGCGACCGATGCGGGGTCCGCGCCGTCGATGTCGGACTTCACGGTGGGAACGCCCACACGCTGGCCCCAGGTGGCCAGCTGCTCGGCGGCTGCCGCGCGGAACGTGTCCGCCGCGCCAAGCAGGACGTCCTTGTCCTCGGCAACGAGCACGCGGGCGAGCTTGCCCACGGTGGTGGTTTTGCCCACACCGTTGACACCCACCACCAGCACGATGGCCGGCTTGTCCCCGTGCCTGTCGGTGCGCAGGGCGCGGTCCATGGTGGGATCCACGAGTTTGATCAGTTCCTCGCGGAGCATGGCTTTGACCTGCTCGGGGGTCCTGGTGCCGAGAACTTTCACGCGTTCCCGGAGGGCATCCACCAGCTGCATCGTGGGTTCAGTGCCGAGATCGGCCAGAAGGAGGGTCTCCTCAACTTCGTCCCAGACGTTTTCGTCGATCTTGTCGCTGGACAGCAGGGCGAGCAGGCCCTTGCCCAGGATGTTGTTCGACCGGACCAGCCGCTCCCGGAGGCGGGTCAGGCGGCCGGCAACGGGTAGGGGGGTCTCAACCTGGATGGTTTCCAGGCCTGCCGCGTCATCGGGAACATCGGTGACTTCGAGGTCTTCGAGGTCGACGCCGGCCGGAGCGTTGCGCTCGGCCGGAACCACGGGAGCGTCCTCGAGCAGCGTTCCCCCGCCGGTGGCGGGATCATTGGCGTCGCGGGTCCCGGGGTACTGGGTGATGTTCTTCCGCGTCTTCAACAGGACCGGGATCAGCCCGCCAATAACCGCCAGGGCAGCAACAATGGACAGAATAATGGGGAGGATGTCATTCACTCCCCTAGCTTCTCACAAACGCGACACGCCTTGGCTGGGCCATCTGCGCGAACGCTACACGTCCGCGCCCAGCCGCTGGCTGATGACGGTGGACACGCCGTCGCCGCGCATGGTGACGCCGTAGAGCGCATCGGCCACTTCCATGGTCCGTTTCTGGTGCGTGATCACGATCAGCTGGCTGGACTGCCGCAGTTCTTCAAAGATGGTGATGAGCCGGCCGAGGTTGGTGTCATCCTGTCTCTTATACACA
>DIZT01000054.1:4094-5313 GCA_002427975.1 Micrococcaceae bacterium UBA6021 | reverse complement strand
AGATGTGTATAAGAGACAGCGCTTGCCGAGACCATGGGGGCCTTCGCGGACATCGTCCACGCCGGCAAAGCCCATTACATCGGCGTCTCCGAATGGACCGTGGACGAAATCCGTGCGGCCGCCGCACTCGCCCGGGAACTAGGCATTCAACTCATCTCCAACCAGCCCCAGTACTCCCTTCTCTGGCGGGTCATCGAAAAAGAAGTCGTCCCCACCTGCCAGGAGCTGGGCCTGGGACAGATCTGCTGGTCACCCATGGCCCAAGGCGTCCTGACCGGAAAATACGTCCCCGGCCAAGCCGCCCCGGCAGCATCCCGCTTCACAGGCGAGGACGGCGAACTCAAGTCAGACAACCGCTACCTGACCGAAGACATCCTCACCCGTGTCCAGCAGCTCAAACCGCTCGCCGCAGACGCCGGCCTGTCCATGCCCGCACTCGCCGTCGCATGGGTACTGCAAAACCCCAACGTCTCGGCAGCCATAGTCGGAGCCTCACGCCCTGACCAGCTCATAGATACCGCCACCGCAGCCGGAGTGAAACTCGACCCAGCCCTGCTGGCCAGAATCGACGACATTCTGGACCCGGTCATTGAGCTGGACCCCACCAAAGTGGAGTCCTTCAAAACGCGTCCATGAAGTGGAAACGGGCCCTTCGCAGGCCAGCGATTGGTCCGCCTGAGAGCAGCAACGCGGCTCATGCCGCCTCTCTGGCGGCGCCTGGACCCGGGATACCGGAGGACGACGCCCATCGACGAGCTCCTCGAGCCAAGGGCGCATCTCCGCAGAACGGGCCTTTCGCAAACGCCCCCGCAACAGTGACCTTTCCCGGCCAGCAGGCAGTCACCGGTTTCACAGGCGCAGGGCTCGTCAATTCCTTCAATGACGGCGACTGGCCCGTAGGCACGATGAAGTCCCCCGCATTTACTGTCAACCAGGACTACCTCAACTTCCTCGTCGGAGGCGGAAACCACCCCGGACCGGCGGCAACCTCGACAACACACCACCGGCGGGGGACCTGCTCTTTGACGGATTAGAAGCGATGATGCTCCTGTCACCATTCGGTGACATACTGGATGCAGTAGGGAGGACGCCATGACATCTGGAACCATCATCGACACGCCCGCGGCAGTCGGCGCAATCATCCGTGCCCGGCGCCAGGACCGCGGGCAGTCGCAGCAGTCCCTCGCCGAAGCAGCAGGCGTCTCACGGAAATTCCTCA